>DASRSL010000239.1:0-20922 GCA_035656495.1 Roseiarcus sp.
CACCAGCTTCTCGCGCCTCGCGACCAGTCGCTTTCGTCTCATTCTTATAAATGAGACTGATTCGCGGCTTCCTGTCGATGGCCATTCGTCACAAAAACATCGCAAGCTGATCGTTGCCTCGGCGGCGTCAGCCGTCAGGCCCAAAACCGTTCGGCCTTGCAGATTTCAACCTCGCCGGGCTACGAAACCGACGCGGTTTCGGCCGTCAATTTTGCGCCGGAAAGTAGCTAGTCTCCGTCCATAAACATATGTTTTTGTTGGTGGAGTCTGGGCTGCATTGGTGCTGAGAGAGCGGTTTGCGACGCAAGGGCTTGATCCAATCGCGAAGGACTGAAAATCTGAATGAAAGATCGATCCGGGGATCGACTGGGCTTGCGAGCGCTCCGCCGAAGGCGAGAGTTAGCCCGACTTCACCAACTGGCGACTTTCGCGCCTTCTAAGCGTTGAAATTGCTTGGGATGGAGGCTGAAAGTCGGCGCTACAGGGGCGTGAGGTCTCGCGCGGATCAGGCCTGAAGAGAACCCATGACTTTTGACCGCGGCTGGGCGGGAAGATCGAGTTTGAGGCGCTGCAGCAAGATGCGGTGATCGTCTTCCGGTTCGGCGTGACGCGAGAGTTCGAGAGCATCGAAGTTGGTCGATGGTGGAGAACCGGCGCGTTCGGGGCGGGCGGGCGATTCAACGCCAGGCGTTGTACCTCGGCGAGATCAACGACGGCCAACGCGCGGCGTTGGCCCAGGCGATCTCTTCAGCGACAACGGAGGGGCGAAGCAGATCGCGCTGTTCCCAGAGGACCGTGTTGCGCCGGCGCTTCCATGCGACTTGGTTTCGATCCGGCTGAGCGGCGTGCGATTGCGCCGCCCACGCCAATGGGCGGATGCTGGTTCGCGATGTTGCTTTGGGCCCCTTGCCGTCCTTCCGCCGAATCTTACAGCGCAAAAACATGCTCAAGACTCGCGCCCTCGCCCCGGCCGCGCAATAGGCTTGGTCGGCACTACAGCCCGTTTCCACGCCGCTCGCATCAACGAAAGCAAAGGCTTGCGCTCAAAAACGTAATCAGGTAATCGGGTAATCGGGTAATCGGGTAAATTCGCGGGCATCTGGTGGTTCTATGGACGCCTGAAGGAGTACAAGCTCGCCCCAGCGCGAAACAGGCGAGTCCTTCTGCGCACGCAATTCAATCGCATCTTCAAGCGCCGAACCGCTTATGCGACGCTCGACCGTCTGTTGAAGCGCCTGCTCGGGCGCAAGGACGAACTTCTGCGCGTGCTGGAAAGGCCGGAAATTCCGCTCAACATCAACGCCTCGGAAAACGACATCCGCGCCTTGTCACCAAGCGCAAGATCTCCGGCGGAACCGTCAGCGAAAAGGGCCGCCAAGCCCGAGACGTCATGCTCGGCCTCGCCAAGACCTGCATGAAACTCAAAATCCCCTTCTTCGACTACCTCGGAGACCGTCTCTGCATCCAGGGCCCCGACATCCCAAACCTCGAAACCCTCATCAGCCCCGCACCAAGCTAAAAAACCTAGCCCCGGAATTTGCCCGATTACCAAAAAACGCCGCAAAAATCGCGGCTATCAACAGGTCAGCAAGGAGACCTTCTATGAACGACAAGCGCTGGAGCGCGGTCGACGCCTTTTTCAGCGCCACGATCATCGGAAAAGACAGCGACCTCGAAGCGGCGCTGATCGCCAACGCGGCCGCTGGCCTACCGGCGATCGACGTCTCGGCCCCGCAGGGCAAGTTGCTCTATCTGCTCGCCCGCATGTCGGGCGCGCGCAGAGCGCTGGAGATCGGCACGCTCGGCGGCTATTCGACGATCTGCATCGCCCGCGCCCTGCCGCCGTATGGTCGGCTGATCACGCTCGAAGCGGTCGAAAAGCACGCAAGTGGCGCCGGTCAACATCGCCCGCGCCGGGCTCGCCGAGAGGGTCGAGGTGGGCCTGGGCGCCGCGCTCGACAGCCTCAAGATAATCGAGGCCGAGGGGCTCTCGCCGTTCGATTTCGTCTTCATCGACGCCGACAAGGAGAACAACGCGAACTATCTCGCCTCGGCGCTGCGCCTGTCGCGGCCGGGACCGTGATCGTCGTCGACAATGTCGTCCGTGAGGGCGCGATCCTCGACGGCGCCGGCGGGGGCCGAGACGCCCTCGGCGTGCGCCGCATGTTCGACATGATGCCGCGCGAGCCGCGCTCGAGGCGACGGCGATCCAGACGGTCGGCGCCAAGGGCTGGGACGGTTTCGCGCTCGCCGTCGTCACGTGAGGCTGGGTGCCCGGCTGTCGGAAAACGAGCACGGCTCGCCAATCAGTGGCGCGTGCCGCCGGTGGTCGCGGGCGGCGGAGAACCCTGGTCGAGCGTCATCCGGGCCAAAGCGTCCCGGAGCGCGATGAGATTATCGAGAGTCGTAACGAGTCTTGCGCGGACGACAAAGTTTCGCTTGATCGCGGAGTTCGCGAACATCGATCCCGGCTCCGGTCTTATCTGCGTGAAAGTCAGATGTGCGAACGGTCCGACGACATGGACGTTGAACATTCCGTCGCACAGAACCTCGGCGACATTGTCGGGATCGATGACGGGGAGCGTCTGCTGGGCCTGGCTGGTCAATTTCGTTCTCCTTCCTGGGCAGGTTCGCCTAGCCGCGGCCTGCATCGCCTTTCGGGGGCCGCAAGGCACTCAGGCCTTCCCTGTCCCGACCAGCGTCGCGATGCGCCTCAGCGCCAGCTCGTAACCCTGTACGCCACAGCCCGCGATGACCCCCGATGCGACGCCGGACACGTAGGAATGGCGGCGGAAGTCCTCGCGCTTGTGGATGTTGGAAATATGCACCTCGATAATCGGCCCTTCGAAGGCGTTGAGCGCGTCGAGGATTGCGACGGAAGTGTGGGTGAAGGCGGCGGGATTGATGAGGATGGCCGCGGCGCGACCGCGCGCCTCGTGGATCCAGTCGATCAACTCGTACTCGCGGTTGCTCTGGCGGAACTCAATTTCGAGCCCGAGCTCGGCCGCCACGCGATGGCAGTCCGCCTCGACGTCGGCCAGCGTCTCGCGGCCATAAATCTCCGGTTGGCGCTTGCCGAGCAGGTTGAGGTTGGGACCGTTCAGGACGGCGACGATGCGGCTCACCACTTTCCCCTCACTAATGGACGATGATGACCATCGACGCGGCGAGGAGCGGCAGCGGCGGCTCGCTCGAGGCGCCGGTTGCTGGCTTGAGTTCAACGCCGATGGCTTCGGGAGGCACTCCACGCCGCTCGAGCGCCGCCGTCAAGGCGCGCGCCCGATCTTCCTGAAGACGCAGCCTAGGGTCCAGGTTCCGAGGAGCGTCGAGAAGGCCGCCGACCTCGAGGATGGTGATGGTGCGAGGCGCGGCGCCGGCGACCGCGTCGGAGACTCGGAGTTGACCGTGGCCCGAGAGCTCCGCTTCGCGCCAGTCGCGGGCAGACAGATAGAAGGTTTTGAACTCCGGCGCCGCGCAGCCCGCAAGCATAAACGCGGCGAGACAGGCGAAAAGAGCGTGCGTTCGCATAGGCCCCCGAATGAATCGCCGGTCGCTCAGCCGTGCCAAGCCGCGACCGGTCAACGTGGTCCCTCAATTGTGGCGCGAACACCCTCGTCCGGGCGCCGTAACGCGTCCGAAAAACGGGGCGTTCTTTCAAACGCCATATGGCGCCACTTCTCCCGCAAGCGGGAAAAAGAATTTACGCTCCGCCCCAAACTTCCTCGGCGATCTCGACGAGGCGGGCGAGCTTGATCCACTGATCGGCCTCGGAGAGGTCGTTGCCGTGCGCGGTCGAGGAGAAACCGCACTGATGGCTGAGCGCGCATTGGTCGATCGGCACGTATTTGGTCGCCTCCTCGATCCGGCGCTTGATCTCGCCCTTCGGCTCGGCGGCCGCCCGCTTCGAGCTCATCAGGCCGAGCACGATGGTTGCGCTCTTCGGCGCGAAGCGGAGGGGAGCGAAATCGCCCGAGCGCTCGTCGTCGTACTCGAGGAAGAATCCGTCGATCTTCATTTCGTTGAGCAGGATCTCGGCGACCGGCTCGTAGCCGCCCTGCGCCACCCAGGCGCTTTTGAAATTGCCGCGGCAGAGATGGACGCAGATGGTCATGCCTGCTGGACGGTCGCGGATCGAATTGTTGATCAGCCGGCAATAAAGACGCGTCAGCGCATCTGGATCGTCGCCGCGCGCCTTGGTGCGGGCGCGGATCTCGGGGTCGCAAAGATAGGCGAGATTGGTGTCGTCGAACTGAAGGTAGCGGCAGCCGCGCGCGGCGAGGTCGGCGACTTCGGCGCGATACGCCGCGGTCAGATCGTCGAAGAAATCCTCGAGATTCGGATAGACCGCCGCGCTGACCGCCTCGCGCCCGCCGCGGAAGTGCAGCATCGATGGTGCCGGAATGCAGACTTTCGGCGTCCGGGTCGTGGCCGACTTGAGGAAATCGAAATCCGGCCCCTGGATCGGCGCGACCCATCGGACCTTGCTGCCGACATGCATGGTCGGCGGTTTGAAGCCGACCTCCGTGCCGTCGCTCTTGCGGAACGTCGCGACGAACTCGCCATAGTGCGTCTCGACGCCCTCGAGCCGCTCGAGGAAATCGACATGGAAATAGGTGCGGCGCAACTCGCCGTCGGTGATCCCCTTGAGGCCGACGTTCTCCTGCGCCCGCACCACCTCGCGGATGCATTCGTCCTCGATCGCGTGCAGGTCTCCGGCCGCGAGGGCGCCGGCGGCGAATCTCTCCCGCGCCTCCCTCAGGCGTTGGGGTCGCAGGAAACTGCCGACATGATCGGCGCGGAACGGTGGATGCGGCATGGGCTCCTCCCGGTGTCGAGAGATCGAGGGCAATCGTCTCACGCCGCGCGAGCCCTTGGCAACCCGGGGATGGGGTCAGCGCGGGGTCAGCGCTTCGCGACGAAGAAGTTCTTCAGCATCGTCGCGGCTTGGCGTTCCCGGATGCCACCATAGACTTCCGGCGCGTGATGGCAGGTCGGCTGGCGGAAGAAGCGTAGCCCATGGTCGACCGCGCCGCCTTTGGGGTCAGGCGCGCCGTAGTAGAGGCGGCGGATGCGCGCGTGAGAGATCGCGCCGGCGCACATTGCGCAGGGCTCGAGCGTCACGTACAGGTCGCAGCCGACGAGCCGCTCGGAGCCGAGCGCCGCGGCCGCGGCGCGGATCGCGATCATTTCGGCGTGCGCCGTCGGATCGGCGCGTTCCCGGACGCCGTTGCCGGCGCGCGCGAGGATCGCGCCTTCGCGGACGATCGCGACGCCGATCGGCGTTTCGCCGCGCGCTTCGGCCGCTCGCGCCTCGGCGAAGGCGAGGCTCATCGGATCGTTCGCCTCGTCCGATGCGTTTGACAAGGGTCCTTTCCTCGTTTCGGCCTCGACGCGTTTTTCGTTTGGCGCGTCCCGCCCTTCGGGCTTAGGACAGGCGCGCGCTGCGGGCAATCTGAAGCCTCCGCGGTTTGGAGCCGACTTCAAAAGATGAGCGACGAGAGGACATCGGTTCCGGAGGTCCGCGAAGGCCAGCGCATCGCCAAGGCGATGGCGCGCGCGGGCCTTTGCTCGCGCCGCGACGCGGAGGCCTGGATCTCGGCAGGCCGGGTGACCGTCAACGGCAGAGTGCTTGACAGTCCGGCCTATAACGTCAGCGACGCCGACGACGTGCGGGTCGACGGGAAGCGGCTCGCCCAGCGCGAGCGCACCCGCCTCTTTCTTTTCCACAAGCCGCGCGGCCTCGTCACCACCGCTCGCGATCCGGAGGGGCGCCCGACCCTCTTCCACGCGCTGCCGCCCGATCTGCCGCGCCTCGTCGCAGTCGGCCGGCTCGACATCAATACCGAAGGCCTCATCCTGTTGACGAACGACGGCGGCCTCGCACGGGTCCTCGAGCTGCCCTCTACCGGCTGGCTTCGCCGTTATCGGGTTCGGGCGCACGGGCGCGTCGATCAGGCGATGCTCGATTCCCTGAGCGACGGCGTGACCGTCGACGGGATCGCCTACGCGGGCATCGAGGCGCGGCTCGACCGCGAGCAGGGCTCGAACGCTTGGATCACCATGGGGCTGCGCGAGGGCAAGAACCGCGAGATCAAGACGGTGCTCGAGCATCTGGGGCTTTCGGTCAACCGCCTGATCCGGATTTCGTTCGGCCCCTTCGAGCTCGGCGATCTCGCGGAAGGGGAAGTCGCGGAGGCGCCCACGCGCGTCCTGCGCGCCCAGCTGGGGGCGAAGCTCACGAGAGAAGCCTGGGCCGATTTCGACGCGCCGATCTTCGACCGCGGCTCGACCGGCCCAAACGAAGAGGGGGGGCGGCGGCCGCCGGCGAGGCGCGAGCCGCAGGGGCATGAGTCCCAGGGGCGGGATGCGCCCGAACGTGGGCGAACGGGCGGACCGCGCAATCGCGGCGCTGAACCCGCGCGTCGAGGCGCGCTTGAGGCTCGGCCGCTGCGCGCCACGCGTTCGGGGTCCCAGCCCGAACGCCGCCGCAAACACGTCTCGGCTCTGCGCGCCGAGATCGCCGCCGACTCGGTAGGCCCCCGCAAGCGCGTCGAGCGGGGCGCCACTCAGGACCGCAAGGGACGTAAGATCGCGGTCGAGCGCATTTCACCGGCAGGCGAAGAGGCGCGCAAGCGCGCCGCCGCCATCACTCGCGGGTCCCGCCGGGCCGGAGGGGCTGCGCCTGGCAAGCGACTGTCGCGCCGGTTCGAGGCGAAGCGTAAAGCGGAGGAATGGCCGAGACTGCCGGGTTCGTTCGAGGTTAAGCGCGCGCGCGACGGCGAAGGGCGCGAGCGACCAGCGCGCGCCGAACATGCGCAGCGCGGCCCGCGGGCTGAATTCAAGCCGCGCGGGTCCCGCGAGGAGCCGCGCGAGCCGCCGCCTGCGATGGGCGGCGCCGATCGGAAGGACGCCGGACGCACGAAGCGCCGCGGCCCGGCCTCCCGGCGGGCGGATCCCGCGGGGCCCGTTCCTCCCGCCGGGAGGCGACCTCCACGCGAAGCCGAAGCGAGGGAGCGCAGGTTCGATCGGCGGCATGACGAGCGCCGCGGGGCCTTCGATGGCGGGCGCTCCTTCGCCGGCGCCCGCGGGCGTCCGCCGGGCAAGCGACCGCCGAAGGGGCCCGGCGGCCGACCGCGGCGGAAGCCCTGAGCGATGCGCGTCGTCAGCGGCCGGCTGAAGGGCCGCGTTCTCGCCGCGCCGCCCTCGCGCGCCGTCCGTCCGACCTCGGAGCGCTTGCGCGAGTCGATCTTCGACATCCTCGAGCACCGCTATCCCGGGAGCTTCGAGGGCGCACGCGCCGTCGATCTCTTCGCCGGCTCCGGCGCGCTCGGGATCGAGGCGCTGTCGCGCGGAGCGCGTTTTGTCCTCTTTGTGGACAACGGGACGGAGGCCCGCGCGCTTTTGCGCGCCAACGTCGAGGCCTTGGGGCTCGGCGGGGTGAGCCGGATCTGGCGGGCGGACGCGACCCGGCTCGGCAGGGCGCCCGCCGGCGGCCCGTTCGGGCTGGCCTTTCTCGACCCGCCCTACGGACAGGATCTTGCGGGAAGGGCGCTCGCCGCGCTCGTCGCGGGCGGTTGGCTCGAGCCGGACGCGCTTTGCGTCGTCGAGGAGGCGGCGAAGGCGGCGATCAGGGTGCCCGAGGGGCTCGAGCCCGTCGACGAGCGGACCTACGCCGATTCGCGCGTCGTCATCCTCCGGCGCGAAAGCAGGGACGCCGCCGCTGCTCAGGGATAGGGGTTGACGTAGGATCCGACGATGCTCGACTCGCCCTTGCGGTGGCCTTTCAGCTTCTCGCGCAGCTCGCCGAACGTCAGGCCGGGGGGCAGGTCCTTCGGGTCAAGATCGGTCGCCACGATCTGGAAGAGGTAATGGTGCGGCGACCCGGGCGGCGGACAGGGGCCGCCGAAGAAGGCGAGCTTCTTGCCGCTCGTTCCGCCCACATATTTGTCGGAAGGCTTGCTGATCTCGCCCTCCGCAAACGAGGTCACGTCGGACGCGATCCCGTAGGCGACCCAATGGACGAAGCCCACGCCTGAGGCGGCGTCCGGGTCGAGCACGGTGAAGGCGAAACTCTTCGTTCCGTCGGGAGGATTCGACCAAGCGAGCTCAGGCGAGACGTTGTCGCCCTTGCAGTTCGCCCCGCGCGAGGAGACGTCGCCGACCTTCTTCGCCAGCATCTCGCCGTCCTTGAAGCCGGCGGAGGAGAGGGTGAACACGCCGGCGGCCTCGGCGCGGGCCCCGCCCGCCAGAAAAGCCGCCGTCAGGAGAAAGGCCATCGCTTGGGTCACAGTCACGCGGAGCGGCTCCGTCGATTGGCGGGCGATCATCCGGGATGCGGCGCCGCTGTCAACTCAAGATCGAGCGAGCCCCTGCCGCATTGTCAAAGCGCCGGCTTTCGGCGAATCTGCGAGAGGCACGGGAAGCGAACCATTGAGGGGGTTGAGGTGAGGACTGCGATCAGGCTCTTGCCGCTCGTCGGCGTCACGCTCGCGGGCTGCGCGGACAAGCCGGAAGTCGACCAGATCGCCCAGATGGCGATGATCGGCCTTTCCAAGCGGGATATTCTCCTTTGCATGGGCGAGCCGATCCGCCGCCAGGCGGTCGCGCAAGCGACCGAGATCTGGACCTATCCCGTCGGCGTGACGACGACGGACACGCCCCCATGGGCGGCGGGCCTCAACCTGGCGGCCTCGCAAGGAGCTCTTCCCTGCGACGTCGACCTGGTGATGACCAACGCGCATGTGAGCCAAGTGACCTACGCCCTGCCCGGCGGGTGGGCGCTTCCCTCGGCCCGGCAATGCTCGTTCTTTGTCCAGTCCTGCGCGCGGCGGCGCGAGCTCCTCTAGCGTCGACCCTATCCCGGCGCGGGCGAATTCCCTGGGCAGGGAAAAATTCAGGGAACTTTTCGCATTTCGGCCGGTCTTCGGAAAACCAGCGCCAAAAAGGCCAACGATTCGAGGAGGTCACGCGAAACTTCGCTACTCGCCCGAACAGAGAGGTAATTCGGCCTATCACGGAATTCAATTTCCCTGTTCGGCCGAATGCAGGGATATCTCCTGCCTGAAACGCCGTCTGGACGGCGCCTTCGAGCGCGGGCTCCCGGAAAACCAGAAGAATTCAAGAGCCAAAGATAAAGGCGAAGAGGCGCTCACCGAAGTCGCGAGCGCAGTTGCGGGGCACTGGGCGGCGCGCTTGTCCTGGATTCAAATGCATGTAGCATCGGCTCACCGAGCGAGGGGCGAGAATGCGAAAATTTCTTGTTGCCGCCATCGCCGCCCCGCTCTTCGGGGCGAGCGTAGCCGGTTGCGTCGGCACACAAGAACTGCCGCTCGCGCCCAACATCGCGCGGCTGGACATCAATGAGCCGGGGGCGCTCTCCCCTCGCAAGGATATGCTGCGACGCGCGGCGGAACTGACGCTGCAGAACGGCTACAGCGCCTTCCGCCTCATGCCGATCTACGTCGAGACGCCCTTTGAGTTCGGCGTGAACGTCCTCATGTTCCACGCCGGCGATCCCGGCGCATGGGGTGCGCTTGACGCCGCGGAAGTCCTCGCGAAATCTTCGTGGTAATGGTCAAGAAGCACTTATTACCGGCAGAACAAGAGCGATTAAGACTCTTTTGCGAGCGGGAGAGATCTCAGCGACGGCGGGCTGGCGCCCGCATGACGAATTCCAAGCCGCGCTCGGCTACAAGACGGCTTCAACCCTTGTGCAAGCCGCAGCCGCTGATCAATAAGACTTGGAGGCGGCGCAAATTCACTCGCAATGGATCAGTTATCAACGCGCGCTTTTCAGTCATCGCTCGGCCTGGGGGGCCAGGGCTTTGTCCGCCTGCGCCGGCATGGCCGTGTTGTCCCCGGCTGCGAGGAATGGCTCATAATGGAGTGGACGGATTTCGGGCGCCTTGCGGAAAAAGTCGTACAATCGGCCGTGCGTGACGCGCGATGCGGCCCGGGCGGTTGATCATATGAAACCGCACGCACTCATGCGCCGCGCCGCGGGATGCCTCCACCAGCGTCAAACGCGACGCGATCGCGCCGCTACGACCCGCTCGACGCCCGCGAGATCTCGCCACGTCGCGACGTCCCGAAAGCCAGCTACAACGGCAATCGCAAGGACAGAGCGGGCCTGGGCCGCGCCGACTTCGACGATGAGGCGACCGTCGGGCGAAAGGAGCGCGGCCGAAGCCGGAATGATCGCTCGGAAGGCTTCCAGCCCGTCCGCGCCGCCGTCGAGGGCGAGTGGCGGATCGTGATCGCGCACTTCGCGGGGAAGACCTGCGATGTCGCCGCTCGGAATATACGGCGGGTTCGAAACGATCAGGTCGAACAGCCCCTCCACGCCATCGGTCCAATTGCCGATGCGGACCTCGGCGCGCTTAGCGAGGCCGCAGGCTTCGACATTTGCTCGAGCGACAGCCGCAGCGTTTTCTGACCGCTCGACGCCGAGCCCCAGCGCTGCCGGAAACTCGACGAGCAGCGCGCAAAGAAGCGCGCCGGAGCCGACTCCGAGGTCGACGAGGCGGATGGGTTCGTTGCGCCGGTCGGCGAACAGCGCGACGGCCGCCTGGACGACCGTCTCCGTTTCGGGCCGCGGATCGAGCACGTCGCGCGACATGAAGAGCGGAAGACCCCAGAACTCGCGTTTGCCAACAATTTTCGACAATGGCTCTCCGCCCGCACGGCGGACGGCGAATTCGCCCAGTCGCGGGGCTGCCGGGCCGAGCCGCTCGTCGGCCGCGGCGATCATTGTCGCCGGCGAAAGCCCGCAGGCCGCGCAGATCGTCAGACGCGCTTCACGCGCCGCCTCTTCGAAATTCAAGTCCCGGAAGGTCTCGACGAGCAGGCGGAACGCTTCGGCGCGGGTCGTCGACGCCGTGAAGGCGCCTCCTTCGATCAAACGACCTGACCGTGGCAGTGCTTGAACTTTTTGCCCGATCCGCATGGGCAGGGCTCGTTGCGGCCGACACGTCCCCATGTGGCGGGGTCCTTCGGATCGCGTTCGGCGACTGCGAGCCCGGACGCGGCAGCGGCCAGACCAACGGTGACGGGGTCGTTGAGCGCCCCGAACGGGTACTCGTTCTCGCCCGTCGCGGGATCGGGATGCTGGAAGTGCATCGGCGGCGGCGGCTCAGGCTCCTGGAAGCGCACCTCGACGCGCGACATCTGGGCGATCACCGCTTCATGCCACTGCGCGATCAGCTGCTGGAAGAGCTCAAACGCCTCAGACTTGTATTCGTTGAGCGGGTCGCGCTGGGCCATGCCGCGCCACCCGATCACTTGCCGCAGATGATCGAGGGTCACCAGATGGTCGCGCCAAAGGTGGTCGAGCGATTGCAGAATGACTTGTTTCTCCACATATCGCATGGCTTCCGGAGTGTTCCGCTGAACCCGCTCGGCGTAGGATTCTTCGGCCGCCTTGTGGAGGCGGGCGGCGACTTCCTCATCGGCGATGCCTTCCTCCTTCGCCCATTCGTCGACCGGCAGGTCGAGGTTGAGCTTGCCGAGCACCTCTTGCTTCAATCCCGAGATGTCCCACGCCTCAGGATAAGCGTCGTGCGGGATATGCTTGCCGACGAGGTCGTCGATGACCCCCGTGCGCATGTCTTCGATTGTCTCCTCGAGCGACTCGGAGGCCATCATCTTGCGACGGTCCTCGAAGATGACCTTGCGCTGATCGTTCATCACGTTATCGAACTTGAGAATGTTCTTGCGAATGTCGAAGTTGCGCGCCTCGACTTTCTGCTGGGCCTTCTCCAACGCCTTGTTGATCCACGGATGGACGATCGCTTCGTCCTCCTTGAGGCCGAGCCGCTTCAGCATCGCATCCATGCGCTCGGCGCCGAAAATGCGCATAAGGTCGTCCTGCAGCGACAGGAAGAACTTCGAACGGCCGGGATCGCCTTGACGGCCCGAGCGTCCGCGCAACTGGTTGTCGATGCGGCGGCTCTCGTGTCGTTCGGTGCCGATGATATAGAGGCCGCCGGCGTCGATCGCCTTCTGCTTGAATTCCGCCACTTCGGCACGGATCGCCGCCTCCTGGGCGGCGCGCTCCTTCGGCGAGGCCTCCGGGTCGGCCTCCTGTCTCACGCGCATCTCGACGTTGCCGCCGAGTTGGATGTCGGTTCCGCGGCCGGCCATGTTGGTAGCGATGGTGATCGCGCCCGGCACGCCGGCCTCGGCGATGATGAAGGCTTCCTGCTCGTGGAAGCGGGCGTTGAGGATGGCGAAGGACTTTGACGGTTTGCCGGTGCGCGCAGCGGCGTAGAGCGCCTTAAGGGCCTTCGGCTGGCTGAAGTCGATCTTCTTGTAGCCCTCCCGCTCGAGCACGTCGCCGAGAACCTCGGACTTTTCGATCGACGTCGTACCGACCAGCATCGGCTGCATCTTGGCGTTGGCGGCCTCGATCTCGCGCACCACCGCCCGCATCTTTTCGCCTGAAGTGCGGTAGACCTCGTCATCCTCGTCGAGACGCGCAATCGGCACATTCGTCGGAATCTCGACCACGGTCAACTTGTAAATCTCGGCGAATTCGTCCGCTTCGGTCGCAGCGGTGCCCGTCATGCCCGAGAGCTTCTTGTAGAGGCGGAAATAGTTCTGGAAAGTGATCGAGGCGAGGGTCACGTTTTCGGGCTGGACGGTGACGTGCTCCTTCGCTTCGAGCGCCTGATGCAGGCCCTCCGAGTAGCGACGGCCCGGCATCATTCGTCCGGTGAACTCGTCGACGATGACGACCTCCTCGTTGCGGATGATATAGTCCTTGTCGCGCTGGAAGAGCTTATGGGCGCGCAACGCCTGATTGACGTGATGGACGAGCGTGGCGTTGCCGGCCTCGTAGAGCGATCCTTCCCTCATCACGCCAATCGCGCGCAGGAGCTCCTCGGCGTGCTCGTTACCGGCCTCGGTCAGGTTGACGGTGCGCTGCTTTTCGTCGACCTCGTAATCCTCGCGGACGAGCTGCGGGATAATCGTGTCGACGGCGGCGTAAAGTCCCGATCGGTCCTCGGACGGGCCCGATATAATCAGCGGAGTGCGCGCTTCGTCGACCAGGATCGAATCGACTTCGTCGACGATACCGAAGGCGTGGCCGCGCTGCACCATCTGCGCCATGTCATATTTCATATTGTCGCGCAGATAGTCGAATCCGAACTCGTTGTTTGTGCCGTAGGTGACATCGGCGGCGTAGGCTTGGCGGCGCTGGTCGTCGTCGAGGCCGTGCACGATGACGCCGACAGTCAGGCCGAGGAACTTGTAAATCTGTCCCATCCACTCGGCGTCGCGGCGGGCGAGGTAGTCGTTGACGGTGACGACGTGGACGCCCTGGCCGGCGAGCGCATTGAGATAGACGGGCATCGTGGCGACGAGCGTCTTGCCTTCGCCGGTGCGCATCTCGGCAATCGCGCCTTCGTGAAGCACCATGCCGCCAATCAGCTGGACGTCGAAATGGCGCTGCTTGAGTGTACGCTTTGCAGCCTCACGAACGGTTGCGAAGGCCGGCGCCAGAATGTCCTCGAACGTCTTGCCGGCCGCCAGCTCGGCGCGGAATTCGTCGGTCTTCGCTCTGATCTGCTCGTCGCTTAGCGCCTCGAACTCGGGCTCAAGCGCATTGATGGCGACGACCTTCGGCCGATAACGCTTCAGGCGGCGGTCGTTGGACGAGCCGAACACGCTCTTCATGACCGTGTCGAACTTCAGAGCGCCGAGCATTATCGACCTTTCCAGTGTCGCGCCGCAGTGGTTCTTCGCGCTCCAGTCTCGGGAAGCGTCAAGGGCTGCGAACGACAACAGTCGCAACAAAAAGCGCGAAACCAAGGCGAAGCGCCCGTTTTCGCGCCGCTGAACAGGGTTGCCGGGGACATAGGAGGCGAGCCTTGCCTTGTCAATGACGCGCCGGTTCGCCCGCCGGCGGCTATTTCTGGCACTCGGGACAATGGAAGGTCGAGCGTCCGGACTGCGCAAGGCGAGCAATGGTTCCGGGGCAGCGCGGCCGCGGGCAGCGCAGGCCTTCCCGATCGTAGACCGAGAATTCATGCTGGAAATAGCCGAGCTCCCCGTCGGCGCGGCGATGGTCGCGCAATGTCGAACCGCCCGCCCGGATCGCGTCTTGGAGCACGGCGCGAATTGCTTTGGCCAGGGCATGGGCGGCGCGAGTCGGACGCCCGGCCCTGTCCGCCAAAGTTCCTGCGGGCCGCAGCGGCGAAAGGCGGGCGCGAAAAAGCGCTTCTGACACGTATATATTGCCCAGGCCCGCGATCCGATTCTGATCGAGCAAAGCGCTTTTGAGCGGAGCGCGTGAGAGGGAGAAGAGCGCGGCCAGCCGTCCAGCGTCGAATTCCGGCGCTAGCGGCTCTTCGCCGAGTCCGATCAGCCTCGGATGCGTTTCGAGAGTCGCATGGGCGACGAGATCCATGAAGCCGAAGCGTCGCGGATCGTTGTAGGTGATGATCTTGCCGTTATCCAGATGGATCACGACGTGGTCGTGTTTCGGGTCCTTGGAGCGGGCGCGGTGGAATGCGCCGGGCGTCGCCGTCTCCTCGGCCTCGACGCGGAACGAGCCCGACATCCCGAGATGGGCGATCAGCGTCTCGTCGTCGTCGAGCCGGAATAGCAGATATTTGGCCCGCCGCGACAAAGCGACGATCCGCCGTCCCGTCAGTCGCTCGGCGAAGCGAGGCGGGAACGGAAAGCGAATATCCTTCCGCCGCAATTCGACCCTTTCGACGCGGGCGCCGACCATGGCCGGCTGGAGACCGCGCCGGACGGTCTCGACCTCCGGCAGTTCAGGCATCTTGATGATCGCGAATGACGGCGAGAAACGCAGCCCCGTATTTCTGCAATTTGAGCGCGCCGACGCCGTGCAGGCCGGCCAAGCCATGGAGCGTGTCCGGCCGCTCCTTCGCCATTTCGATCAGCGTTCGGTCGGGGAAGATGACGTAGGCCGGCTGCTTTTGCGTCGTCGCGATCATGCCGCGCAGACTCTTCAAGGCGGCGAGAAGCACGGCGTCTGATTCTTGAGGCCCTGCGGCCGTCCGCCTCGTCCGGCGCGCCTTGGCGCTGACGACGTCCTCGCGCAGGGCGAAGGGCGCCTCGCCCCGCAGCACGCGCCCGCCTTGTTCGGTCACGACCAGACGGCCGCGGTCCTCCTCGTCGCGCACGATGAGTTTGGCCGACTGCAACTGTCGCAGGACGCCGCGCCAGTTGGCGGGAGTCCGGTCCTTGCCAACGCCGAACGTCTTGAGCCGGTAGTGGCCGTGCTGCTCGATCGCCTCGGTGATCTTTCCCGCCAGGATATTGGCGAGATGGCCGAAAAAGAAGAGCCCCGAAGTGCGCAGCACCGCCGACAGGGCCTTCTGCGCCTCGATCCGTCCGTCGATGAGCCGGACCGCGCCCTTGCAGACGTCACAGTGACCGCAAGGGGGGGACTCCTCGCCGAACATTTCGAGCAGGGTCTGACGGCGGCAGCGCGCCGTCTCGCACAACCTCACCAGGTCGTCGAGCTTTTCCATCTCGACCCGCTTGCGCGCGTCCGGAGCGCCACCCTCCACAATCTGCCGGCGGCGCAACTCGACGTCGCCGGCGCCGTAGAGCGTGAAGGTGTCCGCCGGCAGTCCATCCCGCCCGGCGCGGCCGATCTCCTGATAGTAGGCTTCGATCGAGGAGGGCATGTCGGCGTGAAAGACGAAGCGGACGTCCGGCTTGTCGATGCCCATGCCGAAGGCGATGGTCGCGCAGACGATGCAGTCGTCCTCGCGCAGGAAGGCATCTTGATTCATGGCGCGCACCGAATGATCGAGCCCGGCGTGATAGGGCAACGCCCGCCAGCCGCGGTGGCCGAGCTCGTCGGCCAGCTCCTCGGCGCGGCGGCGCGTGGCGCAATAAATGATACCGCTTTCTCTGCGATGGGCCTCGAGCCGCGCGACGAGCTGGCGCGTCGCATTCGTTTTCGGCTGCATCGCGAGAAAGAGATTGGGCCGGTCGAACGAGCGCACGAACACTTGCGGAGGACGGAGGAACAGTTTCGAGACGATTTCCGAACGGGTCGGAGCGTCCGCCGTGGCCGTCACGGCTACGGTCTGAAGGCCGCCGAGCGCCTCTATGGCGCTGCGCAGCCGCAGGTATTCGGGTCGAAAGTCATGACCCCACTGAGAGACGCAATGGGCCTCGTCGACGGCGACGCAACTGATCGAGGCTTCGCGCAAATAGGCGGTCATGTCGTCGCGCAGCAATCTTTCGGGCGCAATGTAGAGCAGGCGCAGCGCCTTCTGGCGTATGCCCCGCGCGATCCGCCGGCGCTCCTCGACGTCGGTTGAGGAATTCAGGCTCCCCGCCTCGACGCCGAGCTCCCGCAATTGGCCGACCTGATCGCGCATGAGCGCGATCAGCGGCGACACGACGAGCGTCAAGCCCTCGCGCACAATGGGCGGAAGCTGAAAGCACAACGATTTGCCGCTGCCGGTGGGCATCACGGCGAGGATGTCCTTGCCCTCCAGAACGGCCGTCAGGATCTCTTCCTGGCCCGGGCGGAAGGCGGAGAAGCCGAACACGCTCGCGAGCGCTTCGCGAGCCTCGGGCATGAGCGCGGGTTCCTGCTTCATGTCAGACGCCCGGGGTCGAAGATGGGGGTCCACTGCACGGCCTCGACCCGCTCGGCGCCGGTCGCCAGCATCACAAGACGGTCAAAGCCGAGCGCGGCCCCGCACGCGTCAGGCATCTCGCTTAGCGCGTCGAGAAAATCCTCGTCAATCGGGCCGGACATCCCATATATCCGCTCCTGCTCGGCCATGTCGGTTTCGAACCGGCGCCGCTGCTCGTCGGAATCGACGAGTTCGTGGAACGCGTTAGCGAGCTCCACGCCACAGCAATAGAGCTCGAAACGGTCGGCGATGCGCGGGTCGTCGGCGTTCGCCCGAGCAAGCGCGGCTTCGCTCGCCGGATAGCCGTGGAGGATGGTCGCGCATCCTCGCCCAAGCTCAGGCTCGACCCGCTCGCTGAGCAGACGGCTGAAGATGTCGGACCATGTGTCGTCGGCCGCGACGCGGACACCGGATTTCACCGCCTGACGGGCGAACAGCGCTCTGTCCGGATCTGCTCGGGCCGGGAGGCTTTCGTAGAGATCGACCCCCGCATGGCTACGGAACGCCCCGCGCACCGTCACGCGCTCTGGCGGCTCGAACGGGCTCGCCTCCTGCCCGCGGAATGCGAAGGTCTTCGCGCCCGTCACATGAGCGGCGAGCGCAAGGAGCGCCTCGCAATCATCCATCAGCCGCGTGAGCGGCGCTCCCACTCGGTACCACTCGAGCATCGTAAATTCCGGAGCGTGCAGCGCGGTCCGTTCGCGGTTGCGAAAGGCGTGCGACAAGGAAAAGAGTCGCGTCTCGCCGGCCGCCAAAAGCTTCTTCATCGCGAATTCCGGCGACGTGTGCAGCCAAGCCTCGCTGGCCGAGCCGTCCGGCTGAAGGAGCGCCGTACGAAATCCGTGCAGGTGGGTCTCGTTGCCGGGCGACGCCTGGAGGGCGGCGGTGTCGACTTCCACGAAGCCGTTCGCGTCGAACCACCGCCGCATCCAGGCTACGATGCGCGCCCGCGCCAGCAGTCGGTCGCGGCGCTCGGCATGACGGTCGCGGCTCCAGAATGGCGAGGCGGGCAGACTCACGAAACGCCACCGGCTTCCGACACGGTTCGGCCGGTCCGGCTGGTCAACGCCGCAAAAATCAGTATAAAGCGCGCCTCAATCGGAAGTCCGCCGCTTGTAAAGCTAGTAAAGAAGCGATCCGTCGCGCAAAGGCGGCGCGGGCCAGATTTCGAGGACAGAAACGTGAAAGTTATCGCAAGCGCGATTCGCAAGGGCAACATCATCGAACGAGAGGACGGTCAGCTTTGCGTCGTTCTTTCCGCCGAGAGCTTCCACCCAGGCAAGGGCACGCCCACGACTCAGATCGACATGCGCCGTCTGTCCGACGGCGTCAAGGTGACCGATCGCTTCAAGACGACCGAGCAAGTCGAGCGCGCTTTCGTCGAGGACAAGAGCTTCGACTTCCTCTACTCGGACGGCGACGGCCATCATTTCATGAACGCCGATACCTATGACCAGCTCTCGGTCCCGGCCGAGGTCATCGGCGACCAGGCGCAGTGGCTCCAGGAGGGCATGAAGGTCACCCTTTCGATCTTCAACGAGACGCCGGTCGCGATTCAGCTGCCGCCGCGGGTGACATTGGAAGTGGTCGAGACGGAGCCGGTGATGAAGGGCCAAACCGCCTCGTCGTCTTACAAGCCGGCCAAGCTCTCGAACGGCGCGCGCGTCATGGTGCCGCCCCACATCAGCCCGGGAACGCGCATCGTCTTGCAGACCGAGGACGGAAGCTACGTCGAGCGCGCGAAGGACTGAACGCCTGCCGGCATGAACGCGGCGCAGGCTGCGGCGAACTCGTTGAAGTGTGAGATCACCCGGTCCGGACCGAGCTCAGAGACGGGCACATCGGTATAGCCGAAGTCCACCACGATCACCGGCAGGCCGGCGGCGCGCGCCGCCTTGATGTCTGTGGCCGAGTCTCCGAGCATGATCGCGCGGTCGATGGCCCCGCCCGCGGCGGCGATCGTGCCGAGCAGAGGCTTCGGATCGGGCTTGCCGACGCCGAACGTGTCCTGTCCGCAGATGAACGCGAATCGGTCTGCGACGCGGAGTTTCTCCATGAGGAGCTTGGCCGAACCTTCCATCTTGTTGGTGCAGATCGCCTGGAGCCACCCCGCTCGCGCGAAGGCTGTCAGCGCGTCCTCGACGCCGGGGAAAAGGCGCGTTTGCTCGTCGATATGAGTGTTGTAGTGCGCCAGAAAGTCGCCGAACAGCGCCTCGAGCTTCAGCGGCGTCAGCTCACGGCCCGCTGCGGCGAAGCCGCGCTCGATGAGTGCGCGTCCGCCTGCGCCGAGCATCGAACCGGCGTTTTCAACCGGCAGAGGTGCCAGTCCTTCGTGGATCAGGACGGCGTTCAACGCGCCCATCAGGTCGGCCGCGGTGTCGGCGATCGTGCCGTCGAGATCGTAGACAATGATCGGAGCAGCCATCGACGCTTCAGTTCCAGAAGTCCGGAGCGGCGGCGTTCAGAAGGCCGCCGATTCGCACCGGCGCGATGGCTTTCGCGAACCCGCGCGAGTCGATCTCCGCCGCCACGGCGCAAAGCGTCGCCGGCCCCTGCGCCGGTTCGAACCGCCCCGAGGGAATGTGGCGGATGAAGCGCCTCAACGGCTCGTCCTTCTCCATGCCGATCACCGAATCATAGTCGCCCGTCATGCCGACGTCGGTGACGAAGCCCGTACCGCCAGAGAGGATGCGATGGTCGGCGCTCGGCACATGCGTGTGCGTGCCGACGACGAGGCTGGCGCGGCCGTTGGCGAAGTGGCCGAGCGCCCATTTCTCGCTGGTCGCTTCGGCGTGCACGTCGATGACGACGGCGTGGCATCCGTTCCCCAACGGATCGTCGGCCAGCTCTCGGTTGAGCGCGGCGAACGGATCGTCGAGCGCCTCCATGAAGATGCGGCCGAGCAGGTTGACGATTAGCAGGCGCGCGCCTTGCGAGTTTTCGACGATCGCGGAGCCGCGCCCCGGCGTGCCGGGGGGATAATTGGCGGGGCGAATGAGGCGCGGCTGCCGTTCGATAAAGACGAGCGCTTCGCGCTGGTCGAAGGCATGATTGCCGAGCGTCACCGCGTCGACGCCGGCGTCCAGGAACTCTTCGAAGATCGCCTCAGTGAGGCCGAACCCGCCCGCCGCGTTCTCGCCGTTCACAACGACGAAGTCGAGGCCCCACCGCGCGCGCAAGAGCGGCACTTGCCGAAGGACCGCGGCTCGCCCCGAACGCCCGACGACGTCGCCGACGAAAAGAAGGCGCATTCAGCGCTCTCGGACGAAAATGGTCTCGTGCTCCGTCACGACGACATCCAGACTCTGGTCATGCGCCTCATAAGGCGCCGCGGCGACTTCGCAAACCCCGTAAGCCACCCCAACCGCATGGATTGGCTTGATCGACCTGAGGAACGCCAGGGTGCGGTCGTAATATCCCGCGCCGTAGCCGATGCGATGGCCCTCCCGGTCGAAGCAGGCGAGGGGCACGAAGAGAAGATCCGGCTCGACACCATGGGCCGAGTCGAGTGGCTCGCGAATTCCCATCCCGGCCACATGCGTCAGCTGGCCGGGTCGCCAGAGGCGAAAGGTCAGGCGCGCTCCGCGGGCGACGACCACCGGCAGCGCCGTCGCATAGCCCTCCGCCGCCAGCGCGTCCAGGAGCGGGAGCGTGTCGGGCTCCTCAAGGATCGGATGGAAGGCGGAAACCACCGGCGGCCGCCAAAGCCGCGCAAGACGCAGGCCCTCCTGCGTCAGCCGCTCTGCGAGCCGGGACCGGACGCCCGCGGCAATCTCCCTCCGCCGAGCGAGCGCCTGTCGGCGGAGAAGCGCTTTCGGATCGGCGTCGGTCGAACTCAAGGCGCTGGGCCAATCCGGCGGTTCAAAAGGTGCGGAGCCGAGACGGCCGTTGGACGGTGATCCCGGGCGCCTACGTAAGTAGGTGGGCGCCGTGTGCCAAAGCCCACGGACGAGGGCAGGGACAGCTCCCATAGGGATCGTACGGCCCCGAGGAATGTTGTCCTCACGGGCCACCCGGCTCCGCAATTGCGCAATGTAGGGCGTCGGCGCGCGATTGGCTAGCTACTTTCCGGCGCAAAATTGACGGCCGAAACCGCGTCGGTTTCGTAGCCCGGCGAGGTTGAAATCTGCAAGGCCGAACGGTTTTCGGCCTGACGGCTGACGCCGCCGAGGCAACGATCAGCTTGCGATGTTTTTGTGACGAATGGCCATCGACAGGAAGCCGCGAATCAGTCTCATTTATAAGAATGAGACGAAAGCGACTGGTCGCGAGGCGCGAGAAGCTGGTG
>DASRSL010000240.1:0-2056 GCA_035656495.1 Roseiarcus sp.
TAAGAAGATCAGATTTGTGAATGTATGAACCTCAGATACCAGCTCAGGAAGCAGAAGAATGTCGTAATGGGGCGGACGGTCCCGCCATGTGACGAGATTCCATACTATCCCCCGGGCGTCCGCATACCTAAGGAAGACATACGCACATATGGACTTGATAGCGTCTACCGTAACCGTTCACATCCCCCCGAATGGGGTCCCGGTCGCCGATGGGACGTGATGATCGGATTGCCGGTCGTAGGCGCCGACGGCCTCGGTGATTCGGCGGAAGCCGAATCGTTCGTCTGGCCTATCGGGGGGGCGCCTGAGCCGGCGGGACGAGCCGCCGCTCAGGCGACGGCTCTCATGGGGATAGCGGGCAGCGGCAGGTTCGCCCGCGCGGCGGCGATCAGGCTGCAGGCAAAGGCCCAGGTCTCGACGCCGCGTTGGCGGCAGGTGGCGATGACGCTGAGGCCCGCGGCGTAGAAGCGGCTGCCTTCGTCGGTTCGCGTGCCGAAACTGATGCGCCTGGCGATCACGGCGTGGCGTAGCGCGCGTTCGGCGTCGTTGTTGGTCGGCGGCAGTCTCGGGTCGTGGACGAAGGCGACGACCGCGTCCCAGTCGTTGAGGATTTCGCCGGCGAGCTCGCGAACTTTCTTCTCGACCTCGTGCCGGTTGCACTGGCAGTTCCACTGGATGCGCGCCATCAGCCGCTTGACCGCCGGCGCGTCGGCGCCCTCGCCGTCGTGGACCCGCTCGATCAGGCGGCGCAGGTCTCGCACCAGGTCGCGACCGAAGCCGGAGCCGGCGTCGTAATAGCCCTCCATGAGCGCCGAGCCCTTGCGGATCAGATGCGCCAGGCAGCGCTGGCGGCGGGGATGATCGCGGTACGCGACGTAGCCGTCGGTGACCAGCCAGCCCAGGAAGGCCTCGCCGATCAGCACGGTCAATTCCTCCTTGCGACGGCTGGCGATGCGGAAGACGGTCGTCATCGCCGTCGTCGCCACCCACATCCAGCGCAATTTTCCCTTCTGACGCCAGGGGGTCTCGTCGATATGGAGGATATCGGCCCCGCGCATGTTCAGGACGAGTTGCTCGACGATGGGTTCGCTCGCCAGGCCAAATTCGTGGATGCAGCGCTCGATGGTCGCCACGCCGAGCCGCAGGCCCAGCCAGTCGCAGAGGAATTCCCGGATCTTGCTGCGCGACATATGGAAGCGGAGCGACAGCGCCGCGATGAACGCGGCGAGCATCGGGCCCACCAGGCAACGCTCGCTCATGAGCAGGTTTCGCCGGCGGCCCTCGACATCCGAGCGCAAGCCGACGCGGGGGCGCTCGACGTTGTCCCGGCCGCAGGGGCAGCACACGGCGAAGTAGACGTGCTTGGTCGCCGTGACCTCGAGAGACATTTCGCCGCGAGCCAACTCGAAACTGTTGTGAGCGCCGACGCAGCGGCGCTTCAGGTCGGGACCCAGGGCGGTCCCGCAGTCCGTGCAAACCATCGGCGCGTGCGGGACTTCCGCGCTCGTCACGATCGGCATGGAGCGCCAGAACCCTTTCCCGCCAGGCTGTTTGCCGGCGGCCCGGCCGGGTTTCTTCTCGTCAGGCTTGCCGACCTTCCCGGGCGGGGCGGACGGCG
The DNA here is from genome assembly GCA_035656495.1 of Roseiarcus sp. Classification (GTDB taxonomy): domain Bacteria; phylum Pseudomonadota; class Alphaproteobacteria; order Rhizobiales; family Beijerinckiaceae; genus Roseiarcus. Next base: position 1,619 of record DASRSL010000240.1, read on the forward strand.
TCTCGGCGCCGGCGTCCGAGCCGGCCGAGGTCGGCTTGCCTCGCGTTTCGCGCCGATAGGGGTCGTCGCTGGACGGCGGGCGCGAGCTGGTCGTCGAGTCCTCGCCCAAGCGATTGGCCAGCGAGCGCAACGCCTCGCGCTGTCGCCACGCCAAGGCCACGACCTCCTCGGGCGGCATCGCCAACAGGTCGGCCAGTTCGTAATCAATCAGGCTGGGATCGAATCGGAGGCGCACGCAAGGCGTAGAATCCGGTTCGCGCTCTTGCGCAAGCCCCCCCAACGCCGCTCAGACCAAGACGACTCCAAGCCGCCCGACGAAGGTCAAAACCGGGATGTGAACGGTTACGGTAGCGGGTACGGATGTCTTCGAGGCTCATACCCGACCCGTTATCAGATACCGCGAGAAATGAAGCTTGTCCCTCCGCAGCGGTATCAACC
>DASRSL010000241.1:0-2124 GCA_035656495.1 Roseiarcus sp.
CCCCGACGGCATGAAATGCGACGCGCGCGGCGACGTCTGGGTGACGGGCCCCGGCGGCGTCTGGGTCTACGCGTCGTCGGGCGATCTGATCGGCAAGCTGCGCGTACCCGAGAAGGTCGCGAACCTCGCCTGGGGCGGCGAGGACTTTCGCACCCTGTTCATGACCGCGACCCATTCTGTCTACACGGTCGCGACCAAGGTCGGCCCTCGCAACGAGCCCTATATGAACGCGCGCGGGCGCGGCGCGCCTTCGGCTACAGGCGGCGCGGAGCGCGAGGCTTCCTCGGTGCAGAGCCTCACTCTAGATCCCCGGCGCTGCGCCATGATCATCCAGGACATGCAGAACGACGTCATCATAGAGGGTGGCGCTTTTGCAGCCTCTGGCGCGCCGGCGCACGCGCGTTCGCAACGCGTCGTCGAGAACGTACGCCGCCTCGCCGACGCGGCGCGCGGGCGCGGCGTGATGATCATTCATGTCTGGTTCGTGGTCGAGCCGGGCGCTCCCGGCGTGACGCTGAACGCGCCGCTGTTCGAGGGCGTCGTCGACAACAGGGCGATGGTGCGCGGCGGCTGGGGCGCGGCGCCCGTTGCGGGGCTCGAGCCGCAGGCCGGCGATCTGATTGTCGAGAAGATACGGATGAGCGCCTGGGAGGGCACAAAGCTCGAGACGCTGCTGAAGAGCGGCAAGCGCGACATGATCATCAACACCGGCGCCTGGACCAACATGTCGGTCGAGCACACCGCCAGAACCGGCGCCGACAAGGGTTATTTCATGATCGTGCCGGAGGATTGCTGTTCGACGATGAACGCCGACTGGCACAACGCCTCCATCAACTTCGCGCTGCAGAACGTTTCGGTCGTCACCAACGCTGACTCGGTCATCGCAGCGCTCGGCTGACGCCGCGCGACAAGGACACCAGGGCGCTTGTCAAAGCTGTTCCACATCAGCGCTTCGCCTCGCCGCGACTCCGCGTCGAGCGCGGGCGCCGATGCGTTTCTCGCGCGCTTCCGGGAAACTCACGCGGGCTGGGACTTCGATACGCTCGATCTCTGGCGCGAAAGCCTCCCCGAATTCGACGGCGCGGCGCTCGAGGCCAAATACGCGCGCACCGCGGGACGTCCTTTCAACGACCCGCAGCGCGACGCGTTCGCCGTCATCGAGCGGATGGTGATCAGGCTCGCGCTCGGCGATCGCGTGCTGATCTCGACGCCGATGTGGAACTTCGGCATTCCATACAAACTGAAGCAATATTTCGACCTGATCGTACAACCCGGCCTCACTTTCAGCTTCGATCCCTCACACGGCTACAGCCCGCTGCTGAAGACCCGGCCGACGCTCGTGATTCTCGCGAGCGGCGGCGATTTCGTCACGGGCATGAACCGAGGCCGCACCGACATGGCGACGCCCTACCTGCGAGACGTGCTGCGCTTCATCGGGCTCCACGACTCGCGGTTCGTACTGATCGGCCCGACGGTCGGGCCACCGGGACCGATCGACGCCGCTCGGCAATCGGCGCATCGGAGGCTCGAGGAAATTGCGGCGGGGTTTTGAAGCGTAGACTCCCTCTCCCGCTCATCGCGGGAGAGGGTTGGGGTGAGGGCGGGGCCGGGTCCAGACCGGCTAGATGGGTAACAGTTTAGACCGTCTACATAGGTGACATGTCTCACTGGTCGGCGAGGAGGACCCTGCCGATGGCTTGGAAAGAGACGTGCGTGATGGATGAGAGGACCGAGTTCATTGTTGCTTGGAAGCGGGGGCTTCTTCCGATTACGGCGCTTTGCGAGGCGCACGGGATCAGCCGCAAGACGGGCTACAAGTGGCGTGACCGCTACTTGGCTTTCGGCTGGGACGGCCTGGTCGATCTTTCGCGAGCGCGCCACGAGCTCGGCCACACGATGGGGGCGGAAATCGCGGCCGCGGTGATCGCGCTGCGGCAGAAACATCCGCTTCTCGGTCCTCGCAAATTGAAGCAGGTGTTGGAGCGCGATTGCCCCGATTTCGCCTGGCCGGCGGCCTCGACGATCGGCGACCTTTTGCGCCGGGAAGGATTGAGCGAGGCAAGACGACGCCGGCGCCGGGCTGTGCCCGTCACCCAACCGTTCGCCGAGGCGCGGCTTCCGAAC
>DASRSL010000242.1:0-39026 GCA_035656495.1 Roseiarcus sp.
CTGTTTCGTAACGCAAAGCAGTGCAAAGGGAGCTGTTTGGTTCTGACGCGCTGGCAGGAAACTCTTTCGGGCTGCCCGCGTCGACCATAATGCTATAAACGTACTGCATAGATCATCGACGCATGCGGATCATCAAGGTGCGCGAAATCGAATACAACAAAGCCGTTCCGTGACAAAATTTCAACAATATTCTGGTTCGTTTTCTCCGGTGGCGACCACCATTTATGCCACTCCATCATCAATATTTTCACATCGAGAAGAAGCTTTGATCGATGTAGCGAATCCAATATCGCAAATTCCGAACCTTCACAATCCATCTTCAAAACGATCGCCTGGCCGCAGCGCAACGCTTCGTCAAAAATTGGCTTCAGCGCCTCGGATGCTTCTTGAATCGAAATATTGTCTTCATCCGGACCATTGTTCCCACGTATTGATGTTCCGATGGTGCTTTCCGAGCATCGCACCCTGGTGACCTCGCTCTTTTCCGCCAAACCCACCCGGTTCGGTCTGATTTTCGAGCTGAGCTCTGGATTCAAGGCAAAATTTTCAAGAGCTCTCGCGAACGGCCACGAAAACGGCTCAAAAGAATGTACGACACTGACTTGCGGCATTTTGGCAAAATATAGGGAGGCAATACCAACATTCATACCGACGTCGATAACACACGCCGCTCCTCTATTTACAAAATTATAGTTATTCAATCGAAACACTTCCGTAATGATGTGGAAATCCTCTTGATGTTTGATGAGCAGCTTTACACCCATCCAATCCGTCACAACGCCACGGCGCGATGGCGTTACATTTGCTCCTAAGTAAGTATAGCGTTGAAAGTTATCGAAATTCTCAGTGTAAAAGGCGTTCATTGGACCGCTCGCCAATACACGCACTTTGATCCATTTCTGGAGGAGGCGGAGGACGCGGGAGGAACTGACGAGCAGCGTGTATAACTTGCCTATGAGGCCGCCTGCCAATCCCCGCGCCTTGCGCCATTTCTGAATCAAGCGGAGGATGCGGAAGGAACTGACAAGCTGTACCTCGCGCTCATATTTCACGGAGAACGTTTGTGTACCCAACGAGTAAAGACGGAATTCAAGGGACAAAGGCTCCTCGATGACGAAACGCAACGCGACCTGCGCTACGCTCTTGCCGTCAACGTAATTCGAATTCACCATAATCTCACGAATTATGCGATTCCCGAAGTCGCCGGCGACGTCGACCCAACAAAAATTCCGACCATCAGAAACAAAATGATCATCGACAGCTATTTCAAAAGTGACGTCATATTCGCCCGGCTCGAAAACTGTATAAGGCCCAAAGATGACACAGCCAAATTGGCCCTTCTCCACTCTCACGTACGGCTCATGACCATCGCGATCATCCAATCGACCTGCAGGTCCAATAATGAAGTGCGTAGCGGCCAAATTCATGCTCCATACTCGAGAAAGCCGCTCGCGCGCGGGCTTTCGGTCTCAATGTGTTTGAAGATCGCGTCGTCCCGGTCGGCCAGCGCGTGATGCGCCCAGACCAGCCTCACGACCGGCCCTGCGCCTTGCGAAGCGCAGAGGCGCGCCGTTCAGCAAATTGCGCTTCGACCGTGGCGTCGCCGACGTCCGGGCGCTTGTCCTTGAGCGCCTCTCGGACCTTCGCGCCAAACCATGCGTCATGGGCCTCGCTGTTGGTCAGAAGCTCGATCGGCAGGACCCCTTCTTTCGCCGTGGGCGTCAGCAGAATGCGAACAGCGTCGGAGACAGTCAGGCCCATATTTTCCAGGACGACGGTCGCCTGCGCTTGACGTCGGCGTCAATCCTGGTCTGCACCAAGGCCTTCGCAGCCATGACGAACCTCCCCCTCCTCTTCGGACAGCAGCGTAATACATTTGAATGACAATTTCCAGCTCGACCGCTGAGAGGGCGTCACGCGACGTCTTCTCGCGGCTCGTCAATCGCAGGCACGATCGCGCGAGCTGCAAGAGGAGAAACCCCGCAGCCCGACCACAGTTTCCTCAGCCGCCCCTCGGACGTCGGGCCGGTCGGAGGGGCGGCGTCTCCCCGCCCAGGGTGCGCGGGACGCGCACCCTCCGATGCAGCGGCCCACCGACGTGAGGCGGATCGGAGGCGGCGTCTCGCGGCCCATGGTGCGCGGGACGCGCACCCTCCGATGCAGCGTGAGCCGCCGGCGGCCTTCTATCGGCCGCTTTGGCGAGGTCATTTGAGCCATCATGAGCGAAACACTGCCGTTTTCCGCGGAGGTCGTCGTCGTCGGCGGAGGCAACGCCGCTTTATGTGCGGCCTTGGCGGCGGCCGAGCAGGGCTCCTCGGTGCTGGTCCTGGAGCGCGCGCCTGAGAGCGAGGCCGGTGGCAACAGCCGCTTTACCGCGGGTGCCTTTCGCTGCGTCTATGACGGCGTCGACGATTTGCGCGCGCTGATGCCGGACCTGACCGACGACGAAGCGGCGAACTCGGATTTCGGCGCTTATACGGATGAAAAATTCTTCGACGACATGGGCCGCGTCACGGAATACCGAACCGACCCCGATCTCTGCGAGGTCCTCATCAAGCGCAGCAGGGAAACGCTGCTGTGGATGCGCGACAAGGGCGTGCGGTTCGCGCCGATATGGGCTCGGCAAGCCTACAGGATCGGCGGCAGGTTCAAGTTCTGGGGCGGGCTGACGATCGAGGCCTTCGGCGGCGGGCCGGGTCTCGTGGACGCCCTGACCCAAATTGCGCGGAGGGACGGCGTCGCCATCGCCTACGGCGCGCGGGCGCTTTCGCTCATCGCCGACGACGACGGCGTCAAGGGCGTGCGGGCGAAGCACAATGGCAGGACCGTCGAGGTCAAGGCCAAGGCTGTCGTGCTGGCGGCCGGCGGCTTCCAGGCCAATGCCGAGATGCGCACGCGGTACCTCGGGCCGCTCTGGGAGCTGGCGAAGGTGCGCGGCACGCGCTTCAACACCGGCGACGGGATCAGGATGGCGCTCGAGATCGGCGCCATGCCGACCGGCAACTGGTCGGGCGCCCACGCTGTCGGCTGGGACCGCAACGCGCCGGAATTCGGCGATCTTGCGGTCGGCGACAATTTCCAGAAGCATTCCTATCCGCTCGGCGTCATGATCAACGCCTCGGGCGAGCGCTTCGTCGACGAGGGCGCCGATTTTCGCAACTACACCTACGCCAAATACGGCCGCGTGATCCTCATGCAGCCAGGCCAGTTCGCCTGGCAAGTGTTCGACGGCAAAGTCATCCCCATGTTGCGCGACGAATACCGCATCAGACAGGTGACGAAAGCGCGCGCCGACACGCTTGAGGAGCTGGCGAACAAGCTCGTTGACGTCGATGCGGTGAAGGCGCTCGAGACGATCAGGACCTACAACAAGGCGGTCATGACCGAAGTCCCCTTCGACCCGAACGTGAAGGACGGACGCGGAACGCGCGGACTCGGCATCCCGAAATCGAACTGGGCGAATAGGATCGACGAGCCTCCCTTCGAGGCCTACGCGGTGACGTGCGGAATCACCTTCACCTTCGGCGGTCTCAAGATCGACACGAGCGCTCGGGTCATCGACGCCGAAGGCGCGCCGATCCCCGGCTTGTTCGCGGCGGGCGAGCTGGTCGGCGGCATATTCTACTTCAACTATCCCGGCGGGACGGGTCTGATGAACGGGGCGGTGTTCGGCCGCATCGCCGGCGCCTCCGCCGGCCGACGCGCAGCGCAGAGTCGATGACAATCCCGGATGACGCCTTCAGGGGGAAGGAAACAAAATGGTGAGCGAAGCGACTGTCATTCCCGATCAAAAGCAGATTTTCCGGGTCGCGCTCGCGAGTATCATCGGCTCGGTGATCGAACAATACGACTTCTTGGTCACCGGCGTGATCGCAGCGACGGTCTGGGGCGGCGTCTTCTTCAAGCTGCCGGGCCTTGCGGCGGCGGCTGCGGCGATCACGGTCTACGGCCTCGGCATCATCATCCGGCCGATCGGTGCGTTCATTTTCGGCCACATCGCCGACCGGCGCGGCCGCCGGGACGCGATGGTTTACGCCCTCGTGCTGATGGGCGGCGCGACGCTCCTGATCGGGCTTACGCCGGGCTACGACAGCATCGGCGCCGTCGCGCCGGCGCTGCTGATCGTGTTTCGGCTCTTGCAAGGAATCAGTTTCGGCGCCGAGTTCGGCACGGCGTCGACCTGGGTCGTCGAACAAGCGGCGCGATCGAGATACCGCGCCTTCTGGGGCGCCTGGGTCGGGTTCGCGATTCCGATCGGGCTTCTGCTGGGCTTCGGCTCGGTGATCCTCGTAAGGTCGCTCATGACCGCCGAGCAGTACAATGCCTGGGGCTGGCGCATCTTCTTTTTCGTCGGCTTCCTTGTCGCGATTGTCGGCGTGATTATCCGCACGCGAACGATGGACAGCTTCGTCTTCGAACGGCACAGGACGCAGACCGAGCTTCTCCGATACCCTTCCGGTCGAGTCTGGCGGGAGATGCCGCTTACGATCCTGCGCACCTCTCTGGTGAACGCCATGTTCGGCGGCGCTTTCTTCCTCTATTTCGTCTTCGGCACGAGCTACATGAAGGCGGTCGGCTTCGCCGGAGATGTGCCCGAGAGGATCGGCCTGATCGCCGCGGCGTTCATGCTCCTGTTCATGCTGATTGGCGCGGCCTTGGCCGATTACATCAACCGCCGGACCGTTCTGCTAATCGCCGCCGTCGTGTTTCTGGTCTTCGCCATTCCCTATTTCTATCTGGTCGGCACGGGTAATGTCGTCCTGGCGACGATCGCCGACGTGATCGGATTCGGTTTCGTGTTCGGCTTCGGCTACGGCGCCATTCCGACGTTCTATACCGAGAATTTTCCGACCCGCTATCGCGCCTCGGGCGCCAGCGCCGCCTATCAGATCGCGCAGGTCTATGGCGGCGGACTCATCCCGATCGTCGCGGGACAGATTCTGAGGGTGTACGGCGTCAAGAAGGCTTATCTGTACCTTGGCGCTTACGTGATGCTCTATGCGATCGCGGCGATCGTCGCGATCTTGCGGGCGCCGGAGACGAAGGCGGTCAGCCTGGAACACTGACGCGAAACGGGCCTCACGTCTTCGACCTCAGATCGACCACGCGCTTGGCCTTGCCCTGTGAGCGCTCGACCGCGCCGGGATCGACCACCCGCACCACAACCGTCACGCCGACGACCGACTTGATGTGGTGGATCAGCTCGAGTGCGCCCATCTCCCGCTCGGCCGCTTCCATTGCGCGCGGGCGGGCCTCCACCACGACCGTCATCGCGTCCATGCGCTCACGGCGGGTCAGCTCGAGTTGGAAGTGCGGCGAGAGGGCGTCGCATTTCAGGATCTGCTCCTCGATCTGGGTCGGGAAGACGTTTACGCCGCGCAGGCTGATCATGTCGTCCGTCCGGCCTGTGACCTTCTCCATCCGGCGCATCGACCGCGCCGTGCCGGGAAGGAGACGCGTCCGGTCGCGGGTGCGGTAGCGGACGATCGGCATCGCCTCCTTGGTGAGCGAGGTGAAGACGAGCTCGCCCATCTCGCCGTCCGGCAGCGTTCGGCCGGTCTCCGGGTCGATCACTTCCGGATAGAAATGGTCCTCCCAGATGGTCGGGCCGTCCTTCGTCTCCACGCATTCGCAGGCGACGCCAGGACCGACGATCTCCGAAAGGCCATAGATGTCGACCGCATGCATGTCGAAACTCTGCTCGATCTCGGCGCGCATCGCGTTGGTCCAGGGCTCCGCGCCGAAGATGCCGACCTTCAGCGCGCAGTCGCGCGGATCAAGGGCCTGCCTGCGGAACTCGTCGAGAATGGCGAGCATGTAGGAGGGCGTCACCATCACGATCTCGGGCCTGAAGTCGTGGATAAGGCGAACCTGCCGCTCGGTCATGCCGCCGGAGACCGGGATGACCGTGCAGCCTAGCCTCTCCGCGCCGTAATGGGCGCCGAGCCCTCCGGTGAACAGGCCGTAGCCGTAGGCGACATGGACCCTCATTCCGGACCTGCCGCCGGCTGCGCGAATCGACCTCACCATGACGTCCGACCACATATCGACGTCCGCCCTCGTGTAGGCGACCACGGTCGGCTTGCCGGTCGTCCCGGAGGAGGCGTGCACCCGCGCGATCTTTTCCTGCGGCACTGCGACCATGCCGAACGGATAACCGTCACGCAGGTCGTCCTTGGTGGTAAAAGGAAACTTCGCCAGGTCGGCCAGAGTGCCACAGTCATCCGGCTCGACTCCGGCGGCGTCCCACTTCGCGCGGTAATGGGGAACGCCGTCGTAGGCGTGGCGGAGAGTCTTCTTGAGCCGGCCGAGCTGGAGCGCAGCGATTTCGTCACGCGAGGCGATTTCGATCGGGTCCAGTTCGCTTCGATTGGGCGCGAGATCGAGCATGGCCTCCTCCGTCGTGGACTAGAAGAACTTGCCGGGCACGGTGCGGCTCAGGCCGCGGAACTCGGCGATCGCCGTCCCCTCCTCGTCGCTGACGCTGACGTCGTAGAGGCCGGTGCGGTCGGCGCGTCGAATCTCCCGCGCAGTTGCCACGAGCCGCGACCCCTCGCGCGCGGGCTTCAGATAGGCGATCGAGCAATGCTGCGCGACGCAACGCTGGTTGTGGCTGTTGCAGGCGTAGGCGAAGGCCGTGTCGGCGAGCAGGAAGATGAAACCGCCGTGGCCGATGCCGTGGCCGTTGGTCATCGCCTTGGTCACCGTCATCGACAGCGAAGCCTCGCCCGGCCTTACCCACTGGAGGCGCATGCCGTGTTCCTTCGCCGCCGGGTCCTCGGCCCACAGAGCCTCGGCGGATTTCCGCGCGATCTCCTCAGGCGTCATCCGGCGGATTTCACGGCTCTGAAATTCGCCGGCCGCTTTTCGAGGAAGGCTCTGACGCCCTCGACGTACTCGTCCGCCGCGCCGGCCTCGCTCTGAAGATCGCGCTCGAGGTCGAGCTGCGCGTCGAGATTGTTCACGGACGACGCAGCGAAGGCGCGCTTCATCAGCCCAAGGGCGTGAGTCGGACCGGCCGCGAGCCGGGACGCGACCTCATGCGCGGCGCCCATGAGCTCATCGTCGTCGACGGCGCGATAGATCATCCCCCAGGCCTCGGCCTGTTGGGCTCCGATCGGCTCCGCCAGCATCATCAGCGCCCGCGCGCGCGCCTCGCCGACCAGGCGTGGCAGGAACCACGTCCCGCCCGAGTCGGGGACGAGGCCGATCCGGGCGAAAGCCTGCAGGAACCGGGCCGACCGCGCCGCGAGCACGATGTCGCAGGCGAGCGCGAGATTGGCGCCCGCTCCGGCCGCCGCGCCGTTCACCGCGCAGACGGTCGGCTTCGGCAACATGCGCAGCGACCGGATCAGCGGATTGTAGCGCTTGTCGATCGTCTCGCCGAGATCCGGGCGGCCTGCGCCGAGCACGGCCGCGCGGTCGGAAAGATCCTGCCCGCCGCAGAAGCCCTTCCCCGCGCCGGTCAGCACCGCGACGCGGCATTGGTCGTCGTCAGCGGCTCGGCGGATCGCCTGCGCGAGCGCTTCGTGCAAGGCGTCGTTGAAGGCGTTGAGCCGCTCGGGCCGGTTGAGGGTGAGCGTCAGCACGCCCTCATCGAGCGACTCGAGGAGAACCGGTTGCTTCGCAGTGTCCGTTTCCGCCGTCATCGGCGTTTTCCTCGCGTCGCCCAGGCGCGCCCATGCCGGCGCCTCATCTTGATCGACATTTTGCGCTTGAATAAAGGCGTAGGCACGGCCTCGCCATCGGTCAAGGGAGAAGCGGATGTCGGATCTTTACGCGCGTCACGAAGCCCTGCTGAACCGGGCGATGCAGGCGATCGCTGAGCGAACCTATTTCAGCGCCTATCCGGAATCGGCTTCTCCCAAGGTCTACGGCGAGAACTCCAGGGCCGAGGGCGATGCCTCCTTCGAGGCGCTCCTTGGCAGGCCCTTCGCATTCGACGATCGGTTTCCCGCCGAGCGGCTCGTCGGCAAGGAAGCGTCGCCCTACGGCAAACCCCTTGAAGTGCGCTATCCGACCGCCCCGGTAGACCGGCTTATCGCGGCCAGCGTCGCGGCGGGGGAAGGCTGGGGGCGCGCCTCGATCGAAGCGCGCGCCGGCGTGCTGCTCGAGACCCTGGCGCGCCTCAACAAGCAAAGCTTCCTCATCGCCGGCGCGGTGCAGCACACGTCCGGCCAGTCGTGGGGCATGGCCTTCCAGGCGGGCGGCCCCCATGCCCAGGACCGCGGTCTCGAGGCGGTCGCCTACGCGGTCGCCGAGATGAGAAGCGCGCCGCGCGAGACGTGGTGGGAGAAGCCGCAGGGCAAGGGCGAGCCCATCCGCCTCATGAAACGCTTCCGCATCGTGCCGCGCGGCGTCGCGGTCGAGATCGGCTGCGCGACCTTCCCGACCTGGAACCTTTATCCCGGCCTCTTCGCCAGCCTCGCGACCGGCAATACGGTCGTGGTCAAGCCGCATCCGGCGGCGATCCTGCCCGGCGCGATCACGGTCAGGACTCTGCGCGAAGTCCTGGGCGACGCGGGCCTCGATCCCAACGTCGCGCTGCTCGCCGCGGACGAACCCTCGGCGCCGGTCGCAAAGGACCTCGTGCGGCATCCGGCGGTCAGGATCGTCGATTTCACCGGCGGCCCGGCGTTCGGCTCCTGGCTGCGCCAGTCGCTTCCGGGCAAGCTCGTCTACACGGAGGAGGCGGGCGTCAACGCCATCGTCATCGACTCGACGGCGAACTTCCGCGGCATGTGCGACAACATCGCCTTCTCCCTGTCGCTCTATTCCGGCCAGATGTGCACCGCGCCGCAGAACATCTTTGCGCCGAGTGGCGGCGTCGAGACCGACGAGGGCCACAAGAGTTTCGACGAGGTCGCCAACGGGATCGCAGCCGCCGTCGACAAGTTGCTGGCCGATCCCGCCCGCGCCGCGACCGTGCTCGGCGCGATTCAGAGCGACGCCACCCTCGAGCGCGTCAGGAACGCGGCGACGCTCGGCCGGGTGGTGCGCGCCTCGACGACGATCGGAAACGTCGATCGAAGCGCGACGCCGCTCATTCTCGCAGTCGATGCAGAGGACGAGGCGGCCTACCGCGAGGAGCGGTTCGGGCCGGTCTCCTTCCTCGTCGCAACCCAGTCGACCGCCGATTCGCTCGCCCACGCAGAATCCTCGATCCGCGAAAAGGGCGCGATCACCGCCGCGCTCTATACGAAGAGCGAGGCGGTCGCCGGGGCCGCCGAGGAGATTTTCGCCCGCGCCAATGTGGCGCTGTCGATCAACCTCGTCGGAAACATATTCGTCAACCAGTCGGCGGCCTTCTCCGACTACCACGTAACCGGCGGCAATCCGGCCGGGAACGCCACCCTGACCGACGCGGCCTTCGTCGCCAACCGCTTCCGCATCGCGCCGGTCAGGCGGATGAGCGCGTGAGCCTCCCGATGCCCGCCGACGCCTTCATCTGCGACTACGTGCGCACGCCGATCGGCCGCTATGGCGGCGCGCTTGCGGGCGTCCGCGCCGACGATCTCGCCGCGCTGCCGATCCGCGAGCTCCTGCGCCGCCATCCCGGCCTCGGGGAGGCGGTCGAGGAAGTGTTCCTCGGCTCGGCCAATCAGGCGGGCGAGGACAACCGCAATCTCGCCCGCATGGCCTTGCTGCTCGCCGGTCTGCCGGAGTCCGTTCCCGGCGCGACCGTCAACCGGCTGTGCGCCTCGGGAATGGAGGCGGTCGCCGCGGCGGCGCGGGCGATCACGGCGGGCGAGATCGATCTCGCGATCGCAGGAGGCTCGGAATCGATGACCCGCGCGCCGCTCGTGATCGGCAAGGCGGAAACGGCCTTCCAGCGCTCGGCCGAGATGTTCGACACGACCATCGGCTGGCGCTTCGTCAACCCGCGGATGAAGGAGCTCTACGGCGTCGATTCAATGCCGGAGACGGCGCAGCACGTCGCCGACGAACTTCAGGTCTCCCGCGAGGACCAGGATTCCTTCGCGCTGCGCTCGCAAGCCCGGACCGCGGCGGCGCAGGCGCGGGGAACATTCGAAGCCGAAATCGTCGCCGTCGAGATCAAGGACCGCAAGGGCGCGGTCCTGCGCGTGTCGAAGGACGAGCATCCGCGCCCCGACGCGACTCTCGAGGGGCTGGCGAAGCTGCGCGGCATCGTTCGTCCCGAAGGCAGCGTCACCGCAGGCAATGCGTCGGGCGTCAACGACGGCGCGGCGGCGCTGATTCTCGCGTCGGGCAGGGCGGCCGAGGCGCACGGCCTCGAGCCGATCGCGCGGGTGCTCGGCTACGCGACGGCGGGCGTCGCGCCGCGGGTGATGGGCCTGGGCCCGATTCCGGCGGTCCGCAAGCTCTGCAAGCGGCTGAATCTTTCGCCCGCGGGCTTCGAGGCGATCGAGCTCAACGAAGCCTTCGCCTCGCAGGCGCTCGCCTGCCTACGCGACCTCGGCCTTAAGGACGACGCCGAGAACGTCAACCCGAACGGCGGCGCGATCGCGCTCGGCCACCCGCTCGGCATGTCGGGCGCGCGCATAGCCGGCGCGGCGGCGCTCGAGCTCAGGCGGCGCGGCGGTCGCTATGCGCTCGCCACGATGTGCGTGGGCGTCGGTCAGGGCGCGGCGATCGCGCTCGAACGGGTCTGACCGCAGGTTCTAGCGGGGCGATCGGCCGACCGAATCGGCGCCGCGCCGGTTGGCGCTTGCGCGGGCCGACACGATAGTGTCGCATGCGCGCTCATGGACGGCCGCGAGGGCCGGCAGCGGAGGAGAGCGATCGATGACCGGGTCGGACGGCGCGACGCTGCGCAAGGTCACGCTTCACGCCGCGCGCTCGAAAGAGTTCCCGGACGGGTCGATCCGGCATGGCTACGACTTCGTCGCGCCTCTGACGGAGGAGGGCCGCATCGACCTCGACGCCTGGAAGGCCCATCGTGGCGAATGCTTCGCCCACCGGTTCTGGGCGGGCGAGCCGACGATGCAGGGCCTCCTCGTCCATCGCGGCGGCGGCCGCGGCGGCTCGTGGGCCTTCGAATGGAAGTCCCCCCGCGCTGCCGACGAGGAGGAGGAAGGCTTCCGTTTCGCCGACCACGCATTCAAGATCGGCGAATACGTCTCGGTCCGCGAGCCCGACGGCGATCTCCTGACGTTCCGGGTGGTCAGCGTCGGCGCGCCGTGAGGGCGCGCCCTTCTGGCGGCGCAAGCGCCGTTTAGCGCAACTTTAGCGGCGGCGCCGAGGGATTCCAATGGCTTGAGACCCCGTTTAGCGTCACGCTGAATTTGGCGCTTATACAACAGTTAGCTGTATAATTTTTCGCCTTCATCGTCCTCCGTCTCGGGCGCGGATCGCGGCCTCATGAAGGCGGTCAAGGGAGGCCGTAGGGCCTGAACGGGAGCTATCGTTTCGGGGGCCCATAAGCCGACCACAGGGCCTCAGCCCGTCCCGATTGGAATCGATCGGCGAAGCGGCCGACGCAACGGGTTTAAGGAGCGGTGCAACGCGGGCGTGCTCGTCGTCGCGCCAGCCAGATGCCCGTCAACGCAGGACCAATGCCCACACTTGCAGCCCGTCCAAAGGGGCGCGAGCACACGCGGTTCATCGCCGCATCGGCGCCAAATCCGGCGGCTACCGCGCCTGCTGGATCGCCGAAAGGATCCATCGTCCGCCAGGACTTCGGACAAAAGTCCAGAGCTCTACCGCGCTGACGCGCTCGGTGGGGCTGCCTTCAACGATTCGGGCCATGCTGTCGCTCGTGACGTCGATCATAGAAAAGCGCATTGCGACGGTGGCGTAGTCGCGGCCATGCTCCGTCCACGCCTGGGCGAGATCGCCCTGAAGCAAGCGCACATCCGTCACCTCGTTGCGGACGCCGCGGCTGGTCTGCTCAGCGAGTTGCTCGGCGAAGGTGCTCAACATCTCCGGCGTGACCATCGCGCCAAGCGCCTGGACATCATGGGCGCTCCAGGCGGCCTGGATTTCCTGAAGCAACTGTTCGAACGCCCGGTAATCGGGCGCGCCGAGAGCAATCGGCGGTTGTGCCGCCTGGCCGCCTGCGCCTGTCAGGCCGAGGCCGGCAGGCCCGGCGCGAGCGAGCGTGCCGGGGCCGGCGCCGGCGAAGACCGGCGAGGGGCCGCGGAATAGCCGAATGAGGAAGCGCGCCAGAAACACCAGCAGCAGGATCTGCAGCAGGAAGCCGACGAAGCCGCCGAAGCCCATCATGCCGCCCCAGAATCCATGACCTAGCAGCAGCCCCAGGAGGCCCCCGCCGACGAGGCCGCCCACGAGGCCGGACGCGAAGCGGGAGCCGGTTCCGTAACCATAAGCTGGTGAGCCGTAGCCGTATCCGGTTGACGGAGCGCTGGGGGTGAAGCTCCGCTGCATCGGCTGCGCGCCATACGGGGCGGTGCGGGTCAAGGGGGGCGCCGTCCATGTCATGCCGCCGCGGCTGCCGAAAGATCCCCCGAAGCCGGCGCGAGCGTCCGCGAGCCCTGGCGCGAGCGCCAGCCCTAATGCGGCGATGGCCGCGAAGATGAACGAAGCGCGGCGCATCGGTCCTCTCGGTGGTGTCAGCATGGCCTGTATATGGGGAACCGGCGGTGCGACGGACAAGGGGGAACGACACCGGGCCTACGGGGCCACCCGACCATCCCCGGTCTTCCGCCTGCTCGACGAAGCCGCTCGCGCACGGGAGGGGCAAGTCGGGCGGTCGCACGACCCAAGTCCGTTAGGACGCGTGAGGTTGACTCTCCCTCACGCTTCGCGAAACTCGGTTCACGGCCTGACGCATCGGAAGCGTGCGTCTGCCGACATCTGGGACATTCAAAAGGAGGAAAGCATGAAGGGCCGTTCGGGTTTCGACTGCGCGTCCGCCTTCGCGAAGGTCGATTGGCGCGCAACATGCGCTGCAATCGCACTCGCCGCCGTCGTTGGATTTTCCCCTGCGTCCAGGGCTGCGGACGCCGACCAGTGGATCGGCTCCTGGACAGCAAGCCCGCAGCCGGAATGGGGACCCGACTTTCCCGTGCCCCTCGGCCTTCCGGCGAACCTGTGGAAGCAGACCATTCGCCAGAACGCACGCTTGAGCATCGGCGGCCCTCAAGTGCGCATAGTGCTTTCGAACGAATACGGAAAGGCGCCCCTGACGATCGGCGCGGCGCATATTGCGCTCGCCGGGGAAGGCGGCAAAATTCAGGAGGGGAGCGATCACCCAGTGACTTTCGGAGGCAGTCCCACGATCCTCATCCCTCCGGGCGCCCCGGCGATCAGCGATCCGATCGACATGTCGGTTGCGCCACTCGCTCTCGTTTCAGTCAGCCTTTACCTGCCCGAAGTCACCCCGACGACGACCATGCACTGGGACGGGCACGAGACCGCATACGTGGCGGCCGGAAACAAGGTCGCCGACGTCGACTTCAAGGAGGAGTCAAAACAGACGCAAAGAGTCTTCTTGAGCGAGATCATGGTCGATGCGCCGGCCGACGCGCACGCAATCGTCGCCTTCGGCGATTCCATCACGGACGGCGACGGCTCGACGGTCGACGGCAATGACCGTTGGCCCGATCGCCTTGCTGAGCGGCTCGTGGCGGCGGGAGGCCCGCCGGTCGCCGTCTTGAACGAGGGGATATCGGGAGCGAAGGTCTTGTCCGATCGCATGGGCGTCAATGCGCTCGCCCGCTTCGACGAGGACGTCCTGCGCCAGCCCAAGGCCGACACCGTCATTCTGATGATGGGCATCAATGACGTCGGCTGGCCTGGCTGCGGCTTGGCGGAGCACGATCCGGAGCCGACCGCCGAGGCGATCATCGACGGGTACAAGCAATTGATCGCGCGCGCACACGCGCACGGGCTGCGGATCATCGGCGCGACGCTCACGCCTTTCGGCGACGCGTTCAAGGGAACCCCGTTCGAGGGCTATTACACGCCTGAAAAAGAAAAGATCCGCCTTGCGCTGAACGACTTCATCCGAAGCGGAGCGTTCGACGGCGTCATCGACTTCGACAAGGTCGTCGTCGATCCGAACAGGCCGGGCTACTCGCTGCCGAAATACGACAAGGGCGATCACCTCCACCCGAACCCGGCCGGTTACGAAGCGATGGCCGGCGCGATCGATCTCAAGACGCTCACGACCAAGTGACCGTTCATCACAGTCTCGCCCGCCGAGCCTAATGGAGCCCCCGGCGCATTCCCGAGCGTCGGGGCAAGACAACCCTCCCCAAAGGAGAGGGGCCTACCCCAGGCCCCGCACGAACTCGACGAGCGCCGAATTGACCTCGGCAGGTCGCTCCTGTTGCGTCCAGTGTCCGCAGCCGGGCAGCATAATCGTCCTGCGAAGGTCGGGGACAAAAGTCTTCAGATTGGCGATCAGCTTGTCCGCGCCGGGGAAGCGGACGACGAGGTCGCGGTCGCCCGCCACGTAGAGCGCGGGGACGCCGACCTTGAGGCCCGCAAATGGCGCCATCAGCTCCCAGTTGCGATCGATGTTGCGGTACCAGTTGAGGCCGCCGCGGAAGCCTGTCCTCGCAAACTCGTGGGCGTAGAAGTCGACGTCGGTCTCCGACAGCCACGCAGGAAGCGCCGGCGGGTCGATCATTCGCGTCAGAAAACCGCCGCCTCGAGGGATCATCATCATCTCGGGCCCCCGGTCGTCCCGGGTCGAGTCGGCGCTCTGCTGGACGTCGCCTGACCCCGAATAGAGCAGGCGGCCGATCGCGTCGCGCGGATCGCGCTCGAGCTCCGCCTCGGCGACGCCGGGGTTCTGGAAATAAAGCTGGTAGAAGAGCGAAGTCTCCGTCTCCGGCATGGCGCGTGTCGGCGGCGCGGCCCCGCGCGGTCGAAAGGGCACGCTGAGGCCCGCGACGCCGCGGAACCGGTCGGGCCTGAGGAGCGCGGCATGCCACGCGACCGGCGCGCCCCAGTCGTGGCCGACGATGACGCCTTTGTCCGCGCCGAGCGCGTCAAGGACGCCGATCATGTCGCCGATAAGATGCAGGAGCGTATACTTCTCGATCTCCTCCGGCCGATCGGTCTCTCCGTAGCCGCGCATGTCGGGCGCGACCGCATGGTAGCCCGCCTCCGCCAGCGCCTTGAGCTGCACCCGCCACGAATACCAGGACTCGGGAAAGCCGTGGCAGAGCAGAACCAGCGGCCCCTTTCCCGCCTCCGCGAGATGAATGCGAATCCCGTTCGCCTCGACCGTCCGATGTGTGATCTCCATCACTGCGGGACTGCTCCTCTTGTCTAGCGTCGCCGACCGGTGGGAAGGTGACTCGAAAAGGCGCAGGACGCAACGACGCGAGAGAGCTACGTCCGCCGATTGTTTAGGGGATTCCTTCGCCTTGCACGCAGGCGAACGCATGGGAGAGGCGCCAATGCCGGAACCGATCGCGGATCTTGCTGTCGTCATCGGAGCGGGAATGGGAGGCCTCGCTGCGGCGAAGGCGGTCGCACCCTACTTCGACCGGGTCACGGTGCTCGACCGCGATGCGCTGCCGGAGGGACCGGAGGTCCGCGCGGGAACCCCGCAGGCGCGGCACGTGCATGCGCTTCTCGCCGGAGGCTCGAGGGCGCTCGAGGCGCTGTTCCCCGATATCGAAAGCGATCTTTTGAAAGCCGGCGCCGTCAAGGGGCGGATGGGACTCGCAGTGAGGCTCGAGCAGCCGGGATTCGATCCATTTCCGGAGCGAGACCTCGGCTTCGACGTCTTCTTCCTGTCCCGGCCCTTGCTCGAGAGCCTCTGCCGTCGACGAGTCCGGGAGGAGCCGAACGTCGAGCTCCGACACCGGCAGCGCGTCACGGATGTGGCGCTGTCGCCTGGTCAGCGCGGAGCCCTCTCGGTTCGCTGCGAGGACGATGAGAGGAAGCCGGAAATCCTCTCCGCAGATCCGGTCGTCGACGCCTCCGGGCGCGCCGCCCAAACGCTGTCGCTCTTGGAGAAGGTCGGCGCGTCCGGACTGGAAGTCACGGAGATCGGCATCGATCAGGCTTACGCCACGGCCGTGTTCGAGATTCCGACCAACGCGTCCCGCTCTTGGATTGGGCTCGCGCATCTGGGGACTCCGCCGGATGAGAACTACGGCGGCCTGATCTTCCCGATCGAGAGCGGGCGGTGGATGGCTACGATCGGCAGGGTTCACGGCGGCCCGCTTCCCGGAGAGATCGGAGGGTTCAAGGCCTTCGCCAAAGCCTTCCGCAGCTCGGCGTTCTTCGACGCGGTCGACGGCGCAAAACAGGTGAGCGAGATCACGCGCTACAGCATGCCCGCGAGCGTCCGGCGGCATTTCGACCGGCTCGAGCGCTTTCCCGCCCGGCTAATCCCACTGTGCGATTCCATCTGCCGGTTCAACCCGGTCTTCGGGCAGGGAATGAGCGTGGCGGCGCAGGAAGCGGTCGTCCTCGGCCGGCTTCTCGACTCTCGCCGTGACCGCGAGGACCCGCTCGACGGGTTGGCTTCCGATTATCTGTCCCGGATCCAGGCCCTCCTCGAAGGGCCTTGGGCCACCGCGCTCGGCGACTTTGTCTTTCCGCAGACCCGCGGCGTCCGTCCGGCTGACCTGGAGAAGAGGCTTCAATACGGCGCTGCGCTCACGCGCCTCGCGGCCGAGGACCCGGAGACGCACCGGCTTGTGATGGAGGTGAGGCATCTGATCCGGCCTCCGAGCGTCTTGCGAGAACCGGAACTCGTTCAGCGCGTGGCGGCGCTGATGGCGGCGGCTGCATGATGACCGAAAGTCGGAGCCGCAGAGACATTTGACAACCCCCGGCGAAGCTGAAACATAAATCCCGCACGGTCCCTCGAACATGAGGGTCAAAAGGGAACGCGGCAGGCATTTCGCCTTCTCCGCGGCCGCCCCCGCGACTGTGAGAGGCGTGCCGGCGCCTCGCTCGCCACTGGGCTCGTTCCCGGGAAGGCGGCGCCGGCGATACGCCTCGAGCCAGGAGACCTGCCGTGCGATGGTCCATCCGCTTGGGCCGCCGGAGGGGCGGCTGGGGAGACGCGATGATTCAGCAAGTTCGGGGTGCCGCCGGGTCCTTTTTCGCCGATTGCGGCTACCGAATTCACACATCTCAAATCGCCGCGAGAACCCCTTCCCCAGCTTGCTGCGGAAGGTGGCGCGAAGCGCCGGATGGGGTGTGGCCCGCCGCTTCGGCCTCGGTCGGATGGCGTGAACCTCGCCGCGAACCTCTCATCGACGCCTCCCCTTTTTCCGCACCCGGTGGGCGGCGGCTGCGGCGCTTGGCGGGCGCGGGGGTCGTCTCTCGAGCACCGCCGCTGAACCAGATGTCGCATTGCACGACCGTCGTTGCGAAGTTTTCATCGCAGCGGTCCTGCTCTCCGCACCCCATCCGGCGCTTCGCGCCACCTTCCCCGCTTCGCGGAGAAGGGGGAGACTCTCCGGCCGCGCGCAACTCGATAAAGGAAAATGACTTATGTGAGTCCGGAAGGATACGGGGAGAGGGGGTTAGGTCGGCGTGAACCTCTCACCCCTGCCCCTGTCCCCGGAGGAGTCGGGGGCGACCCTTCTCGTCTGCGTGACCTGCAAGTCCGACGAGGGGCCGGTCGGCGCCGCGCTCTATGACGCGCTTTGCGCGCGTCTCGCCTGCGAGCCGATAGGCCTTCGCGCGATCGAGTGCCTCTCGGTCTGCAAACGGCCCTGCACCGTCGCGCTCGCCGGCCCGGGAAAATGGACCTATGTCGTCGGCGACCTCAACCGCGAAGCCAACATCGAGGATATCGTGACCGCGGCGCGCCGCTACGCTGCCGCGCCCGACGGCCTCGTGCCCTGGCGCGAGCGCCCGCTTCCCTTCCGCAAGGGCGTCGTGTCGCGCACGCCGCCGCTGCCCGCCCTTTCACGCTAGGACGTACGGCATGTTCGCCAAGACTCCCGTCACCATCGTCACCGGCTTTCTCGGCGCCGGCAAGACCACCCTCGTCCGCCACATCCTCAGCCATGCCGGCGGACGGCGGCTCGCGCTGATCATCAACGAGTTCGGCGACGTCGGCGTCGACGGCGAGCTCTTGCAGGGTTGCGCGGATGAGGCCTGTCCGCGCGAGGCGATCGTCGAGCTCGCCAACGGCTGCATCTGCTGCACCGTCGCCGGCGATTTCGCCCCCGCCATCAGGGCGCTCATCGCCCGCGAGCCGAAGCCCGACCACATCGTGATCGAGACGTCCGGCCTCGCTTTGCCGAAGCCGCTCATCAAGGCGTTCGACTGGCCGGAGCTGCGCGCCAGGCTCACCGTCGACGGGGTCGTGGTCGTCGTTGACGCAGCCGCCGTCGCCGACGGCCGCTTCGCCGACGATCCGGCGCGCGTCGCCGCGCAGCGCGCCGCCGACCCTTCGCTCGATCACGACAACCCGCTCGAGGAAGTCTACGAGGACCAGCTCCTCTCAGCCGATCTCGTGCTGCTCAACAAGGGCGACCTCGTCGAGCCGGCGAGACTCGACGCGCTCAAGAGCGAGATCGCCGCAGCCCTGCCGCGCGCGGTCAAGATCGCGGCGACCCGCGAGGGCGCGGTCGACGTCAACGTGCTTCTCGGCGTCAAGGCGGCGGCGGAGGACGATCTCGCCGCGCGGCCCTCGCATCACGACGCGACAGGCGAGCACCATCACGACGACTTCGACACCTTCGTCGTCATTGTCCCGCCGGCGCGCGATCCGGATGCGCTCATCGACCGGCTGAGCGAGGCGACGCGCGCACACGGCATCCTGCGCATCAAAGGCTTCGTCGAGGTCGCGGGCAAGCCGATGCGCATGCTGGTGCAGGGGGTCGGCCAGCGCTTCCGTCGCGACTTCGACCGGCCGTGGAGCGCTGGCGAAGAGCGGGCGAGCCGCCTCGTCGTCATCGCCCAGAGGGGCGTCGACCGCGCGGCGGTCGCCGCGGCGCTCGGCGGGTGAGAGGACGGAAATGGCGGCTGCGATAGCCTTTTGGTTCGAGACGAGTCGCAATGCGGCGTCTATCAGCATGAAGGCTAGGGGTTCCCTTCCCCAGCTTTGCTGGGGAAGGTGGCGCCATAGGGCGTCGAAAGACGCCCGTCTTCGACGGGCTATGGCGCCGGATGGGGTCTGGCCCGCTGCTTCGAAGCAAGTCGGATCGCACGACCGTCACCGCAAACCTGCATCGATCGAGACCTGCTTTCCACACCCCATCCGGCCCTTCGGGCCCCCTTCCCCGCTTCGCGGAGAAGGGGGGCAATCAGCCCTCGCCTAAGTCGCCGTCCCTATGCACATCCTCCGCATCGAAACGCGCTCGCTCGACGAAACGGCCGAGGCGGTCGATCTCGGCCAGACGCCGGCGGACGTGGTCTTTCTCTCGTTCTCCGACAGCGACCTCAACGCGCTGAAGAGCGCCTACGACGTCGAGCCGACGCCGAAGCCGACGCTGCGCCTCGCAAGCTTGGCGGCTCTCAAGCACCCCTTTGCGATCGACCTCTATCTCGAGCGCGTCTGCGCGCATGCCAGGCTGATCGTCGCGCGGGTGCTCGGCGGCGCCGATTATTGGCGCTACGGCGTCGACGAGCTGGCGGCTCTGGCGCGCAGGCGAGGCATCAAGCTCGCCTTGCTGCCGGGCGACCGGCGCCCCGATGCACGCCTTGACCAAGCCTCGACGCTCGCGCCGGACGCCGTCGCGAGAGTCTGGGGCTATTTCAACGAGGGCGGGCCAAAGAACATGGCGGCCTGCCTCGCCTGCTTCGCCGCCGAGCTCGGCGCGCCGAGAGCCGCGCCCGACCCCGTCCCTGTCGACGCCTTCGGCGTTTTCGAGGCGGCCTCCCTCGCGGGCGCGCCCGGCGGCGCAAGGGCGCTGATCGTCTTCTACCGCTCGATCTATCTTGCGAGCGACCTCGCGCCGATCGAGGCCTTGGCGGGCGCCCTCGCCGGCAAGGGCTTCGCGACAACGGCGGTCTATGTGACGAGCCTCAAGGACGAGACGGCGATGGCGCCGCTCAAGGCCATGATCGCCGCCGAAGCCTTCGACATCGCGCTCAATGCGACCGCCTTTTCCGCCCGCCTCGACGAGAGCGAGGGAACCGTTCTCGATTCACTTGACGCGCCGGTGCTGCAGGTGGTGCTGGCGGGCGTTTCGGAAGAAGCCTGGCGCGCCTCGCCGCGCGGTCTCGGTCCGGCCGATCTCGCCATGCATGTCGCCCTGCCGGAAATCGACGGGCGGATCCTCACCCGCGCCGTCTCCTTCAAGGCGGCGGGCGCGCGCGACGCCGGCACCGAATTCGGCGGCATGGCTCACCGGCCCTGCGCCGACCGGGTCGCCTTCGTCGCCGAGCTCGCTTCGGCGTGGACGAGGCTGAGGCGCAAGCCGGCCGCCGACAAGCGCCTCGCCTGCGTGCTGCCGGACTATCCTGCGCGCGGCGGCCGAACCGGCTACGCAGTCGGCCTCGACACGCCGGCGAGCGCAATCGCCATCGCCGAGACGCTCTCCGCGGCGGGCTACGACGTGACGGCGGATTGCGACGCCGCCACGCTCATCGAAGCGCTCTCGGCGGGCCCGATCGAGCCTGCGGTGAGCCTCGCCGAATACGAAGCCGAATTCGCCGCCGCTCCGGCCGAGTTCCAGAACGCCGTACGCGAGTCGTGGGGCGACCCGGCCGGCGACGCGTGCGCGATCGACGGCGCATTCCGCTTCCGCTTCGTCCGCCTCGGCAAGCTGATCGTCGCGGTCCAGCCTGACCGGGGCGATCCGGTTCGGCGCAAGGGCGACTATCACGACATGAAGCTCGCGCCGCGCCACTCCTACATCGCCTTCCATTTCTGGCTCACTCGCCAGGAGCGGATCGACGCGCTCATCCAGCTCGGCGCGCACGGCACGCTCGAATGGCTGCCGGGCAAGGCGGTCGCGCTTTCGAACGCCTGCGCGCCGGAAGTTCTCCTCGGCCCGACGCCGGTGATCTACCCGTTCATCGTCAACAATCCGGGCGAGGCGGCGCAGGCCAAGCGACGGATCGGCGCAGCGACGGTCGGCCATCTGACGCCGCCGCTGATCGCCGCCGGCTCGCATGGGGCCGCGATCGAGCTCGAGGGCCTGTTCGACGAATATTCCGAGGCGCAGGGGCTCGATCCGCGCCGCGCCCGCGCGATCGCGGCGCTGATCCTCGAGCGCGGGGTCGAGACCGGGCTCTTGCGCGAATGCGCCGCCGAGGACAAGCCGCCGGACGAGGCGCTGCTCGCGCTGGACGCGTGGCTCTGCGATCTCAAGGACATGCGGATCGGCGACGGCCTGCACGTGTTCGGCCGCTCGCCGGAGACCGCCGAGGGTTTCGCCCCCGAAGCCACGCTCGATGCGGAAGCGGCCGAAACGCTCGGCGGGCGCGTCGCCGCCTGCGGCGCCGCCGAGTCGCTCGGCCTTCTGCGCGCGCTCGGCGGGCGCTTCCTCCCGCCGGGACCGGCCGGCGCGCCGACGCGTGGTCGACTCGACGTGCTGCCCACCGGGCGCAATCTCTTCGCCGTCGACCCGCGCTCCGTCCCGACCCGCAACGCCTGGGAAATCGGCCGGCGCTCTGCCAACGAGGTGCTGGCGCGCTATGCGCAGGACCACGGGAAATGGCCGAAGCGGATCGTGCTCGACCTCTGGGGCTCGGCGACGATGCGCACCGGCGGCGACGACCTTGCGCAAGCCTTCGCGCTCATCGGCTGCCGCCCGACCTGGGACATGGCGTCGAATCGGGTCGGCGGGTTCGAGATCCTGCCGCTGGCCTTGCTCGGCCGGCCGCGGGTCGACGTGACCCTGCGCATATCCGGCCTCTTCCGCGACGTCTTTCCGAGCCAGATCGCGCTCTTTTCCGCCGCCGTGCGCGCGGTCGCCGCACAGGCGGAAAGCGCGGAGGACAATCCGCTCGCGGCCTTTCGCGGAACGGCGCTCTCGCGGGTGTTCGGCGCGGCGCCCGGCGCCTATGGCGTCGGACTCGGGCGGCGCATCGCCGAGGGCGGCTGGTCGGAGCGGGCCGAGCTGGCGGAGGCCTATCTGGCGGCGACCAGCCACGCCTACGACGGCGAGGGCGAGGCCAAAGAGGCGGCGGCGGCGTTCCGCGCGCGCGTCGCCGGCGCGGAGGCGTTCGTCCACCCTCAGGACCTGCCGGGACAGGACGCCCTCGACGCCGACGCCTTCTCCGAGCACGAGGGCGGCTTCGCCGCAGCCGCAGAGCGCCTCGGCGCGCGCCCGGCGCTCTATCATCTCGATTCCTCCGCGCCCGGCGCGCCGAGAGTCCGGCCGCTCGAGCAGGAGATCGCCCGCTCGTTGCGCGGCCGCGCCGCCAATCCCCGCTGGCTCGCCGGCCAGATGCGCCACGGCCATCGCGGGGCGGCGGAGATCGCCCAGTCGCTGGACAATCTCCACGCCTTCGCCGCCCTGACCGATGCGGTCAGGAGCGATCAGTTCGACCTCATGTTCGACGCGACGCTCGGCGACGAGGCCGTTCGCGCCTTTCTCGTGCGCGCCAACCGGCCGGCGGCGCGTCATATGGCGCACGTGTTCGAGGAAGCGGCGCGGCGCGGCTTTTGGCGCTCGCGACGCAATTCGTGCAGGTCTATCCTGACGTCCCTTCTGAGGGAGGCCGCATGAGTCAGGTTGCGCCGCGCCGCAAGGGCTGGTGTCCAGGGGCCTTGAGGCCGATGGAGACCGGCGACGGGCTGCTGGCGCGGGTGCGCTCCTCGGGCGGACGTCTCTCTCTCCGCCAGGCGGCGGCGATCGCCGACGCAGCGCTCGCCTGCGGCAACGGGGCGATCGGGCTGTCGGCGCGCGCCAACCTGCAGATCCGGGGCGTCACCGAGCAGACTCTCGCCGATCTGCACGCGCGGCTCGCGGCCGTCGATCTGATCGACGCCGACCCCGAGGTCGAGCGGTTGCGCAACATCGTCGTGAGCCCCCTGAGCGATTGCGATCCGGCCGCCGCGCTCGACCTCGCCGACGCCGTCGCCGCGCTGGAACAGCGTCTCGCCGGGGAAACCTCTCTGAGGCCCTTGCCGGCGAAATTCGGCTTCATCCTCGATGCGTGCGGCCGCCTGCCGCTCGCCGACATCGACGCCGACATCCGCTTCGAGGCCGAGCGCGGCGCCGACGGCGTCGTCTTCGCCGTCCATCTCGCCGGCGACGATGCGCTCGCCGCCACGTGCGCGCCGGGCGACATCGGCGCGGCGGCGGCGCGGCTCGCGCAGGCCTTTCTCGCCTTCGCCGGGACGAATGAGAAAGCGGCGCGGCGGATGCGCGCGCTGGTCGAACGGCGCGGGGCGGAACAGGTGTTCTCAGCGGCGGGGCTCGAGGCCGGGTCCAGGCTCCGGTCGCCGCGGCGCGCCTCGCTGCACGACCTGCTCGGCGGCCATCTGTTCGGCTCGGCGATCGTGGTCGGCTTCGCGGCGGCGTTTGGGCTCATCGACGCGGGCCGGTTCAGAGCGCTCATCGAGTGCGCGTTGGAACATGGCGCGAGCGGCCTCCGGCTGACGCCCTGGCGCACGTTCTTCATCGTCGGGCGGCCGGAGGGGCGGCGTCTCCCGGCCCCAGGTGCGCGGGACGCGCACCCTCCAATCGGACTCGATCCGCGGCTGGCGGCGTCGATCGTCGCGACCGCCGCCGGACTCGGCTTTGTCGCGACCGCGCGCGATCCGCGCTTGCGCGTCGCCGTCTGTCCGGGCGCGCCGGCCTGCTTGCATGCCTTGCGGCCCTTGCGAGACGATGCGGAGCGCTTCGCTGCGCATCTGCCGGAAGGCGAAGGCATTGCGCTGCATGTGAGCGGCTGCGCCAAGGGTTGCGCGCGGCCTCGTCGGACCGCGGCGACCCTGACCGCGACCGAATGCGGCTACGACCTCGTCCTGAACGGGAAAGCGGGCGATAAGCCCGCACGGCGCGGCCTTTCGAGCGCGGCGGCGGCGGCGCTGCTGGCGGACGACGGCGATCGGTTCTTCGCGGACATGAGAGGGATCGCGTGACGCTCAGGTACGACTACGAAAAGGACGGGACCGCCATCTATCGCCGCTCCTTCGCCATCATCCGCGGCGAGGCCGATCTTGCGCGCTTTTCCCCGATCGAGGAACGCGTCGCGGTCAGGATCATTCACGCCTGCGGGATGATCGAGGCGGCGCAAGACCTCGTCTTTTCTTCCGGCGCCGCCGAGGCGGTCGAGCGGGCGCTCCGCGTCGCGGCGCCCATTTTCTGCGACGCGCGCATGGTGGCGGAGGGCGTGACACGCGCCCGCCTGCCCGCCGGCAATGAGGTCGTCTGCACGCTCGCCGATCCGGCGACTCCGGCGCTAGCGGTTAGGCTCGGCACGACCCGAACGGCGGCGGCGATCGACCTCTGGCTGCCGCGGCTCGCAGGCGCCGTCGTTGCGATCGGCAATGCGCCGACCGCGCTCTTCCGCCTCATCGAGCTGATCGACGCGGGCGCGCCGCGTCCGGCAGCGATCATCGGCATGCCGGTCGGCTTCGTCGGCGCGGCCGAATCGAAGGAGGCGCTGATCGGAAGCGGCATGCCTTCGATCGTCATGCGCGGTCGTAAAGGCGGCAGCGCGATGGCGGCGGCCGCGGTCAATGCGCTGGCGAGCGAGGCCGAATGAGCGTCGGCCGCCTTTACGGCGTCGGCGTCGGGCCCGGCGATCCGGAACTCCTCACCGTCAAGGCGACGCGTGTCATCGCCGAAGCGCCGGTCGTCGCCTTCTTTGCCAAGGCGGGGCGGCGCGGCAATGCGCGCGGCATCGTCGACCGCTGGCTGAAACCGTCGCATGTCGAGCTGCCGCTCTATTACCCGATGACGACGGAGTCGCATTTCGACGACCCGCCCTACCGCGAGACGCTGAGGCTCTTCTACGCCGAGAGCGTGTCGGCGATCGCCGTCCATCTCGACGGCGGCCGCGACGTCGCGCTGCTCAGCGAGGGCGATCCGCTCTTCTACGGCTCGTTCATGCATCTCTTCGTCCGCCTGCGCGAGCGCTTCGCGGTGACGATCGTGCCGGGCGTCTCGTCGATCTGCGGCGGCTGGGGCGCGGCGGCGACGGCGATGACCTGGGGCGACGATTCGCTCGTCGTCCTGCCGGCGACCCTGCCGCTCGAGGAGCTGACGCGGCGTCTCACGCTCGCCGACGCCGCCGTCATCATGAAGATCGGCCGGAATTTTTCGCGCGCCAGACAGGCGCTCGCCGAGGCCGGCATGGCGGAGCGGGCGATCTATGTCGAGCGCGCGACGATGGAAGGCGAGCAGGTCATGCCCCTTTGCGCCAAGAGCGACGGCGCGGCGCCCTATTTCTCGATGATCCTCGTCCCCGGCCGAGGACGGCGGCCATGAGCGGAAGACTGGCCGTCGTCGGCCTCGGCCCCGGTCCGGCCGAGTGGATCACGCCAGAGGCGGCCGGCGCGATCGCCGCCTCGACCGACATCGTCGGCTATGGGCCTTACGTCGAGAGGCTCGGACTGAGGCGCGACCAGCGCGCGCACGCAAGCGACAATCGTGCGGAGCTCGACCGCGCCCGCCTCGCGCTTGCGCTCGCCTGCGACGGGCGCGCGGTCGCCGTCGTCTCCGGCGGCGATCCTGGCGTGTTCGCCATGGCCGCGGCGGTGTTCGAGGCGGCCGAGGAGGAGCCGCAATGGCGCGCGCTGGAGATTTCCGTTCTCCCCGGGGTCTCGGCCATGCAGGCGGCGGCGGCGCGGCTCGGCGCGCCGCTCGGCCACGATTTCTGCGCCATCTCGCTCAGCGACAATCTGAAGCCATGGTCGATCGTCGAGCGCCGCCTGAAGGCGGCCACCGACGGCGACTTCGTCATTGCGCTCTACAATCCCGCCTCGAAGGCCCGGCCCACCCGGATCGTCGAGGCGTTCGATCTCCTGCGGCGCGCGAAAAGCGCGGCGACCCCGGTCGCCTTCGCCCGCGCGGTCGGGCGCGCCGAGGAAACGCTGACGATCGCGACGCTCGGCGCGGCCGACGTGAGCCTCGTCGACATGGCGACCCTCATCATCGTCGGCTCGAGCGAGACGCGCCTCGTTCTCCGCGGCGACGCGCGGGCCCCGTGGATGCTGACCCCGCGCTCCTACGGAGCGTCGCGATGAGAATCGATCCACGCCATGACCGCGTCGAGGTCGTGCAGAATTTCGGCCTCCGGCGGTTTCGGCCGCTTCACCACGACGACGTCGACGCCGAGCGTCCTGGCCGCCTCGATTTTCGGATAGGTCGCCCGCCCGCCGCTGTTCTTGGTCACCAGGATTTGGACCTTCTCTTCACGCATCAGCTTAAGCTCGTCGGAAAGCGCGAACGGCCCGCGCGCGAGGATCAGCCTGCCGTCGGCGAGCGCCTCGGCTTCGGCCGGCGGATCGATCGCGCGGACGATGTAACGGTGCTGCGGCGCGCGGCCGAAGGCGGCGAGCTGAAGCCGTCCCTGGGTCAGGAGCACGGTCCTGCGCGCCGGAGGAAGCGCGTCGACCGCCTCCTCCATCGTCGCGACCTCGATCCAGCGGTCGCCTTCCTGCTGCGGCCAGGGCGGGCGGGTGAAGACGACGAGTGGCGTCGCGGTCGCGCGGCAGGCGGCGACGGCGTTGGCCGACATGCGCGCGGCGAACGGATGGGTCGCATCGATCAGGGCGTCGATGCGCTCGGCGCGAAGGGTGGCCTCGAGGCCCTCGGGCCCGTCGAAGCCGCCGATGCGCCGGGGGATCGGCGCCGGCGCCGGATCGGCCGTCACGCCGGCGAGCGACAGGAGGGCGTCCACATCCGCTTCCGCCGCGAGGCGGCGCGAGAGAGCGCTCGCTTCCGACGTTCCGCCGAGGATCATGACGCGAATGCGATTCAGGAGGCAACTCCATGACAGGAGAGCGTTGGCTCGCGATCGTCGGACTCGGCGAGGACGGGATCGACGGCCTCCCTCCTGCCGCGCGAACGCTCGTCGCGCAAGCCGGGCTCATCGTCGGCGGGCGGCGCCACCTCGCCCTCGTCGGGCCGAGCGGCGCCGAAACCTACGTCTGGCCGTCGCGGATCGAGGACGCGCTCGCCAAGATCGAGGCCTGGCGCAGCAGGCCCGTCTGCGTGCTGGCGAGCGGCGACCCGTTCTTCTTCGGCGTCGGGACCATGCTGATGCGCCGTTTTTCGCCTTCCGAGACGGTGTGCGTCCCGGCCCCCTCGGCCTTCGCCCTCACTGCGGCTCGGCTCGGCTGGAGCGAACAGGATTGCGCGATGCTGTCGCTGCACGGCCGGCCGCTCGAGGCGATCGTTCCGCATCTTGAGCCCAAGGCGCGCATTCTTGCGCTCTCCTGGGACGGAACGACGCCTGGCAAGCTCGCGGCGCTTCTCCAAGGGCGCGGCATGGGGCGGTCGAGGCTCACCGTCTGCGAGGCCATGGGCGGACCTCGCGAGCGCCTGCGGACATGCGAGGCGGAAGGCTTCGCCCTCGACGACGTCGCGGCGCTAAATACGATCGCGCTCGAGGTCGCGGCCGATCGAAGCGCTCGCGTCCTGCCGCGCGCGCCCGGGCTGCCGGACGACTGGTTCGAGCATGACGGGCAGATCACCAGGCGCGACGTAAGAGCCGTCACGCTCTCGGCGCTCGCGCCGCAGCGCGGCGAGCTCTTGTGGGACGTCGGGGCCGGCGCGGGATCGATCGCAGTCGAATGGATGCTCGCCGACCCGGCCAATCGCGCCATTGCGGTCGAGGCGCGCGCCGACCGTGCGGCCCGCATCACGCGCAACGCGCTTGTGCTCGGCGCGCCGACCCTCGCCGTCGTCACCGGAAAAGCGCCGCACGCCCTTCAGGACCTGCCCGCGCCGGACGCCGTGTTCGTCGGAGGCGGCGGAACAGCCCCCGGGGTGATCGACTTCATCGTCGACGCGCTTCGAGCCGGGGGCCGCCTCGTCGTCAACGCCGTGACGCTCGAGACGCAGGCGGCCTCGGTCGAGTGGCGCGCGTGCTGGGGCGGCGAGCTCGTGCAGATCGCGATGGCGCACGCCGAGCCGGTCGGGCGCTTCCTCGCCTGGCGCGCCGCGACGCCGATCGTTCAATGGCGGTGGACGAAGCCATGAGCGTCTACGTCGCGATCGGCGTCGGCTGCCGGGCGGGCGTGTCGGCCGGGGCGATCGCCGCGCTCATCCGCCGCGCCCTCGTCGAGCTCGGCGCGCCGGACGGTGAACGGCGCCTGTTCACGCTCGCCGCCAAGGCCGAAGAGCCGGGCCTCGTCGAAGCCGCCCGCAGGATCGGCGCGACGCTGACGGCGCTGCCGGTCGAAGCGCTGCAGCGCGAGGCCGCGCGAGTCCTGACGCCTTCGCGGGTCGCGCAGGCGCGCTTTGGCGCGCCTGCGATCGCCGAGGCCGCCGCGCTCGCCGGCGCAGGCGCCGGCGGAAGATTGCTCGGGCCGCGACTCGCCGCCGATGGAGCAACGTGCGCCGTCGCGCTTCCCGCGAAACGCTCATGACCGTGCATTTCATTGGCGCCGGACCCGGCGCGCCCGACCTGATCACGGTCAGGGGACGCGACCTCATCGCGCGCTGCCCCGTCTGCCTCTACGCCGGCTCGCTCGTGCCGAAGGCGCTCATCGACCATTGCCCGCCCGGCGCGATCGTCATCGACACCGCGCCGCTCGATCTCGAGCGGATCGTAAAATTGTGCGTCGAGGCGACCGTCGCAGGCAAGGACGTCGCGCGACTCCACTCGGGGGATCTCTCGATCTTCAGCGCGATGGGCGAGCAGGTGCGCCGCCTCGACCAGGCGGGCGTGCCATACACGGTGACGCCCGGCGTGCCGGCTTTCGCGGCCGCCGCGGCGGTATTGAGGCGAGAGCTCACCCTGCCGGGCCTCGCCCAGTCGCTGGTCTTGACCCGCACCACGGGACGCGCCTCGCCGATGCCGGAGCGCGAGACGCTGCAAAACTTCGCGGCGACCGGGGCGACGCTCGCGATCCATCTGTCGATCCAGGCCCTCGCCAGCGTCGTCGCGGAGCTCACGCCCTTCTACGGCCCCGACTGCCCGACCGCCGTCGTCGCTCGCGCCTCCTGGCCCGACGAGCAGGTCTGCCGCGCGCCGCTCCGCGAGATCGTCTCGGCGATGCGCTCATCGCCGGTCGAGCGGACGGCGCTGATCCTCGTCGGGCCGGCGCTCGGCGCCGACGATTTCCGGGAGAGCGAGCTCTACAACGCCGATTACGTTCGCCGCTTCCGCGGGGGACCGCGGAGGGAGGGCGAATAATCGCCTCCCACACACCCTCTTCGTTTTGTGTAAAAAGCTTGACGTTAGCTATTTTCCGAGGTGAAAGCGCCTATACCCGCCTGAACCCACTCGTCGCCAGAATGTGTCCATCGCGGCCGACGACGGCGGTCTCGAGCTCGGTCGGCGCGCCGCCGAGAACGCGCGCGGCGGTCGCCCAGGCCCCCTCGGCGACTAGCGCAGGCAGATCGAAGTTGCAGGCGGCGGCGAGCTCGAAGGCGTGCAGCGCGCTGTTCGCGCGCGCAATGGCTTCGGTGAGCGGCGGCGCGCCGCCCGCCCCGGCGACACGCCGGGCGAGCGCCGGCAGATCGATCGCGCCGCGCTTCGAATGAAGATCGAGCCTGCCCTCGGCCAGCTTGGTCATCTTGCCTGGGCCGCCGGCGATGGTGAGGCGGGGAATCGGATGGGCGCGGAGGTATTTCAGCAGTCCTCCGGCGAAGTCGCCCATGTCGATCAGCGCATGGTCGGGCAGATTATGGCGCAGGCGGATGGCGGCCTCGGAGGTGTCCCCGGTCGCCGCGCCGACATGGAAGCAGCCGCTCGCCCGCGCGACGTCGACGCCGCTCTGGATCGAGTGGATCCAGGCCGAGCAGGAATAGGGCGTGACGACGCCGGTCGTGCCCAGGATCGAGAGGCCACCGACGATGCCGAGCCGCCCGTTCGCCGTGCGCTCTGCGATCTTCTCCCCGCCGGGCACGGAGATCTCGACGATCGCGTCGCAGCAGACTCCGACTCTTGCGGCGACTTCCTCGAGATTGGCGCGGATCATCGCGCGCGGGGCGGGATTGATGGCCGGCTCGCCGGGCGGCAGCGGCAGGCCTGGCCGGGTCACTACGCCGACGCCCTCCCCCGCGCGGAAACTGACGCCCGCGCCTCTCTGGGCGAAGCGCACGGTCGCGATGACGAGGGCGCCGTGGGTGACGTCGGGATCGTCGCCCGCGTCCTTGACGACGCCCGCGCGCGCCCAATCGTCGTCGAGCTCCTGCGTTGCGAGCGCGAATTCGGGCCTCAGGCCCTTCGGCAGCTGAACCGGAACGGGATCGGGAAAGGCGCCCGTGAGCAGGGCGTCGAACGCCGCCCGCGCCGCTCCGCTCGCGCAGGCGCCCGTGGTCCATCCGCGCCGCAGCGGCGCTTGCCCCTGGGCCTCGCTCATGCCCTCTGGCATAGTGTGCGCCGCCGCCCTTGCCTAGATGAAGTGTCGACGCATCCGCGCGATCGATTTTTCTGTGAGGCCCCGCGTCTCCCCTAAAAAAACCGGAACTCATCCCTTAGCTGTTCGTTCGGGTCGAAGGCGGGCGCTGCGGGTTTGGATATGGGCGACAGGATCTCCAAGGCGATCGTCGCGGGCCTGACGGCGCTGTCGCTTGTCGCGACCGCCGAGCCGGCCGCTGCACAGCAGCGAGGCGGCTCGGGTTCGCAGGGCGACTGGGGCCGGCCTGGAGCGATGGCGACTGACGCGCCGCGGGGTCCGTCCGTCCCGCCCGGCGCGATCGCCCCCTATTCGCCGGATGCGTCTTTTAGCGATCCCTTTTGGAGCGACTGCTGGCAGGTTCGCCCAATCTATTCCATTTCCGGCGCCTGGCTGGACAACCGGCGGGTCAACGTCTGCTATTGAGATGGCCGCAATACGAGCGCGAACGGCTTTGCGCGAGCGGCGGCCCCTTGGCTGCCAGAAGTCGCCGGTCGGCCGCTCAAAGCGGGGCTAAACCGTCATGATCGCTGAATCGATTTGCGCCCAGGAAAATTGTGCCACAATCCGGATTTCCGGGCGAATTCGGCAAGGCGGGGAATTTTTACCTCGCCTTGAAATGAATAGGGTTTCTTTGGTCGGCTCTCCGCCTTTCGCTCGCCTTCCCTGGAATCCGCCCCCGAACGCCCCAAGCGCGGAGCTGTGACGCCTCTTGTTGAACTTTAAGATCGGCGCACCGCTAGCACCCCGGCGCTGAACAGCGCGAGGACCAGCAGAACGCCTTGGACGATATATTGCCAGTAGGTCGGCACGCCCATGACCGAGAGGCCGTTGTTGATGACGCCGATCAGGAGCGCGCCGATCAGGGTGCCGAGGATGTGGAATTTGCCCGGCCTCAGCGTGGACGCACCGATGAAGACCGCCGCGAAGGCGTTAAGCAGGTAGGTGTCGCCCACGCCCTGCGGACGGCCGGCCCCGAGAACGGCCGCGGCCATGAGCCCGCCGAGGCCCGCGCATGCCGCGCAGATCGCGAGCGCAAAAGGCGCGTACTGCTTGACCGCAATGCCGGACAGGCGGGAGGCTTCGGCGCTGCCGCCAATGGCGTAAAGGTGGCGGCCGACCTGCGTGTGCTCAAGCAGGAGCCAGAGCACAAATCCGATGGCCAGCATGATGAGGATCGGGTTGGCGACGCCAAAAATGGTTCCCTGGCCGATCGCCATGAACGCATCGGGAATGCCGGTGATCAGCGTTTCCGACCCGGAGATTCCGAGCACCGCGCCGGTGATGATCGATCCCGTCGCGAGAGTCGCAATGAACGCCGAAATGCCGAGATAGCTGACAATGAGGCCGTTGATCACGCCGATCGCCGCGCAAATGAGGAGCGAAGCCGAAACCGCGACCGGCACGTTGATTGAATCCGGATAACGCACGAGGAGCAGGGTTGCGGCATAGCCTCCGAGCGTCGCCATCGCGGCGATCGAGAGGTCAAAGAGCCCCATCACCAGACAGACGGTCAGCCCAAACGCCATCGTGCCCAGAATCGAGATCTGGTTCATGATGTTGAGGAGGTTGTTGACCGTCGGGAAAACGTCGAAGCGCGCGATCGAGAAATAGATCAAAAGGACGACGAGCGAGACGATTGTCCCATAGCGCGCAAACCAGGAAGCGAGATCGACCTGGCCTTTCGCGGCCGCCGTTCGCGTCCCCGGACTAACGCTCATCTCCGCCTCCGGAAGCAAGGTGCAGAATGCTCGCATCCGTCGCATCCTTGCCGATCAGTTCACCGACGATTTGGCCGTCGCGAAACACCAGCACGCGATGGCAGATCCGCGGAAACTCCTCAACCTCAGTCGAGGTGAATATGACGGCGGCGCCTATCTCGGCGATCTGTCGTATGAGAGTGTAGATTTCCGCCTTCGCGCCAATGTCCACTGCGGCGGTTGGTGAATTGAGCATGAACACCTTGGCGCCGCTCGCTAGCCATCGGCCGAGAATGGCCTTCTGTTGATTGCCGCCGCTGAGCGAGGTGATCGGGGACTCGATGCTTGCGGTTTTAATCGCAAGCCTCTCGGCAACCTGCCGAGCCTCCGCGCGCTCCCGCCCGCGATGGATAAAGCGGACTACCGGGTCGGTGACGAAGCGGCTGAGGTTCGGAAGCGAAATGTTTTCCCGCACGCTCGCCCCGGGCAGAAGGCTTTCGGCGTGACGATCTTTAGGCACGAGCGCGAGCCCTGCTCGCTTGGCGTCGCGAGGGGAACGGAAGACGACGTCGCGCCCATCGAGCGTAAGGCGTCCGGCGGACGTCATGTGGCGTCCGAACATGAGATCGAGCGCCTCTTCCGCGCCGCTGCCGGGCAGGCCTGCGAAGCCGACGATCTCATGCGCGCGCGCCTCGAACGACAGTTTCGCCACGTGGCCTCCGCTGAGCTCGTGCGCCGCGAGCAAAACTTCGCCCGGCGCGAAATCCGAATGTCCGATGTCCTCCTGAAGGCTCTTGTCGCCGCCGACGATGGCCTGGATGATCGCGCGCCGCGACAGATGATCGCGAGTCCAGGAACCTGCATTCCGTCCGTCGCGCAGCACGGTCACGCGGTCGGCGATCTCGAACACCTCGGAGAGCCTGTGACTGACATAGAGGAAGGAGTGCCCGTCCGCGGCGAGCCGGCGCATGTGCCGAAAGAGGACGGAGACCTCGGCTGGCAGGAGCGCCGAAGTCGGCTCGTCGAGAATGATGAGCCTGGCCTCGCTGCCGATCGCCTTGGCGATCGCGACCATCGCGCTTTCGTCGGGGCGAAGGTTTGCGACTTCCATGCGCGGGTCGATCTGGAGCCCGACCCGTTCGAGCAGGAGGCGGGCGCGACGCTGCATCGCCCGCCAATCGACGAAGATTCCGGCCCGCTTCGGCATGGACTCGGAGAGCAGCAGATTTTCCGCAACCGAAATCTGCGGTACGAGATTGAAGTGCTGGTGGACGACAGCGATGCCGAGCGCCGCAGCTTCGTGCGGGGAGGCGAGGATCGCCTCGACGCCGTTGACGAGGATGCGCCCTTCAGTCGGCTGGCTTGCGCCGCAGATCGCGCGGATGAGCGTCGACTTTCCGGCGCCGTTCTCGCCGAGCAGGGCGTGGATCTCGCCGCATCGAATCTTGAGGTCGACGTGGTCTAGCGCGAGCGTCCCGGGGAACTGTTTCACAAGGCGCTCGACCTCGAGAAACGTCTCCGGGTCCCCCGCCCGCGCGCGCGCCGCCCCGGCGCTGCCCTTCGGGGCGGGCGGGACGCCTGTGTTCGGCATGCGTGGCTTGACTTTGCGCCTCAGACGCTCATTTGGGAAGATCCGCGGAATAGAGCACGCAGGTCTTGAAGTCAGGATACTGGCCTTTCGGGGGCACGGTTTCCTTATTGATGAGGCAGGGCTTCTTGTAGATCTGCCGCTCGGGGAAGGTCTTGCCGTCGACGGCGTCTGCAACGGCCTGGACGGCTGCCTCGCCCATCCCGCGCACGTCATAGGCGATCGTCAGCCAGAGCGGCGAGCCTTCGCGGATGAGATCATAACCAGCGTCGTTGCCGTCCATGCTGACGACGAACGGCTTGTGATCGAGGTGGGACTGCTGCACGGCGCGCGCCGCCGCGACACCCACCTCGTCCCAGCCCATCCATATGGCCTTCACGTTCTTGTGGCCGGTGAGGTAGTCGGTCACTTTGTTGAACGTGTCGTCGACTTGGCCTGGGACCTTGATCTCCATCTCGGTCACTTTGATGTTCTTGTATTCGTTCATGACCGCATGGAAACCGGCGTCGCGCTCGGCGAGGGCCGGCAACACCGTCCAGTTCATCTTCAGGACCTCGCCCTCGCCGTCGATGCGGGCTGCAAGCGCGGATGCGGAGAAAACGCCGTCGGCGACATTGTTCGAGCCGATGTCGACCGTGATGCCGGGAACCATGCCCGAGAAGGTCGAGACGAACGGAATGCCCGCTTTCTTGGCGTTTGCGATCACGCCGCCCATCTGGGTGTTGGCCGAGGCGATGTTGATGAGCGCGTCGAACTTCCGGGTGATGAAGGTGTTGGCCTGGTTGTTGGTCGCGACCTGGTCGCCGTTGCCGTCATAGGTCTCGACCGTCCAGCCGCGCGCTTTGGCGGCAGCCGTGGCGGATTCGACCATGGTGTGAATGGTGGGCGAAGCGCCGTTCACCGAAAAGATCGCGACCTTGATCGGAGTCTTCGACTTCTCCTGCGCCGTCGCAGAACCTGAAAGCGCGACGGCGGCCAATGCCGCGGCCGCGAGCGAAACCATACCGTAGCGTGCTGACATTCGCATCACTTCCTCCCTGTCGGAGCCTATGCTTTTGGCGAGCGACTCCCAGACGGAAACGGACGCCGAGCGTCGCCGCTTCCTGCGCCGAGCCGGGCGCAAGACGTCTTCTCAGGGACTTCTGTCCAATCGCGCCAACGCGTTTCCTCCTCGCGGACCGGCCCAAGCCGCGAATTTTCATTTGCGACGAAAGGTATCGGCGCCGGCCGCCCTGGTCAACTGACTTGGCGAACATTTTTGTCGGACAATATTGCGTCGCGGTCCATCGTTACAGAAACCCGGCCAGCGCAATCTTGCCCCGAGTCCGCCCGCTCTCGACGAGCGCGTGCGCCTTGCGCAAATGCGTGGCGTCGATCGGACCCGCGACCTCGGTCAGCGTTGAGCGGAGAATTCCCGCCTCGACAAGCGCTCTTCCTCGATCGGGAGCGGCTTGGAAAAGGCGACCGCGCGCATGGGCTTCCTCCGCAAGGCTCGCGCTCGTCGCAGCCGTCGCGCCGTCTCCGGCGCTGGCGCGATCCGATTTCTTGTCATACAAAAACGTCGGACACAACGAAGGCCGCGCGATCGGTCGCAGTGACGAGGCTAGGGGGCGACGCCATGGCCGTTCTGATCACCGGCGGGACGAAGGGCATCGGCTTCGCCATCGCCAAGCGGTTTGCCAGGCCGGGTGTCGATATCTTCTTGGCCTATCTGAGCGACGACGCCTCTGCCGCCGCTGCATGCCGGGAGATCGAGGCGCTCGGCGCTAGCCCGCGTGCGATCAAAGCGGACGTCGGCAGTCCGGAGGGCGCCCGAAGCCTGCTCAGCAAAGTCGCGGCGAAGGCCGATCGGCTTGACCTTCTCGTCCATTGCGCGGTCAAGGTCCTCGTCGGCTCCATCCTCGACGCTGACCCTGTCCAGTTCACGCGCGCCATCACCCTCAATGGAACCTCGCTGGTTTTCATCGTGCAGGCCGCCCGACCTCTCCTGAAGCGCGGCAGCAGCGTCATCTTCCTCTCAAGCCGGGGTAGCCGCCAGATCGTGCCGGGCTATGGGGCGATCGGCGCGGGAAAGGCGCTCGCTGAGGCGCTGGTCCGCTACCTCGTTCCCGAGCTTGCGCCGTTGGGTGTTCGCATCAATTGCGTCGCTCCCGGCACGCTCGACACCGAAGCGGTTCGCAACCTCTTTGGCGAGGAAACGGACTCGTTCCTCGCCAGCGAGGCGGCAGGCAATCCGAGCGGCCGAAACATCGCGCACGACGATTATACCGGCCTCGTCGCATTTCTTGCGAGCGCTGAAGCCTCCATGATCCAGGGCCAGGTCGTCTCCGTCAACGGCGGACAGTACGTCATCGCGTGAGTGCGGCCGTGCAGCGACTCGGGAGACCGCATTGGTCAAAGGACGGCTCACGCTCGACAAGCTCGGCTATTCGATGCCGCCGGACGCGCCGGCGTTCCAGGCGCCGCCCTATCATTATCGCAACGCTCAGTCGGCGTCGGTTCGCTTCGAGACGGACGTCGAGGCTGCGCTCGACGCCCTGCCCGAGCCGCTCGAGCTTATCGAGCCGGCGACGGCGAACCTGTCCATCGACTGGTATCCCTTCACTACCTTCGGGCCCTATCACGAGGCGATCCTGCGCCTTTACGCCCGCCACGAGGGAAAGCCGCTCACCGACATCGTCGCAATTTATGTCGACACGGAGCCGCCGATGCTGGCCGGCCGCGAGATCTGGGGATTTCCGAAGAAGCTCGCCGCGATCCGGTTCGAGCGCGAAAAGGACATGATCCTCGGGACCGTCGAGCGGCCCGAAGGGGTGCGGCTTGCCGGCCTCGTCATGGGGCCCGAGCAGCCGATCGCGAATCTCGGCTCGAGCGGGCCGACAATGGGGCTCAGGATCATTCCCTCGGCGGAACCCGGCGTAACGAAGCCCGCTCTGGCGGAACTCGTCGCCGCCGACACCCGGCACACGATCAGGGAGGCTTGGGAGGGACCCGGGTCCGTCTCGTTTCCCGACCATTCCGAGCTCGATCCATTGGATCGCTTCCCCGTCCGGAAGGTCGTTAAGGCGGTCTATATGGAATACGACATTCTGCTGCCCGGCGGCGTGTCATCGCACGGTTGTGAATGTGGCATAGGGCGGGCCTCGGCAACGGCGCGGAAAAGCAAGTCGATGGCTGAAAGGCGTCTTGAATTCGAAGGCGCAGTGAACTTTCGCGATCTCGGCGGGTATCCGGCGGCCGGCGCCCGCCGCGCGCGCTGGCGTCGGCTCTATCGCGCCGACAGCCTCGCCGACCTTACCGAAGCCGATCTCGAGCGGCTCGACGCGCTTGGTCTGCGCGCGCTGATCGACTTCCGCCTTCCGCTCGAACGTGACGCCAGGCCCGACCGTCTGCCTGAAGGCGCGACCCTCAGGCGCGTCGAACTCGGTTTCGTTCCGGCGGGAACGCTCGAGATGCTGGCCCTCGTCAAGGCGGGAGGGATCGATCCGCCGGAGGTCGAGCGCCGCGTCATTGGCCATTACCGGCGCTTCTGCGTCGATCATCACGATGTCTACAGCGAGACCCTCGCGCTCGCGGCGTCCGAGGATCACCTGCCGCTCCTCATCCATTGCACGAGCGGCAAGGATCGCACCGGCTACGGCGTAGCGATCCTCCTGCTCGCGCTTGGCGTTCCCCGCGAGGTCGTGCTGGAGGATTATGCTCTGACCAATCGCTACCGGCGGCCGGTCCCGCAGCTTTTCGGACCGCGGACGCCGCCCGAGGTTGTGAAGATTCTGCTGGCGGCGCAGGAGAAATATCTGGAGGCGGCGCTCGAGGAGATCGACCGCGTCCACGGCTCCTTCGAGGCCTATCTCGAACGCACGCTCGGCGTCGACGAACGCAAGCGCGCCTCGCTTGTCGAGCTTCTGACCGAGGCGTGAGGAAACCTCAATCCTTGCGGAACACCTGATCCAGATAGTGGCGGAACGAAATCGCGGTGAAGTCGAGATGCATCGGCGTCACCGACACTGCGTTCTCCGAGATGGCGTGAAGATCGGCGCCGGCTTCGAGTTCGCTCGTCTTATAGGCCAGCTTGATCCAGTAATAGGGAAAGGCGCGTTCATCCACCCGCCGGACGGGCAGGAAAGAGCCGGGCAGGCGGCGTCCCTGCGTCGTCACTCGCGTCTCGCCGACGGCGTCGGGCGGGGCATCGGGGAAATTGACGTTGACGAAGCTGCCTGGCTGCCAGTCGCACTTCAGGAGCTTCTGCAGAATCGGGCCTGAAAAGCGCCGGGCGGTGTCCCAATGCGCCTCGCCGCCGATGGTGAAGACCTGACTCAGCGCGATCGAGCGGATGCCGAGAAGGGCTCCCTCCATCGCGGCTGCGGCCGTGCCCGAATAGGTGATGTCCTCGGCGAGATTCGCGCCGCGGTTGATTCCCGAGAGCAGGACGGTCGGCTTCACGCCGCCCATGAACTCGTAGATCGCGAGAAGCGCGCAGTCAGTCGGCGTTCCCTTGACCGCGTAATGGCGCTCGTCGATCTTGCGCACCCGGATCGGGATCGTCATCGAGATCGAATGTGAGAACCCCGATTTTTCCTCGTCCGGGGCGACGACCCAAACATCGTCGCTGAACTCGCGCGCGATCTCCTCGAGCAGCTTGATGCCGTAGGCCTCGATCCCGTCGTCGTTGACGATGAGAATGCGGTGGGCGCTCAAGGACGCGGGCGGCGCGATGTCGGACAATTGCTCCTCGCCACTTTTCAAAAGCGCACCGCAGCCTTGATCCCGGCGCTGATCGAGACGATCATAATACAATCCTGTCGGACAAAATCCGTCAACCAAGGAGGCCGGGCCCATGCGTCAGACCGTCATCGTCGGAGTCGGCATGACTCCGTTCAGGCGCTTCCCGGAAGCGTCCCTCGCCGCGCTCGCCGCCCGGGCCGCCGGCGAGGCGCTCGCCGACGCCAGCGCCACCGCGAAGCAGATCCAGGCCATCATCTTCGCCAACGCCACTGCGGGCGCGCTCGAGGGCCAGCATGGCATTCGCGGTCAGGCGGCCCTCGACGGCTGCGGATTTGGCAATGCGCCCGTGATCAACGTCGAGAACGCCTGCGCCTCCGCTTCGACCGCGCTCAACCTCGCTCACGTTTTGGTCGGCTCGGGCGCCTATGACAGCGTGCTCGCGGTCGGGGCGGAGAAGATGGTCATGCCCGACCCGGCCAAGAGCATGGCCGCCTTCGAGGGCAGCTGGGATCTGTCGCGGCGCCAAAAGACCATCGACGAGCTCCTCGCGATGGGGAAGGGCCTGACGCCGCCCCCGGGCATGGAGACGAACGAGCCGCATAGCGTCTTCATGGACGTCTACGCCGCCTTCTGCCGACATCACATGGCGAAGTACGGGACC
>DASRSL010000243.1:0-12448 GCA_035656495.1 Roseiarcus sp.
GTCACCAAGAACGGCAGGCCCGTCGCCAAGATCAGTCCGCAATCGGAAGACCGCGCCAGCGATGCCGAATGGCGGGCGAGCTTCGCGGCGCTCGAGGAAAGCCTGCGATCGAAGCGCGGCTCGGGTCGTCGTGTCGGGACCATCGCCGAGGACGACAAATACGGCGACGACCCGGCATGAGACGCGTCGCCGTCGACAGCAACATCCTCATCTACGCCGAAGTCGAGCCGGACTCGGCGAAGGGAATGCGGTCTGCCGATTTGATCCTTCGGGCCGCGCGGAACGGCGTCATGCCTGCGCAAGTCCTCGGAGAATTTCTTCGCTTCGTCCAGCGTCGCTTCCCGGCCTCGCTCGAGGAGGCGATCCGGCAGGCGCTGGTCTACCAGTCGATATTCATCACGCCGCCGACGACCGACGCCATTATCAACAAAGCGGCCGAACTGGCGCGCGCGCATCGCTTCCAGCTCTGGGATTGCGTCATCTGTGCAGCCTCCGCTGGGGCCGGGGCGAAGGTTCTGCTGACGGAAAACATGCAGGACGGGCGGATCCTCGACGGCCTTCATCTCATGAACCCTTTCGTCGCGGCGAACGCCAAATCGATCGGCGATCTGTTGGCCTGATAAAAGATTAGACCGTCGATTGATAACTCCCGAGGTGGCGTATCGGCGACGTGGATGGTCCTCCGATCTCGCCCTGAGGCGCCCTTTGCCGGAGGCAAAGGGCCTCGAAGGACGTTCGCGAGCCGCGGAAGCGCGCCCTCGCCCTTCGAGACGCCCGCTTCGTGGGCTCCTCAGGGTGAAGGCGCGGGGCGGACCGAGTCCACCTTGGGAGTTACATCGATTGAATAAGTCCGGCGGATGCCTTGGCCCGCGGCGCAGCCACGGTGGAGGCGGCTCCCGCCCTGCCGGCGCAGAATGAGCCGCTTCTCGATTCAGAATTGGTCCCGAGTCGCCGGTCGGATCACGCCACCGCAGCCCTCACCGGCATCCGTGCCCAGCCGCGCAGCGTGTTGTTGAGGAGCGGCGTCGGCTCGCCATCAGGCTCGAGTGAGGCGAAGGCACGGGCGATCGCGCCAAGGAGCGCCTCCCCCTCGAGCCGCGCCAAGAGTTGCCCGACGCACATGTGCACGCCGGCGCCGAAGCCGACATGGCCGGCGGTCGAGCGGTCGATGTCGTAGCGGTCGGGCTCGGGCCACTTGCGCGGATCGCGGTTCGCCGCGCCGAGCAGCATCAGCACCTTCGAGCCTTCCGGGATCGTGACGCCGCTGAGCTCGACGTCCCGCGTCGTGGTGCGGAAGAAGGTCTGCACCGGCGCTTCGAGCCTGACCGCTTCTTCGAAGGCGGCGCGCGCCTTGGACCGATCGGCGCGCAGCTCGGCGAACTGGTCGGGGTTCATGGCGAGCGCGCGCATCGCCGCGCCGAGCCCATGAACGGTTGTGTCGAAGCCGGCGCTGAGCAGCGAGCGCACCAAGAGCTCCGCCTCCTGGCGGGTGGTCTCGCCGGAATCGGCCGCCGCATGGATCATCGCGCCGATGCCGTCGTCGGACAGGTTCTCTCGCCTGCACTGCGCGGAAATCCACGCGACATGCGGCGCCATCTGCGCAAGCGCGTTGCGCCTGAGTGCGTTGTCGGGCCCGAACATGTTGAACACGGTCGCCGCATAGGGCAAGAGATGCTCGCGGCTCTCTTTCGCCAAGCCGATGGCGTCGGGCAGCGCCATCATCGGATAGACTTCCGCGCAATCGGCGACGGCGTCGAACCGCCCCTTTCGCGCAAGCTCCGCCGCCAGCCTCTCCGCCGCCTCGGCGAACCGCGCTTTAAGCGAGCGCATCACCGTCGCCGACAGCGCCCGGTTCAAGACGGCGCGCGCCCGGTCGTGCTCGGGCGGGTCGCGCTCGAGCACCAGGCT
Organism: Roseiarcus sp.; assembly: GCA_035656495.1. Lineage (GTDB taxonomy): Bacteria > Pseudomonadota > Alphaproteobacteria > Rhizobiales > Beijerinckiaceae > Roseiarcus. Next base: position 1,909 of record DASRSL010000243.1, read on the forward strand.
CGGCGGCCGCCACGGTTTTTCGCGGGCGAAGTCGCTGAGGCCGACACCGCGGCTCGAGCAGAAGGTCGCCGGATCGGCGAGGATTTCGCGCACCTCCGCGTAGCGCGCCGCCGCATAGACGCCGTAGGCCTCGAGCCAGACGAGCGGCCCCGCCTCGCGCAGAGCCTCATGTCCAGGGTGCGGGTCGGCGAGGAATTCGAGCGAAAACGGATCGATCCCGGAAACCGGAACGCCGGCCGGCGGCCGGCGCGCTTCGGCGGATTCTTGCATGGCGGCGTTTCCGATCGGCGGTATTGCGTGAGGCTACGCCCGGTCGCGGCGCGAGCGCAATCGCGCGCGATGCGACCGTATCCGGCAATCGTCGAGGTAAGAACTTGGCTATGCCGCAGCCCGTCGGTCGCGCTTTCGGCGCGGCGAACCCGCCCCAAGTTCCTTCAGACGAATCGGCGGCCGGTCGGGGAAGCGCGCGATCAGCTCCAACTCGCCTCCCATTGCCTTGAGGACGCTGCGCAGAGTCGAGATGTACATGTCGCTCCTTGTCTCCAGCTTCGAGACCGCGTCTTGTCCGACCTTGAGGCGCTTGGCGATCGCCGTTTGGGTTTTCCCGATGGCCTTGCGCAGGTCCTGCAGCGACATTTCTTCGGCGATGAGCTCGCGCGCCCGCGCATCGATCTTCGCACGCTCCGCCTCCGGAAGGGAGGCCATGACCTCATTCAGCGCCCGCGGCATTAGAGCCTCCATGTCACCTGCGCGTGCGGCTGCGCTTCAGCCTGTCGAGATGGGCGGCGAACCGCTTGTCGGCGGCCGCAATCGAGCGCCGGTAGAATACCCGCTCGCTTTTCCCGCTCTTGTCGCCGGCTGCGAGCAGGATCGCCCTAAGCTCGGGGTCGAGGCAAAGGCGACACGCCATGCGCCATCCACCGCCTCAAAGCGCAGCTCCTTCATGTTGGCGTGCTTCGAGCCTTTGAGCGTATCGACTCGCGGCCTTCCGGTCGCGGGACCGAAGCGCTCGACGACGTGCGCCTGCGCTAGCAACTCGATGCGAACCTCGGGCGGCAGCGCCAGAAGCTCGGCCTCGAATTCCGGCGCCAGCTAGCTCGACGGTCCACACGATCGAAATATGCCCTCCTAGGCATATTTCGTCAAGGTCATCGTTGATCATTGAGGGTATGATGCACCGCTCGAGACGCGCCTGCGCAACCAGACCTCGCGGCGTCCATTCCCCTCGTGATAGCATCGAAGCCACGCGCTTGGCGCCGACCTGGGGGAGGAATGGGTTGCCGTCGGAATGGATTGTCGGCGCTTTCGTCTTTCCTGATTTCTGGAATCGGCCGGACGATGCAAAGCGTAGCCTCGCGTCTTTGCGGGAGTTCGGCGTCACCGCAGTCATGACGGAGGCCGACGCCTACGACCCCGCCGCCATCGACCAAACGCATGAAGCCGGGTTGCGCTTCTACGCGGGCGTCGCCTGCTTCTCCGACCATGCGTCGAATTTTTCCGTTCTGAACGCGCGCCCCGAGCTGTGGCCAATTCTCGAGGACGGCACGCGACGGTCCCAGCTCGAATGGTACGTCGGGATGACCCCGACGGACCGGAGGCGACAGGAAGACGTGCTGGCGAACATCGGCGCCATCGCGCGTAAGAATCCGATCGACGGACTTTTTCTCGATTTCGTGCGTTGGCCGCTCCATTGGGAGATCGAACTTCGGCCAGGTCGGCGTCGTCCCCTGGACTCGAGCTTTGACGCGGCGACGCTCGCGAAGTTCGAGGAGGCGACCGGCGCGCTGCCTCGCGCCAACTTGGACACGACATCGGCCAAGGCGGAGTGGATCCGCCAAAACCGATTGCGCGAATGGATCGATTTCAAGTGCAAGGTCGTGACCGACTTCGTCCGGGAGGCGGGGAGCGTCCTGAAAGAGTCGAGACCGGACGCCCGGCTCGGGGTTTATGTCGTGCCGGAAATGAACGGCCTCACGGAGCCGCTGACCGGCCAACGCATCGCCGATCTTGCGCCCCTGGCCGATTGGGTGGCGCCGATGCTCTACCACAACATCCTGCTGCAGCCGCCGAGCTGGATCGGCTCCGCGCTCGGCGACATCGTCAAGCTGGCGGGACCGAAGACGCTGCCCGTGGTGCAGGCGGACTCCAATCGCCACCCCGCCCTCGGCGCCGATTGGGGGCCCTCCATGGCGGACGCCGACTGGAGCGCCGCCTTGTCGCAGATCGCGTCGCGCGGGGACATCGCCGGACTGGCGGTCTTTCCGGGTGCGGCTCTGCTGGGCTTAAGGGGAGAGGCGCTGAGGGATATGGTCAGAGCCTCATGAACGACAGTCCCGCAACCTCCGATGCGCTCCTTCGGGCCGTCGCGATCAACAAGAGATTCGGCGCAGTCGTCGCGCTCGAGAACATCTCCTTGCAGATTCCGAGAGGCGAAATCACCGGACTCGTCGGCGACAACGGCGCCGGCAAATCCACGCTCATCAAGATCATCAGCGGAGTGCTGACGCCCGATTCCGGCAGGATCGAGTTCGAAGGACAGGCTGCGAGCTTCTCTTCGCCGGCCGAAGCCCGCGCGCAGGGCGTCGAAACCGTCTACCAGGACCTCGCGCTCGTCGGGAATCTCCCGGTGTGGGCCAACGTCTACCTCGGCCGCGAGCTGACCGCCGGCCCGAGATCCCTGCACATCCTCGACAAGGCCGCGATGCTTTCGAGCACCGCCGAAATGCTCAAGCGTTTCATCCGAAACGTGCCGCCGATCGGCGAGTCGGTCGAAGGTCTCTCCGGCGGCCAGCGGCAGGTCGTCGCGATCGCCCGCGCGGGCGCCTGGGGTTCGAAGCTCATCCTGATGGACGAGCCGACCGCAGCGCTCGGGATCGCCGAGACCAAGGCGGTCGAAGACGTGATTTTCGGGCTGAAGCGGCAGGGACTCACCATCCTGGTGATCAGCCACAACCTTGATCAGATCTTCCGCATCACCGACGGGGTCTGGGTCATGCGGCGCGGCCGCGTCATCGGCTATCGCCAGACCGCCGGGACGCGCCCGGACGAGATCGTCAGCATGATAACCGGGGCCGCGACATCGTCGCGGGGCGGCGCATGACGGAGAACACCCGTCGGTGGACCGGACCCGTCGCTTCGGCGCGGCGGCATGGCGTCCTTCTCGTTTTCGTTCTGCTGGTCGCCGGCATGTTCGTTTCGAAGTCGACATTCGGGACCTATCAGAACCTGGTCAATGTCCTGCAGCAGAACTCGGTGATCGGGATCATCGCCTGCGGCATGACCTTCGCCATCATCCTCGGCGGCTTCGACCTTTCGGTCGGCTCGGTGACCGCTCTCGCGAGCGTGGTCGGAGCGACACTGATGATCGACCTCGGGACGTTCGGCATGCCCGTCGGCATCGTCGGCGCCATCGTGTCCTGCCTGATCGTCGGCGCAACGAACGGCTGGCTGATCGCCTATCTCGGGGTCAATCCATTCGTCGCGACGCTCGGCACGATGACGGTCGTGCGCGGGCTGATTTACGTCGCCACCAACGCCTCTCCGCGATTTGGCGTTCCCTATTCCTTCACCAACGTTGGGCTGGGCTATTTGCTCGGCGTTCCGAACCCGGCGATCCTCTTTCTCGTCGTCGCCCTCCTGCTTGGCTTCGTTCTGCACCGCACTCGCTTCGGCCATTACGTCTACGCGGTCGGCGGCAATCCGGTCGCGTCGGCGGAAATGGGAATCGACGCGGCGCGGGTCCGCTTCGCGGTCTATGTCCTCGTTTCCGCCTGCTCGGCCTTGTCGGGCATCATTCTCGTCGGCCAGACAGCGAGCGCGACGCCGCAGGCGGCGCTGGGCTACGAGCTCACCGCGATCGCCGCGGTCATCGTGGGAGGCGCCTCGCTCGGCGGCGGCCGCGGCCGGATGGGCGGCACCATCGTTGGCGTCTTCCTTCTCGGGGTGGTCGCCAACGGCCTCAATCTGTTCGGCGTGTCGCCGTTCTGGCAGCCGGTCGCGACCGGCCTCATCCTCATCGTCGCGGTCGCCTTCGACGGCTATTCGAAGCGCAGCGGCTTCGGCTCGATGTAGCGATGCGCCCGTCGAGCCCAAGCCTCGTTTTGCGAACGGCGGAGATGCGCTAGAATCGTTTCCGGGCGCCGTCCCATTCGAGTCGGGACCAGAAGAGGCGGGCGTTCCGCCTGGCGCCCAAGTGTGAAACAATCCGGGAGGAAGCGGCAATGGCTGACGGCAAGCTTATGGATTTCGACGGGCAACCGCGGCGCGGGCGTTCGGCGGCGAGGAGGACGGTGGTTCTGGGCCTCGTGTCGTCCGCCGTCCTTTCAGCGCTGCCGCCCGCCGCGCTCGCGGACAAGCTCAGCTGTCTGCCCGTGCAGCATATGAAGGAGACGTCGGACACCCCGCCGGCCAACAAGAAGATCGGCGTGAGCGTCGCCTACCTCAAGGTGCCCTTCTACGCCAACTTCAAGACCGGCCTCGAGGACGGCGCCAAGCAGTTCGGCTTCACCTACGACCTGCGCGACGGCAACAGCGGCGACGTCGCGACCGAGCTCGCCAACCTGCAGAATTTCGTCGCCGACAAGAAGGATCTCATCCTCCTGACGCCCTCCGGCCAGGGGATCATCCCCGGCATCAAGCAGGTCAACGACGCCAAGATCCCGCTGATCGAGGTCAACAACAGGGCGGGCTTCGGGCAGAGCGGCGTGGACGTGCTGACCTACGTCGGGGCGGACGACGTCGAGTTCGGCCGTCTCCAGGGCAAGCTTCTCGATCAGGCCTTCGGCGGCAAGAAGGCCAGGGTCGCCTATGTCATGGGCTTCGCCGGCACCTCGCCGCAGATCCTGCGCGCCAAGGGCTGGGACGAGTTCCGCGCCAAGAACCCGCAATACGAGGAAGTGGCGCGGGTGACCGACGACTTCGACGCGGCCAAGGCGCTCGCGGTCGTGCAGGACCTTCTCAGCCGCTTTCCGAAGGGACAACTCGACGCCATCATCCTGCAGGGGCCGGAGGCCAGCGCCGCCGTCGACTTCGCTGCGCGCAGCGGCCGCGACGAAATCAAGTTCATCGTCGGCGACTATCCGGAGGACGTGCGCCAGCTGATCTACGACGGCAAGATCTTCGGCACCGTCGATCAGGATCCCTATCCGCAGGCCTATAACGCCATGAAAATGGCGTGGCTTCACTTCAACGGCAAGGACGCCGAGATTCTGAAGCCCTATTACCTGCCGTTGCCGCTGGTGACCAAGGAGAACGCCGAGAAGACGCCGGCGGCCTGGGGCTGCTGAACGGCGAAGGCGAGCGCTCGGCCGACGCCGGGCGCTCGCTCGCGGACATCGCATCCACGAATGAATCGAATGTCTGAGCGGCTCAAGCCCGGGTTCACCGCCAAACAGGGCCAGTATCTGGCCTTCATCGACGCCTATATGCGGGTGCATCTGCGACCTCCCGCCGAAGCCGATATGCAACGGCGCTTCGGCGTAACTCCACCTTCGGTGCACCAGATGATCCTAACCCTCGAACGCGCAGGCCTCATCCGGCGCCGACCCGGCGCGCCGCGTAGCATTGAGGTCCTCGTTCCACCGGAAGACCTACCCGTCTTGCAACTCCCTTCCCGACCGGTCGAAAGTTCCTCGCCTAGGCTTTAGGGGCGTGACGACCTTATCGCCTCGGCGAGCGCTTCAACGCCGTCCATCGGCGCGTGCATCAGGTCCCACGAAATGACGAGGCCGGCCGCGTTCGCGGCGCGGCCGGCCTCGACCATCGCGCGGACGTCCGCCGGCGTGACGTCGATGACCCCGGGCTGGCTGACGAGCTCCAGGCCGAAATAGACCGGAACCGGCTGCATCGTGCGAATGGCCGCCTCGATTTCCGCCTCAATGAAGAGCAGCGGCACGGCCTCCTCTCGCGTGCGCTCGACGAGGTCCCGGTCGAAGGCCTGAATATGACGGGCGCACCAGTCCAGCGCCCGCCGCTCGTCGAGGTTGAACAGCCGCGCGAGGCCTTGGATCAGCGCCGGAATCTCGAGCCGCAGCCCGGCGGGCCCCCGCGCAATCCGATAAGTCATCGGCTTCGCCCATGCACAATGCCGGGACAGGCGCGGATAGTCTTGCCCGACGAGCGAAGCGAGGCAGGGCGAGAACAGGTCGAGCGCGACCGCCCTGCCGAGCCCCCGCGCCACCTCGGCGAGCTCGGCAATGAGCCGGGCGATGCTGTCGGAGCGAAACTTCAGGAAACGCGAGAGCATCGGATTGGCGGACGCGATCGTCTCCGGCCAGCGATGAGCCTCGATGCGGCTTCCCTCGGTGAGCGAAGGAAGCTCGACCGCACGCTCCGCGAGGATCCTGACGACGGCATCGAGATTAAGGCACGCGGCCCTGGCATCGCGTCGGCAGTGATCGCAAAAGCATGACAGCGCTTCGTCGATCCCGTTGGCGGGCGAGGGGAACCGAATCTTGTCGAGAAAGACGCCGCTGAAGGGGTATCGTCTCATGAGCTCATGAAGATGCCGAAGCGTTTTCTCGCGCACGGCCGGGTTGTTCGGGCAGGCGAAGCGAAAGGTCTCCTCGACCTCGGCGCCTTTCTCGGCCCACCCTCCCCATCCGCGACTGCGCTCACCCCTCCAGTTCACGACGAGGTCCGAATCCTCCATGCCCTCGATATCCGAGAGGACGCCGTACCACAGAAAGACGTCGCGGACCGGTCTCGCCGGGCCGCAGAACCGGCGAAAAACCTCCGGCGCTTCGCGAAAGCCGACAACGAGAAGATCGAGGCCGACCGCCTCGCGCACCCTCAGGACGGTCTCCTCCATTCGCGAGACGTCGAGCGCGGCGGGCGACGAATGGGAGGTCGACAGCTGCGCGCCGATTTTCCAGTTTCCGGTCATTCAGGGCGCCTTCCGCCTAACGGCTTCTGGAGATGTCAGGGGCAGGATGTCCCGACGGCGACGCCGAGGCAACGAGGCAGTGAGCAGCGAGAAAAGCGCGCGCCCCGGCTGGCCGGCGCCAATCGGCTTGAATGCATCGGCTGCGGCGCGTAACTCATGCCCATGCAAAAAGTCGCGGACGCTCTGCTTCTCAGCGCTTCGGATCTGATCGCACATCTAAATTGCCGTCATTTGACCGAGCTGGACCTTAAGGTTGCATTCGGCGCGCTGAAAAAACCCGACGGCTGGGACCCGGGGCGACAGCTCCTGTTGGAGCGGGGGTTGCGTCATGAACGGGAGTACGTCGAGAGTCTGAACTCCGACGGGCTTCCGGTCACGGTGATCGAGGGCGTGGGCGTCGACGACGAGACCACAGCCCGGACTCGCGCGGCCATGCAGGCCGGCGCGAAGATCATCGTTCAGGGCGCGTTTCGCTCGGGCGCCTGGGTCGGAAGAACCGACGTGCTGAAGCGAATCGATCCGCCGAATCCGCCGTCCGCTCTGGGTCCCTGGTCCTATGAGGTTGTCGACACGAAGCTGGCGCGCGAAACCAAGAGCGGAACCGTGCTCCAGCTCTGCCTCTACGCCGAGCTTCTCACCGAAGCGCAGGGCGCACGCCCTGCGAACGGTTACGTCGTCGTCCCGAATTCAGGCTACGAGCCGCAGCCTTACCGGATGGACGACTACGGCGCCTATTTTCGACGCGTCCGTCTCAGTCTCGTCGAAGCCATCAACAACCGGGGAAAAGAAGACAGCTATCCCGATCCGAAGGCGCATTGCGAGATATGCCGCTGGAAGGATCGATGCGACCGCCGCCGACGGGAAGACGATCATCTCTCGCTCGTCGCCAACGCCAGCAAGCTGCAGATCGAGGAGTTGCAGCGAAGGGAAATCGCGACCGTTGCGGCCCTCGCCGCAACGCCTCTGCCGCTCGCCTGGAAACCTTCGCGGGGCGCCGCGCAGTCCTACGAGCGCCTGCGCGAGCAGGCCCGGATACAGGTCGAAGGGCGCGAGGCCGGGATGCTCGTGTACGAGCTTCTGCCGGTCAATCCCGGTTTCGGACTCGCCTTGCTTCCCGAGCCTTCTCCCGGGGACATTTTCTTTGACCTTGAGGGCGATCCGTTCGCCGGCGAAGGCGGATTGGAGTACCTGTTCGGATACTCCTATTATCAGCCCGACGGCGCTCTGGCCTATGTCGGCGACTGGGCGTTTTCGCGCGAGGACGAAAAATCCGTCTTCGAGCGCTTCATCGATTTCGTCATCGCCCGCCTGGAGACGCATCCAGACCTGCACATCTACCACTACGCGCCTTACGAGCCCGCCGCGCTGAAGCGGCTCATGGGGCGCTACGCGAGCCGCGGGGAGGAGGTCGATCGTCTTCTGCGCTCGAAACGCTTCGTCGATCTCTTCAGCGTCGTGCGCAATGGACTGAGGGCGAGCGTCGAGAGCTACTCGATCAAGAGGCTCGAGCCTCTATACGGCTTCGCGCGGGCGACCCTGCTCCCCGACGCCAACCGAGCGCTCGACAAACTTCAGGCGGGCCTGGAGCTCGGGGATCTCGAATCCATCGACGACAACGATCGAGGCGTCGTGGCCGGCTACAACCGCGACGACTGCCTGTCCGCGCTCGGACTGCGCGGCTGGCTGGAGGCGCGCCGCGCGACACTTCTTGAAAAAGGCGTGACGGTCCCCCGCCCGGAGGTCCCGGACGGCGAGCCGAGCGAAAAGCTCAACGATCGGCAGCGCAAGGTGAATGCGCTGGTCGCCCGCCTGACGGACGGCGTCCTGGCGGACGTGAATGAACGGACTCCGGAGCAGCAGGCGCGCTGGCTGCTCGCCTACTCGCTCGATTTTCACCGTCGTGAGGACAAGGTGGCTTGGTGGGAGTATTTTCGGCTCAGGGATCTAGCGGAAGACGAGCTGCTCGATGAGCGGGCGGCTCTGTCAGGCCTGACCTTCGTCGAGGCCGTCGGTGGGACCGCGAAGGCGCCCATCCACCGCTACAGCTTCCCGCCTCAGGAGACGGAGCTGCGCGGAGGCGAGGAGCTGCACAATGTCGGCGGCGGCAAACTTGGAACCATCGATCAGATCTCGCTCGAGACGCTGCGCGTCGACATCAAGAAGCGAAAGGACAGCGCCGGCATTCACCCCGAGGCGGTGTTTGCGCACAAGGTCATCGATGCCAATGTCCTGGCGGATTCGCTCATGCGCATCGGTGAGCATGTCGCTGACCAGGGAATGCACGGCGGGGGGCCGTACCTCGCGGCCCGTGACCTGCTGATGCGCCTGCCTCCCCGAATCGGAAGCCAACCGATCCAGACGCCGGGAGAGACGGCGCTCGAGGCCGCCCTGCGCCTCGCGCTGGCTGTCGATGGCGGCATCTTTCCAATTCAGGGGCCGCCGGGCTCGGGCAAGACCTATATCGGCGCACGGATGATCCGCGCCCTCGTCGCCGCCGGCAGGACCGTCGGCGTCACCGCAAACAGCCACAAGGTCATCCGCAATCTTCTCGACGAGGTGCTGAAAGCAGCGGAGGAAAGGGCGGCTGACATCCGCTGCATCCAAAAGCTTTCGGAGAAGCCCTCGGAGAGGGAAGTCGATCAGCCGCGCTTGCGCTTCGTGACGGCCAACGATGACTTGTTCGCTGCGATCGGCGACGATTGCAACGTGGCCGGCGGAACGGCATGGCTCTGGGCTTCCCCCGATGCGGAAAATACGGTCGACGTTCTCTTCATCGACGAGGCCGCGCAGATGTCTCTCGCCAATGTGCTGGCGGCATCCCAAGCGGCGCGGAGCGTGGTGCTGCTCGGCGATCCACAGCAGCTCGAACAGCCCATGCAGGGCAGCCATCCGGAAGGCACGGATGTGTCGTCGCTCCATCACCTTCTTCAAGGCGAAAAGACGATCGCTTCGGACCGTGGCCTGTTCCTGAACGAGACGTTCCGCCTGCATCCCGACATATGCGCCTTCACGTCCGAGCTCTTCTACGAGGGGCGCCTGGAGCCTCGCCCGGGCCTGGAGGCTCAGAGGATTCGGTCAGAATCCCGCTTTTCCGGCAGCGGACTTCGCTACGTGGCCGTCCCGACAGAAGGCAATCAAAGCAGCTCGCCCGAAGAAGCGGATCGCGTTCGTGACATCGTCGAAGAGATCCTGCTCTACAATACGACCTGGTTCGACAAGGACAATGTCGAGTGCCCGGTCACGCGGTCCGACATCCTGATCATAGCGCCGTACAACGCGCAGGTGTTCGAATTGCAGCAGCGCATTCCAGGCGGGAGGATCGGCACCGTCGACAAGTTCCAGGGCCAGGAGGCGCCGATCGTGATCTATTCGATGACGACGTCGAGTTACGCGGATGCGCCTCGCGGGATGGAGTTTCTCTACTCGCTCAACCGGCTGAACGTGGCGACCTCGCGGGCGAAGTGCCTGTGCGTTCTGGTCGCCTCGCCCTCGGTCTTCGAGGCGCAGTGCCGAACGCCGAAGCAGATGCAGCTCGCCAACGCCTTCTGCCGTTATCTGGAGATGGCGACGCCGATATAGGAGAGGCGGCTCGGTCGGCATGATCGAGCGGCGCGAACGCTTCGATCCCGACGGATCTGCAGAGATTGCGCGCTGAGA
>DASRSL010000244.1:0-12445 GCA_035656495.1 Roseiarcus sp.
CCTTTCCGGCGCCGCTCTCATCGCCATCGGCTTCGGATTGCAGCCGGGCGTCGAGGCCCGAGCCGAGAATGGCAAGCGCATCTGCGTCAGTTGGCGCCACTTTCAGGAAGAGCGCTGGCGGATCGACGAAGCGGGGATCAAATCCGTTCTGGAACCGGCGGGATATACCTATGTCAGCGCCGACGCCCAGGGCGATCCGCAGAAGCAGATGACCGACGTCGAAGGCCTGCTGGCCTCGAAGTGCGACGCGGCGATCATTCTGGCCCAGGATTCGAGCGCGATCATGCCCGCTATCGCAGAGGCCAAAGCGGCGAATGTCCCCATCATCGCCTATGACGTGCCGGTCGATTCGCCTGACGTCACGTTCGTCTCGTTCGACAATATCGCCGTCGGACGCCGGATGGCTGAGGCCATGGTGAAGGTCAAGGACAGCGGCAACTGGGCCCTGATCGAGGGCGACGCCTCGATGGCGATCATCAATCTCTTCCGCGAAGGTCAGATGCAGGTCCTGAAGCCCCTGATCGACAAAGGCCAGATCAAGGTGGTCGCCCAGCAGAACATCGAGAACTGGAAGCCTGACCTCGCGCAGGCGGCGATGGAGCAGATCCTGACCCGGACCAACAACAAGGTCGACGCGGTTCTCGCGATGAACGACGGAATGTCGACCGGCGTCGCCGCGGCGCTCGCCGCCCAAAAGATGCTGGGCGTCCCGCTTTCGGGGCAGGACGGAGACAAGGTCGTGCTGAACCGGATCGCAAAGGGGCAGCAGACGGTGACCGTCTGGAAGAACGCCTATAATCTCGGCCAGACGGCGGCGAAGGCCGCAATCGAGATGGCGGAGGGCAAGCCGGTCACGGGGACGAAGCCGTTCAAGACCCCCACAGGCCAGACACAGCCGTCGATCCTGCTGACCCCGGTCGCGATCACCAGAGACAATCTCAACCTCGTCGTCGACGCCAAGTGGATCAGCAAGGCCGAGCTTTGCGACGGCGTCACCGAGAACCCGCCGGCGGCCTGCAAGTGAGCTCACCGCTCGATGCAAGCGCTAACGTTCCGCGCACGGATCGTTTCTGACAAGGTGGCGATGGCGGCCGGACTCGACGTCCGGCTGCTGGCCATGCTGCTGATCATGGTGGTGATCTGGGTCGGCCTCAACGCCCTGACAGGCGGGCTCTTCCTCACGCCTCGGAATCTGTTCAACCTGTCGCTTCAGGTTGCCGTCGTCGGCATCATGTCGTGCGGCATGGTCCTCGTGATCGTGGCGCGCCACATCGACCTTTCCGTCGGATCGCAGATCGGGTTCATCGGCGTTTTCGGCGCCTTGCTGCAGCATTCCATCCTCCCGATCGACGCAGCGTCGACATGGTGGATCGCCGTGCTCGCGATGCTCGCTACCGGATCGCTTATCGGCCTGGCGCAGGGCCTGCTCGTCGCTTATGGAGGCGTTCCCTCTTTCGTCATCACTCTCGGCGGACTGCTCTTCTTCCGCAACGCCGCTTTCTACATCAACAGCGGCGTCACCATCGCTCCGCTCAACAAGACCTTTCAGCTGCTGGGCGGAGGCCTGGACGGGACCATCGGCGCGTTCTGGAGCTGGGTCGTCTGCGCCGCGGCGGTCGCCGCGGTCATCGTGACGGTATGGCGCAGCACGCGCCGCCGCGCCTTGCACGGTATGGCGACCCGATCGCCCGCGATGCTGATGCTCCTGGTGGCAATCTGGAGCGTCTGCATCGTCGTCTTCACAGCCGTGATGAACGCCTACACAGAGCCGAGATCCAACATCCCGATGGGCATTCCGATCCCCGTCCTCATATTGATCGGCGTCACGGTCATGATGTCGGCGCTCGCGAGCAAGCACCGGTTCGGCCGCCATGTCTTCGCGACGGGCGGAAACCCCGAAAGCGCCGAGCTCTCCGGCATCGACACGCGCCGGCTGACCGTCGCCGTATTCGTGCTGATGGGCCTCCTGTGCGGCTTGGCCTCGATCGTCATCACGGCTCGCCTGAACGCGGGCGCGAGCGTCACGGGAACGATGACCGAGCTCAACGTCATCGCGGCGACGGTGATCGGAGGGACCTCGCTCGCCGGCGGCATCGGAACCGTATACGGCGCGATCGTCGGCGCGCTCATCATGCAGAGCCTCGAGAGCGGGATGATTTTGATGGGGGTCGCGACGCCCTTGCAGCGGATGGTGCTCGCTCTCGTTCTGATCGCCGCCGTGTGGGTCGACATGGCGTACCGGCGGGTGCGGCTCTCGTGACGCCTCCGCTCGTCGAGTTCCGCAACATCGTGAAGACATTCGGAGGCGTGCGCGCCGTCGAGAACGTCAGCCTCGATCTCGGCGAAGGCGAAGTCCTGGGTTTGCTCGGCCACAACGGCGCTGGGAAATCCACGCTCGTCAAGATTCTGTCCGGCGTCTTCACCGCCGACAGCGGCGAAATCCGTTTCGCAGGAAAGCCCATTGAGATCCGCTCGCCGCGGGATGCGAAGGCGCTGGGCATCGAAACGATCTACCAGACGCTCGCGCTGTCCGATAACCTCGACGCAGCCGCCAATCTCTTTCTTGGGCGCGAGCTGACCGGGCGGTTCGGATTCATGAACGAAGAGGCGATGGAAGAGCAGACCCGACTCACCATGCAACGCTTGAGGCTGAGGTTTCCTCTTCTTTCCAGTCTCGTCTCCCACCTCTCGGGAGGTCAGCGGCAGGCCGTGGCGATCGCACGGGCGATCCATTTCAACGCCAAGGTGCTCATCATGGACGAGCCGACCGCCGCGCTCGGTCCGGAAGAGACGCAGAAGGTCGGCGCGCTCATATCCGAACTCGCCCGGCAGGGCATCGGCATCATTCTCATCAGCCACGACATCAGCGACGTCTTCGATCTCGCGAGCCGCCTTGCCGTCATGAAGAATGGTCGCCTGGTCGGCACGGTCCGGACGGCGGACGTCACCAAGGACGACGTGCTCGCCATGATCATCGCCGGCAAGCTGCCTGAGAGAAGGCTCGCGTGACCATCGACGCCCACGTCCACCTCTGGCGATTGAGCCGCGGCGACAATGCCGCTCTGACGTCGGCGATGACCGCGATCTACAGGGATCGCGAGCCTGCCGATCTGAAGCCGCTGCTCGAGTCGGCAGGAGTCGAGCGCGTCGTGGTCGTGCAAGCCGCGGAGACCCTCGCCGAGACCCTGTTCATGATCGGACTGGCGCGGAAAGCCCCCTGGATCGCCGGCGTCGTGGCCTGGGTCGAACTCGCCTCCCCGTCGGTGGAGGAGGAGGTGGACGCGCTGGCCTCGAGTCCGGTCGTCAGAGGCGTGCGCCCGGTGCGGGATGACAACCGGAGCATCGCATGGATGCTCGATCCGAGGCTCAAACGAGGGTTTCAGGCGTTGCAGCGCAACGCTTTCTCGCTCGACATTCTGGTGCAGAACTGGCGGGAGATTCCGCTCGCGACGCGCCTCGCCGGACGCTGGTCGGGGCTCACGGTCGTGCTCGATCACTGCGGCAAACCCGACGTCGCCAACAAAGGCTTCGCCCCCTGGGCGCGCCTCATCGACGAGCTTGCGGCGCTGCCCAACGTCGTCTGCAAGCTCTCCGGGTTGTTGAATTGCGCCTCGCCCGGAGCGGACGCCGAAGACGTGCAAATTTATATGAAGCACGTCTTGGAGGCGTTCGGCCCGAGCCGCGTCATGTGGGCAAGCGACTGGCCGCCGCTCGAGCTTGCTTCCGACTACGCAACATGGAAACGCATCTGTGACTCCACTTTGCAGACGCTGCCCGACTCCGAGCGCATCGAGGTGCTCGAAAGAACAGTCATGCGCGCCTATCGACTCAAATCATAGATGGTGCAGGCGGCGTCCGATCTCGCGATGACCCGGCGCCTGACGAGCGGGCCGCGGCGCTGCCCGTAAGGCCTGTCGACGGAGGACGTCGATGTCAGGCTAGGCACTGATCCGGCGCGCTTTGGAGGCGGGCAGGATGGAAATTCGCATGTCCTTGCGACGCCGGGCAGGGTGTGGAAGTCTGGTGGAAGAGAAAACGGCGCGCAAATGCCGAACCGGGCCGAAAAACTCCGCAAAGCCTACGCCGCCTCGATTGTGCGTCGGGCCGGCGTCGCCGATCCCCGCGTCGAGGCCGCCTTCGCCGCCGTCCCGCGCGAGGACTTCTCCGGCCCTGCGCCGTGGAGCCTTTCTGGCGGGCTCTTCAGCCGCGGCGGAGAGGGCGATCTCGCCGGCCTCTACGACGACGTCCTGGTCGTGATCGACGCCGGGCGGGGCATCAACAACGGCCAGCCCTCCCTGCACGCGATGAGCATCGCGGCGCTGGCGATTGAGGAGGGCGAGACGGTGATGCAGGTCGGCGCGGGGGCCGGCTACTACACCGCCATTCTCGCCTATCTCGTCGGCCCGACCGGCAAGGTCTTCGCCTACGAGATCGAAGCCGACATCGCCGAGCGCGCGCGGAAGAACTTGGCCTCTTTCCCGCAGGTCGAGGTTCGCGCCCGTTCGGCGGTCGGCGAGGATCTGCCGAAGGCCGACGCGATCTATGTCAACGCCGCCGCTTCGCATCCCCCGCGCGCCTGGCTCGAGGCGTTGAACCCGGGCGGGCGGCTCCTCTTCCCCCTTCAGGCGGCGCATTCGAGTGGCGCCATGCTGCTCGTCACCCGGCCTGAAGAGGAGCAGCAGTCCTGGCCGGCCCGGATGCTCACCGACGTGGTGTTCGTCGCCTGCCAGGGCGCGCAGGACCCGGAGATGGCGCGCAGACTCGGCGATGCGTTTCGCCGCGGCGGAGCCTATCAGGTGTGCTGGCTCAAGTTCGGCGCCGAGCCCGGCAAGGGCGTGTGGCTTCAGGGCGACGGCTGGGCGCTGACGATGGGCGAGGCCGGCTAAGCGCATCGGAAGGCGCGCGTCCCGCGCGCCTTTTGGGCGGCGAGACGCCGCCCCTCCGTCCGCGCGGCTAAGCACGCTCCACCGGAGGGCGCGCGTCCCGCGCGCCTTTTGGGCGGCGGCTGGGCGCTGACGACGGGCGAGGCCGGCTAAGCGCGCTCCATCGGAGGGCGCGCGTCCCGCGCGCCTTTTGGGCGGCGAGACGCCGCCCCTCCCGGTGTCTCAGGTGGCGAGTCTTCGGTGGCCGGCGAGCGCCGACAACAGGTAAAGGGCGATGGCGACGACGAGAAGATAGCGGAAGCCGAGCAGCATCGAGAAGGATTCGGCGAGCCCGCCGAGCACGGAGCCCGCGATGTTGGAGCCGAACGCCAGGTCCGGGTCGGCAGAGTCGCGGAACGTCCTGGCGAAGATCACTCCGGCGAAGAACATCGGGCCGAGCGCAAGCGCGCAAGGAACGACATAGCGCAAGAGGACGCCTCCGCCGAGCACGGCGTTCATCGGCACGGCCGCAGCCACGGCCAGGACGGCGATGAGCCCCGCGTAATGCCAGACGAGCCGCGCCGGAGGGAATTTCAGGACGAAAAGGTTCGCCAGGAGGATCAGGACGAGGACGGTGGGGAACATTATCGAATTGACGATCCACGTGCTGCCGAACAACAGCGCCAATTGCACGACGGCCTTGGTTTCCAGGAGCATGAACGCCGCGCCGAGGAAGAACATGCGGCCGTCGAACCGGCGCAGGCCGCCGGACTTGGGCAGGAACAGAGCGACCATGGCGACGCCGATCGCGCCGAGCAGAACCATCGAGCGGATGGTGATGTCCGGGATGAGACGGTCGCGGAGATAAAGGAAAGGCCAGTCGTCCGTCGCCAATTTCGGCGCCCCGAACTCGTGGACAATATTGGTCGGCGCGCTGCGAAGCCATTCCGCTTGATCGGCGGCCGGCAGGCTTTCGGGGCGCACCGCAAAACCGTCGACAGCCAGATTCCGCGGCGGCAGGACGTTCAGCCAATAATCGCGATGGGCGGCGAAGGCCTCGGCGATTCGCTTGTCGCAGCCGGCGACGACCATTGCGAATCCGGCCGGCGACGAGGAGGGAAGCGTCTCCTGGTAGGGCAGGGTCAGGACGGTCGGCTCGCAACCGAAAACGCTCTTCGCCGTCGCCGCAAGCCGCTCCACCACCCATCCCTGCCGGAAGTAATTGTAGGTGACGAAAAGGCCGCCCGGCTTCAAGACGCGCTTGACGTCCTCGAACGCCTGCCGGGTGAACAGGTAGCTCTCGAGCCTGATGTTGGCGTAGCCGCTGTGCAGAATGAGCGAGTCCACCAGGGCGTAGACGACGAGATCGTATTTCCGGTCGGTCGTTCGGAGGAAATGTCTTCCGTCGTCGAGGCGCCGCTCCACGCGCGGGTCGTCGTAAGGCCTGTCGGGATTCTCGGTGACGCCGATCCTCTGGATGACGGGATCGATTTCGACGGCGTCGACGTGTCGCGCGCCGTAGCGCAGCGCATGGTCGACGTCGTTGCCGGATCCGGCGCCGATGATCAGGACGTCCTCGGGCGGCGGCCCGCCCGCCGCGCGGTTGAGCAGGTGGATGAGCGAATAGGACGAGCCGCCCTTATCGAACGGCGTCATCTGCTGATGGCCAATATTGTTGACCGAGATGACGAGGTCGTCCGGGCGGAAGTCGACGGCGTAATAGGGCGACCAGAAGACCCGGTCGCCTGGCCGCTGGCCGTAGGCTCCGTGAAAGGCGACCGCCGCCACGACCCCGGTCAGGGCGAGAAGGCGCGCGCCGGTCGGCCCGCCGGCCTCGTACAAGAGGTAAGCGACGCCGGCGCAGCAGAGGAGAAACCAGATCCAGGGCGGCGCCTGGGCGAAGGACAACGCCGAGAACCCCGCGATGCCGGCGAGGCTGCCGCCGATGTTGAAGGCGTAGCCTGCGACTCGGTCGGTACAGGCGTCGAACGCCCGACCGAGCGCCTGCCTGAGCCCGACGAACATGAGCGCGATCAGGACGAAGAAGACGCCCGCGATGGCTTCAATCGGGACGACGAACTTGGCGAGGTCGCGGTTGCGGTACTCGGTCCCGAAAAAGACCTCCTGCGGCGAGGCCTGATGCCCGACGTCGACGGCGAGGCCGCTCCACTTCTCATAGATCGCGAGCAGGACGAGCGCCGCCAGGACTGCGCCCAACGTGAGAAAAGGAGAGGCGCCGAGCCAGTCGAAGCGGCGCCGCGCCGCCATGCAGCCGCAAGACATGCCCAGAAAGGAGGAGATGAGGATGATGTTGGTGAAGAACTGCAGGAAAATGACGGTGGTCGCGAACCAGCGGATGGAGGCGAGCTCGAGAAAGAGGACCAGGAACCCGGCGAGGAAGAGTTTTCGGGCGTTCGCCCGCGCGCCGGCGCTCGCGAGATCGGCCAAGGGTTTGGCCGGAAGCGAAATCGCGGCATCGACCATCGCGTTCTCTCGATCGTATCAGCGCACGTAGCGGGCGGACGGCGGCCTTCGAGGCGCTGCATGCGGACTCGGTCAACAGATATGAAGTGATTGGCCGCTGAGCTTTCCCCAGCCTTTCGGCATGAGCGCAAAGCGCTTGTCATAAGGTAACTTATATATGACTATGAGGGCGGATGGGCTGATCGTCGTCGAGTACGTCCGGGAGATGGATCGAACCCGTACGGGACTTGGTTCGACAGTCTGCACTCACAAGCGGCCGCGAAAGTCGCAACCGCCGTTGTGCGCCTCGAACTGGGCAATGTGTCGCGGGTGAAATGGTTCGGCGGCATCGGCGAGTATCGGATCAATTGGGGCCCAGGCTACAGGATCTGTCTCGCGAGAGACGGGATGAACTCATCATCCTGCTGGGTGGGGGCGCCAAGCAGCGCCAGCAGGCCGATATCGAGCGCGCGAAGACGATGTGGGCGGAATACAAGGCGTGGAAGGCGGCGGTGAAGCCGCGAAGCAAAGGGTGAACGAAATGGCGCTGACGCGGGATTTCAGGCAGACGATTGTCGAAAGAGTTCGCCGCGATCCGGAGTTCGCCAAGGCGCTGCTCGACGAGGCGGCGACGTTGTTCCTCAATGGCGAGGCCGACGCGGCCCGGCTCGTCCTTCGCGACATCGTCAACGCGACTGTCGGGTTCGAGGGGCTCGCCGCCGCGACGGCGAAGCCCGCCAAGAGCCTGCATCGCATGCTCTCGAAGAGCGGCAACCCGACGATGGACAATCTCGCGGCCATCCTCAATGTGGTCCGAAAGAAGCTCGGCGTGGAAATTCACGCGCATGCGGTGGAGGCGGCGTGACGCGCTTTACCGACGATGGCGAAGACGTCCATCTCGTCCCGGCGGCGCGCTCTGCGCTTTCGTAGACGCGGCGCCAAGTCAGCCGCACTCCATACGGCGACCGGCGGACGCCGTCTCTCGACGGCTGCGTCCCGCACCTACAGCGCTCCTCGCCGCGCCGGCAGGCCGTCGAGCCCGGCGAAGCGCGCCTGCGCCCCGAGCGCCTCCTCGATGCGCAAAACCTCGTTCCATTTCGCCATCCGCTCGGATCGCGCGAAGGAGCCGACCTTGAGCTGCCCGGCGCCCCAGCCGACCGCGAGATGCGCGATTGATGTGTCCTCGGTTTCCCCCGAGCGCGCGGAGACGATCGCGCCGAACCTTTGGCGCGAGGCTTCGTCGAGGGCCTCCTTCGCTTTGGTCACCGTGCCCGCCTGGTTGACCTTGATCAGGACCGCGTTGGCGGCGCCGGCGCTTGCCGCTTCGGTCACCCGCGCCGCGTTGGTGACGAGCAGGTCGTCGCCGATAATCTGGACCCGGTCTCCGATCGCCGCCGTGAAGCGCTGAAAGCCGGCGACGTCGTCCTCGGCGAACGGGTCCTCGATCGACAGGATCGGGTAGCGCGCGCACCAGCCGAGCAGCAGTTCGGCGAGCCCGTCCCGATCGAGCTCGCGCTTGTCGAGGCCGAGCCGATAGCGTCCGTCCCGTCCGAATTCCGACGCGGCGACGTCGAGGAAGACGGCGACGTCTTCGCCAGGCGTCAGGCCGGCGCGTTCGATCGCGGTCATCAGCGCGTCGAGCGCCTCCTCGTTGCTCGAGAAGGCCGGCCAAAAACCGCCCTCGTCGGCGACGCCCATGAGAAGGCCGCGCTCGGCCATGAGCCTTCCGGCGGCGAGATAGACCTCGGCGGTGATCTCGAGCGCCTCGGCGAATCTTTTGGCGCGCTTGGCGACGATCATGAAATCCTGCACGTCGGTCCGCCGTCCGGCGTGGGCGCCGCCGCCGAAAATCTGGATTTCCGGCAGCGGGATGAGCGCAGGGCCGTCGCCCGCGAGGCAGCGCCACAGGGGGAGCCTTCGACTGGCGGCCGCCGCGTGAAGCGCCGCGAGCGAAACGGCCGTCAACGCGTTGCCGCCGAGCCGGGAGAGGTTTTCCGTGCCGTCCAGTTCAACAAGCGTTTGGTCGAGCGCCGCCTGGTCGAACGCATCGAAGCCGGCGAGCGCCGGCGCGATCTCGCTCCGTATTCCTTCGAGAGCGCCCCGGACGTCAAATCCGCCGAGGCGCGCGCCGCCGTCGCGTTTCTCCACCGCCTCGCGGCTGCCGCGCGACGCGCCGGCGGGTGCGATCGCGCGGCCTAAGGCTCCGTCGCTGAGCGCGATTTCCGCCTCCACCGTCGGACGGCCGCGCGAATCCCACACTCTTCGCGCACGTATGAATTGGATGACGGGATCGCTCATCAGGCGCGGCTCCAGGCTTCGGCGACGGCGGCGACCGTCCGCGGCGCCGCCGCGATCAACGGCGCCGCGCAACGCCTGACCGGCTCGCGCTCGGTCTCGCGGGTCAGATACTCGACCGGCGACTTGCCGTCGATCCTCGCGAGGAACAGAGCCGGCAGAAGACCGGCGGCGCGCGTTTCGATATCCGCCGGCTCCTCCCAGTCGACGCTGGCGAAATAAGCGCCGGCGAGCGCGGCGAAGGCCGCGAGATAGGGCGCCTTGTCGACGCCCTCGCGCGCCCCCTTGAGCAGAAGATGGTTGAGACAGAAGGCGATATCGAAAGCCGGGTCGCCGAACCAGGCGCATTCCGCGTCGAGAAACGCGGGCCCGTCCGAGCCCATGAGGATGTTCTTCGGGCTGACGTCGCCGTGGACCAGCGCCCGCTTGGTCGACAGCGTGATTTCGGCGAGCGCGTTGAGCCGGGCGGCGAGCGCAGGGTGCGCCCGGGCGGTCGCGCGCAAATAGGGCTCGATGCGGATCGCCTCGAACGTGGCGTCATGGGCGAAAGCTTTCCGCATGTCCGGGTCGGCGGCGCTTTTCGCATGAATGAAGGCGAGATCGCGCCCGACCGAGGCGGCGAAGCTCTGGTCGACCCGGCCCTCGAGCAGCGCCGCCTTCCACAGCGGATATTTTTCGGGCGGTAAATAGTCCATCGCGAAGAGGCCGGCGCCGGCGTCCTCGGCCAGGATGCGCGGGACCGCGCGGGGAAGCCAGCGCGCGACGGCGCGAAAATAGGCCGCCTCGGCCGCGTTGCGCCCGACCGGCGCCTCCCACAGCGCGGCGACCTTGAGCCTCGGCAGCGCCCGCTTGACGCAGAAGCGCCGTCCGCCGGCCTCGACGAGAGAAATGTCGGACGAGACGCCGCCGGTCAGGGGTGTGACCCTGGCGGCCTCTCCGGCCTTGATGAGGCCGAGGCGTCGCAACGTCCGCCCGAGCTCGTCGCTTTGCCCTGCCGCGTGGTCTTGGTCGCTCACGTATTTTGCCCGGCTACTGCGAATGCCCGGAGGGAACGCCCTACGTTTCGCCGACGCGATGCGCTGAGGCAACGGCCTGGATATCGCGCCGACCCGATGCTAAGCTAGGCTGATCTAGCTGGATGGGTCAAGCCGAATGCGGGAAGTTGGAGCTTTCGAAGCAAAGAACAAGCTCGGACAGTTGCTCGATCTTGTGGAACAGGGCGAGGAAGTGACGATCACCCGCCACGGCAAAGAGGTCGCGCGCCTGGTGCCCGTCCGGCCCACGCACAGTCGCGAGCATGCCCGTGCCGCCCTTCGGCGCATCCGTGAACGTGCCGAAGCGCGAAAACTCGGCCGCTTTGATTGGACGGAATGGAAAACCTACCGGGACGAAGGGCGTCCATGAGCCTCGTGCTCGATAGCTCGGTGACGCTGGCCTGGCTGTACAGCGACGAGACCACCGACTCCATCCGTATGGTCTTCGACCTGGTGGCCGACCACGGAGCGATCGTTCCGTCACTGTGGCGACTTGAAGTCGCAAACAGCCTGACCGGCGCGTTGCGACGCAGGCGAATCGACGCGGAATTTCGTCGCGCCGCGCTCGCGGATCTGGCCGTTCTCGATGTTTCCGTGGACCATTACACGGATTCCAACGCTTGGAACGCGACGCTGGATCTTGCCGATCGGTTTCGGCTGACCGTCTATGACGCGGCCTATGTCGAACTCGCGGGGCGTCGTGGCCTGCCGCTCGCGACGCTGGATAACGACATGCGCGCCGCCGGCGCCGCGATGGGGCTGCGTCTGCTGGGAACATCTTGATCCGGATCGGCGCGATTGACATCTCGAGCCTCGCGCCGCTCGGGCCGTCTGATTCCCGCGGGCGTTGGCGAAAAGCCCGCCGCCGTGGCCGATCGAGCGGAAGCGGGAGTATGTCCGATGGGCGAGGGCGGTTGTTGCTGGCCTGCCCTACAAGCCGTCGACGTTGCTGGTGCTGTTCGAGGAGGCGGCCAACCAGGCCGCGGACAGCGTTGGGTAGCATCCTGAGCGCCGAGATGTTCCTGCCAGCGAACAGCGGACGGACCGAGGGGCGCCGTCAGGAGGGCGCGGACACAGGCATTGCGGTCTCCTTGAAAACGGCTACAGCGGCCGCGAGCGACCGGTCATTCGACAACGATAAGAAAGGGGAGGCGCCGTGGGCCGGGGATCAGGCCGAGGGGGCGATGGGCGAGCAGATGCGAATGCCGGCGGGAATGCAAGGATATTGATTTGACAGAATTAATCAGGCCGCTGACCTTTCCTTACGGACTTTAACGGCCCACCCTCTTGGGTCCTGACGGTCAGGCCAGGCGGATTCAACGTTGTTTGCAAGCACTAAGAAAATTTGCGACAACCCTGCGACTGCTTCGGTTTAAGTGCGAGCATGACAAGTTTCAATCGGGCGGGGCACTATCGAACTAACGACCATGGCACCAAATTTTGATTGGTCCAAACGCGCGACGCTCCAGCAGAATTACCGAGATGCCCTTCGGGTCAAGGAACATCGCAGAACCGCCGACCTTGGCACATGGACGCCCAGACTGGCGAAATTCCTGCTGGCACATATCTTCTCGAAGGACTCCAACAAACATAAGGGGAAGGGCGCCGGAGGGAGAACCACAGGCGCGCCGGTCAGGGCCGCCGGTGGTCAATAGGTGGCCCGGCCGCCGGACAGGTCGAACACGGCCCCGGTCGAGAACGAGCATTCGCGGCTGGCGAGCCAGCAGATGAGCGAGGCGGCCTCCTCGAGGGCGCCGAAGCGCTCCATCGGGATCTTCGAGAGCATATAGG
>DASRSL010000245.1:0-35067 GCA_035656495.1 Roseiarcus sp.
TATGAGTTAGGTACCTTCTTTCCGTTTGCTCGCAGCATTCCGTTAGGCGCGACGTCACTCTTTCGCATGATCCCGAGATCCTCGCATAACTCGGCGACATTCATCTCGCGCTCGCAGATGCACGCCAACGCGAGCCGCTACCCGCTCAGCAGGCAATATGGTGCCGCTCTAAGCGCGAGAAAGGCCAGCGCTCAGCTTTTCGCGCGGCGAAGCAGATTCTCCACCGACGGCAGGATCCGCCCGACGATGACTGCAACGCCCGCCGTCGTCGGATGCATGCCGTCCGGCTGGTTGAGCCTGGCGTCGCCCGCCACCCCGTCGAGGAAGAACGGGTAGAGGTTCGCGCCGGAGGCTTCGGCGACCGCCGGGTAGATCGCGTCGAACGCGTGGTCGTAGTCGGCGCCGAGATTGGGCGCGGCGCGCATGCCGGCGATGAGCGTCGGCAGATGCGCCGCCTTGGCCTTCTCCAGAATGGCCGTCAGCGCCTTTTCGGTCTGCTCGGGCGGCAGGCCGCGCAGCATGTCGTTTGCGCCGAGCTCGACGACGAGCGCATTCGCGTCAGCCGGAACCGACCAGTCGTAGCGGGCCAGTCCGTCCTCCGCCGTGTCGCCGGAGACGCCCGCATTGACGACGTCGACGTCGAAACCTTTCGTCCGCAGCGCCGCCTCGAGCTGCTCGGGAAAGGCCTTGCCGGCCGGCAGGCCCAGGCCCGCCGTCAGGCTGTCGCCCAGGACGACGAGGCGCAGCGTCCGCGCCGAGGCCGGCGCCGCCGAGGCCGCGAGGAGGCCGGCGGCGAAGGCCAGCGCCTGGACGACCGGGCGCCAATGACCATATGAGTGCGGCTCCGCCTTCAGGAATCCCGACACGATGATGTTTCCCGCAGTCGCGATGCACGGCGTCGACCTCAGCCTCGGCCGAGGCGCCGCACGCGTGCATATATTGCGCGACGTCAGCCTGACAATCGCTCGCGGGGAGGCCGTCGGCATCGTCGGGGCGTCCGGCTCGGGCAAGTCGACGCTGCTCATGGTCATGGCGGGGCTCGAGCGGCCCGACAGGGGAGAGATCGAGATCGACGGCGCCAGTCTCGGAAGTTTGAACGAGGATGCCCTCGCCCGATTCCGCGGCGCGCGCGTCGGCATCGTTTTTCAGTCGTTCCATCTGATCCCGACCATGACTGCCCTGGAGAACGTCGCCGCGCCGCTCGAGCTCGCCGGCGCGCCACGGGCGATCGAGCGGGCCCGCGAGGAGCTCGACCTGGTCGGACTCGGCGGTCGGATGAGCCATTATCCTGTGCAACTTTCCGGCGGCGAGCAGCAGCGCGTGGCGCTGGCCCGGGCGCTGTGCCCGCGTCCGTCGCTTTTGCTCGCCGACGAGCCGACCGGGAATCTCGACGAGACGGCCGGGCGGGGGATCATGGACCTCCTCTTCGGTCTGCAGGCCCGGCGCGGGGCGACTCTCGCGCTCGTCACCCACGATCCCGCGCTGGCCGCACGCTGCAACCGGATCATCCGGATGCGCTCCGGGGCGATCGAGACCGCGCCTTTCGTGTCTGCATGAACGCCCCCTTGCCGGCCCCGAAGGTTCGCGGCCGCCCTCCGCTGGCGCGTTTTGCCCTGCGCGACCTGCGCGGCGGACTCGCGGGTCTGCGCATCTTCCTCGTCTGCATCGCGCTCGGGGTGGCGGCGATCGTCGGCGTCCAGAGCCTGGCCAAGGCCCTCGACGACGGGCTCGGAGCGCAAGGCAGGGTCATCCTCGGCGGCGACGCCTCCTTCTCGCTGATCCATCGCCGCCTCTCCCCGCAGGAACGGGCTTTTCTCGGACGCTACGGGGCGCTCTCGACCATCGCGACCATGCGGGCGATGGCGAGGATCGAGAGCGGCGACGCCGCCCTGGTCGAGGTCAAGGCGGTCGAGCCGTCATGGCCGATGATCGGCGCGGCGACGTTCGAGCCGTCCATGTCCACTGCGCAGGCGCTCGCGGAAAGCGACGGCTCGTTCGGCGCCGCGGCCGAGGAGACGCTGCTGGCGCGTCTCCATCTCAAGATCGGCGACACGTTTCGTCTCGGCGAGGCCACATTCGTGTTGCGCGCCGTCGTCGTCAACGAGCCCGACCGCCTGGCGGTCGGCATCGGTCTCGGTCCGCGCGTGCTCATTTCGCAGGCGGCCCTGAATGCGACAGGCCTCGTCCAGCCGGGGTCTCTCGTCCGCTGGACGACCCGCGTCGTCATGGGCGGGCCGGGCGGGGCGCCGGACGGGTCGGCGGTCAAGGCGCTCATCCGAAAGGCCGACGAGGCGTTTCCCCAGGCGGGCTGGGAGACGCGCTCGCGCCTCAACGTGTCGCCCGATTTCACGCGCGACCTGAACCGATTCGCCGAGTTCCTGACGCTGACCGGTCTCCTCTCTCTTGTTGTCGGCGGCGTCGGGGTCGCCAATGCGGCGCAGGGCTTCGTCGAGCGCAAGCGGACTTCGCTCGCGATCCTGAAGGCGATCGGGGCGACTGGAGCCGGCGTCGTCCTGCTCGCGCTCGTCGAGTTTGCGGTTGTCGCGCTCGCGGGCGCGCTTGCCGGAGCTGCGATCGGCGCGGCGATCCCATTCATCGTGAACCGGCTGTTCGCGGACATCATCCCGATTCCGCTCGCCCCATCGGTCGATCCGCTCCTCATGCTGCTCGGCCTCGCCTATGGGCTTTTGACCGCGCTCGCTTTCTCGATCCCGCCGCTCGGACGGGCGCATGACCTTCCGGTCACGACGCTGATCCGTGATCTCGCCGAGGAGCGCCAGGGCCGCCCCCGGGCCCGCTATATCATCTCCGCGACTTTCGCCGGCGGCGCGCTCGTGGCGCTCGCGATCGCCGCGAGTCCGCAACGGACGATCGCCGCGGCGGTCGCGGTCGCGACCCTTGCCGCGTTTGTCGCGCTGCGGCTCGTCGCATCCGGCGTCAAATTCGCGGCGCGCCGCGCAGGCGCCGCGCGTCTCGTCGAACTGCGCCTGGCGCTGGCGGCCATTCACCGCCCGGGCGCGCTGACCGCCTCCGTCGTGTTGTCGCTCGGGCTCGGCCTCACGGCGCTTGTCGCGCTGACGTTGATCGACTTCAACATGCGCAACGAACTGAGCCGGAGCCAGCCCGGCGTCACGCCGAGTTTCTTCTTCCTTGACCTGCGCAGCTCCCAGGCCGCCGCCTTCCGCGACTTCCTCGGGCGCGAGGCGCCGGGCGCAAAGATCAGCGAAGTCCCGATGATGCGCGGCCGCTTCGTCGAAATCGCGGGCAAGCCGGTCGCGCAGGTCCACGCGAGCGACAAGGTGGCCTGGGCGCTCGAGGGCGACCGGGGCGTGACCTTTTCGGCAGGCGTGCCGGAAGGCTCGGAGGTCGTCGCCGGAACCTGGTGGCCAAGCGACTATTCGGGTCCGCCGCTTGTGTCGCTGGAGAAGGAGGTGGCGGACGGCCTTGGTCTGAAAATCGGCGACACAGTGGTGGTCAATGTGCTCGGACGCGACGTTGCGGCGAGGGTCGCCAACCTGCGCAAGGTCAACTGGCGCAGTTTCGCGATCAACTTCGTGCTCGTCTATTCGCCGAACACTTTCAAGGGCGCGCCGTTCAGCGAACTCGTCTCCACCGCTCTCCCGCCGGACTACGGCCCCGACAAGGAAATCGCGCTCTTGCGCGCTGCGGCGCAAGACTTCCCGACCGTGGCGTCGGTGCGGGTGCGCGAGGCGCTGAAGGCTGTGGAGGGCTTGCTCGCCAAACTCGCGCTGGCGATCCGCGCCGCCACCGGCGTGGCGCTGTTGACCTCTGTTCTGGTGCTCGCCGGGGCGCTCTCGGCCAATCGTCGCGCTCGACTCGCCGATGCGACGATTCTGAAAATCCTCGGGGCGACGCGCACGAGGCTGACCGCGATGTTTCTTATGGAATATGCGATGCTCGGCGGGGCGACCGCCGTTTTCGGCGTCGGCGCGGGCGCGCTGACCGCCTATCTCGTCGTCAAGCGGATCATGTTTTCCGATTTCGTCTTCGATTGGACGTCGGCGCTGGCCGCGGCGGTCGGCGGTCTCCTCTTCACCATCGGCCTCGGCATGATCGGCGCATGGCGCATTCTCGGGCTGAAGCCGGCGGCTTTCCTGCGCGAACTGTGATAGGAGACGGAACGTCCGAGGCTGTGGACGCATTACAAGACCAACCTAGCCCACGGCCAAGGAGCGGGAGCGAACGCCATGGCCGCACTCACCCAGTCCTATGTGCACGGGGCGAGCTCGACGCCGCTTCTCGGCGAGACAATCGGCGCGCTGCTGAGGCGGATGGTGGAAGAGGGCCCGCGGCGCCTCGCCTTGGTCGCGCGACATCAGAACGTGCGCTTGACCTATACGGATCTCCTCAGACGGTCCGAGGATCTGGCAGTCGGGCTGAGGCGACTCGGCCTTGAAAAGGGCGACCGGATCGGCATCTGGTCGCCCAACAACAGCGAATGGGTGCTCGCGCAGTTCGGCACGGCGCTTGCCGGGCTGATCCTGGTCAATATCAATCCCGCCTATCGTTCGCACGAGTTGGAATACGCGATCAGGAAGTCCGGTTGCCGCGCGCTGATCCTGAGCCCGGGCCACAAAAACAACGACTATTTCGCCTCGCTGCGCACGGCGGCCCCCGAGATCGGCGCCGCCCCTCCCGGCCGGCTCGCATCCAAGGGTCTCCCTGATCTCGAAATCGTCATCAGGCTCGGGGCGGAGAAAACCCCCGGCATGTTCAATTTCGACGAGATCGCCCGTCCCGCCAACCAGGATGCGCGCCAGGCGCTCGCAGCCTTCGGCGCGGCGCTGCAGTTCGACGATCCGATCAACATCCAGTTCACCTCCGGGACCACCGGCGCTCCGAAGGGCGCCACGCTGACCCATCACAACATCGTCAACAACGGCTTTTTCATCGGCGAGGCGATGCGCCTGACGCCGGACGACCGGTTGTGCATCCCGGTCCCTTACTACCACTGTTTCGGAATGGTGCTTGGCAACCTCGCCTGCGTCACCCACGGCGCCTGCATGGTGAGCCCCTCGGAAGGGTTCGATCCGATCGCCACGCTGGAGACCGTCCAGGCCGAAGGCTGCACCGGGCTGCACGGGGTCCCGACGATGTTCATCGCCATGCTCGATCACCCCGAATTTGGCCGCTTCGATCTGAGGACGCTACGGACGGGCATCATGGCGGGCTCGCCTTGTCCGGTCGAGGTGATGCGGCGCGTCGTCGAACGCATGCACATGCGCGAAGTGACGATAGCCTACGGCATGACCGAGACCAGTCCTGTCAGTTTCCAGAGCGCTCATGACGATCCGCTGGAGCGTCGCGTCTCGACGGTTGGGCGCATCCAGCCGCACATCGAGGTGAAAATCGTCGATCGAGACGGTCGGATTGTTCCCCCAGGCGTTCCTGGTGAGCTTCTGACCCGCGGCTACAGCGTCATGCGAGGCTACTGGGACGACGCGAAGGCGACCGCCGCCGCGATCGACGAGGCTCGTTTCATGCACACTGGGGATCTCGCGACCCTCGATGCGGAAGGTTATTGCAATATCGTCGGCCGGCTGAAGGACATGATCATCCGGGGCGGCGAAAACATTTATCCCCGCGAGGTCGAGGAATTTCTGTACAGCCACCCGGCGATCGCCGACGTCCAGGCGTTCGGCGTTCCCGATGACCGCTATGGGGAGGAACTATGCGTGTGGATCCGCCGCCGCGAGGACGTGACGCTCAGCGAAGAAGAAGTCATTGCATACTGTCGCGCCTCGATCGCCCACTATAAAGCGCCACGCTACGTCCGCTTCATCGAATCTTTTCCGATGACAGTGACTGGAAAGGCACAAAAATACCTGATGCGGCGCGCGATGATGGAAGAGTTGGGGCTCCTCGAGCAAAAAACGGCCTGATTATTCACTGGAGGACAAGGATGCGCCGCCAAAAGGCTTCAATTGCGGGCTTTACTTCCGGACTTGCGAATTCGGGTTCCCTTGGCAATTCCGATGGCCGCTCCTAAATGTCTGCATACGACTGCGCCGGGAGACGCCGGGAAAATAGTCCGCCACCCCTCTGTATGGGAAGGCTATGAACGCGAATTATCGTAATTTCGCCCTTTGGGTGATTATTTTCCTGCTCGTCCTGGCTTTGGTGACGCTGTTTCAGAGCCCGGGCCAGAAGGCTGCGTCGAGCGAGATCACTTTCAGCCAGCTTTTAAGCGACGTCGACGCGGGAAACATCCGCGACGTCACCATCGCCGGGCCGGAAATTTCCGGCCACATGAAGGACGGGCGCGCCTTCCAGACATACGCTCCGAGCGACCCGACCCTCGTCCAGACGCTTTACAAGAAGGACGTTGCGATCACGGCCAAGCCCCCCTCCGACGGCAACAACTGGCTGCTCACGATCGTCTCGAGCGTCTTGCCGGTTCTGCTGTTCCTCGGCCTCTGGGTCTACATGACCCGCCAGATGCAGGGCGGCGCGGGCAAGGCGATGGGCTTCGGCAAGTCCAAGGCGAAGCTGCTTACGGAGGCCCAGGGGCGAGTCACCTTCGAGGACGTCGCCGGCGTCGACGAGGCCAAGGAGGACCTGCAGGAGATCGTCGAATTCCTGCGCGACCCCCAGAAGTTCCAGAAGCTCGGCGGACGGATTCCCCGCGGCGTTCTGCTCGTCGGGCCGCCGGGCACCGGCAAGACGCTGACGGCGCGCGCCGTCGCCGGCGAGGCCAACGTGCCTTTCTTCACGATTTCCGGCTCCGACTTCGTCGAGATGTTCGTCGGCGTCGGCGCGAGCCGCGTGCGCGACATGTTCGAGCAGGCCAAGAAGAATGCGCCCTGCATCATCTTCATCGACGAGATCGACGCGGTCGGCCGACATCGCGGCGCGGGCCTCGGCGGCGGCAATGACGAGCGTGAGCAGACGCTCAACCAGTTGCTTGTCGAGATGGACGGCTTCGAACAGAATGAGGGCATTATCATCATCGCGGCGACCAACCGGCCCGACGTGCTTGATCCGGCGCTCCTGCGACCCGGCCGGTTCGATCGCCAGATCGTCATCTCCAACCCCGACTTCATCGGCCGCGAGAAGATTCTCAAGGTTCACGTGCGCAAGGTGCCGCTTGCGCCCGACGTCGACCTCAAGGTCGTCGCGCGTGGCACTCCGGGCTTTTCCGGCGCGGACCTCATGAACCTGGTCAACGAGGCGGCGCTGCTCGCGGCGCGACGGGGAAAGCGGGTGGTCACCCGGCAGGAATTCGAGGACGCGCGCGACAAGATCATGATGGGCGCCGAGCGGCGCACGCTCATCATGACGGAGGAGGAAAAGCGGCTGACCGCCTACCACGAGGGGGGCCACGCCCTGGTTTCCGTTTCGATGCCGGCCTCGACGCCCATCCACAAGGCGACGATCATCCCGCGCGGCCGAGCGCTCGGCATGGTGCAGTCGTTGCCCGAGCGGGACCAGCTCTCGCAGAGCTACGAGCAGCTGGTCGCCATGCTCGCCATGTCGATGGGCGGGCGGGTCGCCGAGGAGCTGGTGTTCGGCAAGGACAAGGTGACCTCGGGCGCCGCGGGCGACATCCAGCAGGTGACCAAGATCGCGCGGGCCATGGTGACTCGCCTTGGGTTCTCCGACAAGCTTGGCACCGTCATGTACGGCGAGAACCAGGACGAGGTTTTCCTCGGCTACTCGCTCGGCCGCCAGCAGAATATTTCGGAGGCGACCGCCGAGACGATCGACCAGGAAGTGCGGCGTCTGGTGCAGGAAGCTCACGACACCGCCAGGCAGATCCTCACCGAGCGGCGCGCCGACCTGGAAACGCTCGCCCAAGGCTTGATGGAGTTCGAGACGCTGACGGGCGAAGAGATCGTCGGCCTTCTCCACGGGGTCAGGCCTGTACGTGAATCGGCGTCGGATCACCGCGAGCCCCCGGCGCCGCCGCGCGCCGCCGTTCCTTCCACCGGCAAGCCCCGCCCGATCGGCCCGGATACCGGCGGCCTCGAGCCGCAGCCGCAAACCTGATTGCGGCGCGCTGGGCGCCGGACTTAGTGCGTCGCCTCCGGACGCGGCGCGGCCAGAACTCTCGCGCGATCCTCGAGGCGGGCGGATCGAATGTTGGCGCGCCGGATGAGTTCGGACGTCGACTGGCCTTCCACCAGCTTGACTCGCTCAATCCTGCCGCCGGCGGAGCGGACGACGTCCGCGCCGACGATCTGGTCCTCGGAGTAGTCGGCGCCCTTGATCAGCACGTCCGGCATCAACGCGCCGATCAGATTGTAGGGTGTGTCTTCGTCGAAGATGACGACCAGATCGACGCAGTCGATCGCGCCCAGCACCGCGGCCCGCGCGTTGGCGCGCTGCACGGGCCGTGTCGGCCCTTTGAGCCGAGCCACGGACTCGTCCGCATTGAGGCCAACGACCAGGCGGTCGCAAAGACGGGCCGCTCCCCGGAGAATCGCGACGTGGCCGGGATGCAGGAGGTCAAAGCAGCCGTTGGTGAAGCCGACTGAAAGGCCCTCCCGGCGCCAATGTTCGCGGATGGCCCGCGCCTCGCCCGCCGAGGCCACTCCGCCCCTGCGGAACGCCGCAGACTCCTCCTGCAGCGCCGCCTCCGCGCGCAATTCATCCAGGGTGATGGTCGCCGTTCCGGGCTTGGAGACGACGATTCCCGCGGCCAGATTGGCGAGCCGCATCGTCTGTTCGATCGGCAGATCGCCGACCAGCCCGTAGGCAAACGTCGCCAGGACGGCGTCGCCCGCGCCCGAGACGTCGAAAACGAGTTTCGCCTGCGTGGGCATGTGGATCGGCAGCGATCCGGAAGAAAAATAGGACATGCCCTTTTCCGCCCGCGTGACCAGTAGCGCCGCGCCGGTCTGACGCATCACCACGTCGGCGGCCCGCAGGACCTCCTCGTCGGTGACACAGCTCAGGCCGCTCGCCACCGCAAGCTCGGCGCGATTGGGCTTGATCACGTCCGCGCCGGCATAGAGGGAGAAATCGCGGCGTTTGGGATCGATGATGATCGGCACGCCGCGAGAACGCGCCATGGCGATCGCGCCGACCAGCACCCGGTCGGTCAGCATGCCCTTGCCATAGTCTGAAATGGCGAGCGCCCGCGCGCGCGGCAGGACCGACTTGATCCTCGCGAGCACTTCGTCTTCGAGCTCTTCGCAAATCGGCGCCGAATCTTCGCGATCAATCCGCATGAGATGATGACTGCCGCCCATCAGGCGCGTCTTGGACGTCGTCATGCGACCCGGAGTGACGATCGCCTCGGTCGTCACGCCCTCGGCGCCGAGCAGGGCCATGAGGGACCTGCCTTCCGAGTCGTCCCCGACCAGGGTGATCAGAATCGGGGCGCCGCCGAGATGCGAAACGTTGCAGGCGACATTCCCAGCGCCGCCGGCCACCAGCCTGTCGCGTCGGTGACGGAGCACCAGCACCGGCGCCTCCGGCGATATTCGATCGACATCGCCGCTGACGAATATGTCCAGCATCGCCTCGCCCAAAACGACAATCGGCGCTTCCGGAATGTTGAGCAGCATTCTGGTCCCCGTCGTCTGTCTATCCGCCGGGCACAGAAATAACTTACGTTGGGTAACAATGGAAGCCGCCAATTCGCCAAAAGATCGGCTCTTCCTTAACGGCGGCCCGCTCGACCGCCGCCGAACAGGGTTGACGCCAGTGACCGTCGGCTGGTTTCCTCGGCAAACCCACTGGTTCAGGTCGGGCGCGGAGTCCATCCTTGGTCATGGTGAGTGAGATGCGGTCGCCGGAAGCGGAAAAATCGAACAGGCCCATGACCTCGTCCAGGCAACCCCTGCGCGTCGGCGTCGGCGGGCCGGTCGGCGCCGGCAAGACGGCGCTGATGGAGCAGCTCTGCAAGCGGCTTAGAGACAAGCTCGACATCGCCGCCATCACCAACGACATCTACACCAAGGAGGACGCGCGCATTCTGGTCGAGGCCGACGCGCTGCCGCCGGAGAGGATCATGGGCGTCGAGACCGGCGGCTGCCCGCACACCGCCATCCGCGAGGACGCCTCGATCAATCTCGCGGCGATCGCGGAGATGCGAAAACGCTTTCCAAGCCTCGACGTGATCCTCATCGAGTCGGGCGGCGACAATCTCGCCGCCACCTTCTCGCCCGAGCTCGCGGACCTCACCATCTATGTCATCGACGTCTCGGGCGGCGAGAAGATCCCGCGCAAAGGCGGCCCCGGCATCACCCGCTCGGACCTCCTTGTCATCAACAAGATCGACCTCGCCCCCTTTGTCGGCGCTTCGCTCGAAGTGATGGCCCGCGACGCCGCCGCCCAGCGCAAGACGAAACCCTTCGTCATGGCCAACATGAAGACCGGCGAGGGGCTCGATCAGGTCGTCGAATTCTTGCGCGCCAAGGGCGGACTGGCGGCGGCGTGACGGTCACAAGGAATCGTTGAGGCCTGCCGATAAACTGGCGCTCGCCCGACTTTCTCCACCGGGGAGGCGAGCGGGCGGAAATGGCCGCAGAATCAAGGCTCGGCGGTCAGAACTTCAACCGCGGGGCGGGAATCAGAGCAGTCCCCGCACGGAAAACGCCTCGCCGCCGTAGCCGGCCTCGGCCGGAATCCTCAGGCCCGGACCGCCGTCGACCTCAGCCGCCTCGGGCAACACGGTGACGACCGGCCGAGCGCGGGCGGCGGCGAGCGCCGAGCCCGCGCCGGCGTGGGCCGTGAGCTTCCACAGGTTGCGCTCGGTGGGGAAGAGGAGCTTGAACCGGCGCCCATGCTCCGCCAGCGCCTCGCGCGGCGCGATCCAGACCGAATCGACCGCCTCCCGCCCGTCGTGGGCGAGCGCCTGCCCGGGGGGCGCGAGCGCGAGGAAGAAACGGGTGTCGAACCGCTTCGGCACGAAGACGGGCGTGATCCAGTGGGCGAAGGGGACGAGCAGATCGATCGCGGGGAGGAGCGCCTCGCGCACCATGAGCTCGGCGAAGGGCGCGGCGCGATCGAGCTTTTCCGCGCGCCCCGCCGAAACGAGCTCGCCGCCGTTCTCGCGGGCGATCAGCACGCCGCATTCCTCGAACGCCTCGCGGATCGCGGCGATCTTGAACGGGGCGAGCGGATCGGCGCCCACACCGAGCGAAGCGGTCAGCTCCGCGTCCGCCGCCTCCAGCCGCCCGCCCGGAAAGACGAGCGCGCCCGAGGCGAAGTCGATCTCGCGATGGCGCACGACCATGAAGGTCTCAAGCCCCGCCGGCTCGTCCCTGAGGAGGATGATCGTCGAGGCGGAGCGCGGCGTCGCAGCCCCGCTCATGTCCGAGCGCGCTCCATCTCCCTCAAGCGGAAGCGCTGGATCTTGCCTGTGGCGGTTTTCGGCAGCTCGGCGATGAACTCGATCGCGCGCGGGTATTTGAAGGGCGCGAGCCGGGCCTTGACGAAGGCCTTGAGCTCGTCCTCGTCGACGCGGGCGCCGGCCTTGAGGACCACGAAGGCCTTGGTCTTGGTCAGCCCCTCGGCGTCGGGCGCCCCGACGACGGCGGCTTCGAGCACCGCCTGATGCTGGACGAGGGTCCCCTCGACCTCAAACGGGCTCACCCAGACGCCGCTCACCTTCAGCATGTCGTCCGTGCGTCCGGCGTAGGTAAAGGCGCCGTCGGCGCTGCGAATGTATTTGTCGCCGCTCTTCGTCCAGCCGCCCTGGAAGGTCTCGCGGGTCTTCTCGCGGTTCCCCCAGTACATCATCGCCGCCGACGGCCCCTGGATGTAGAGGTCGCCGGGCTCGCCGTCCTCGACCGCGCCACCGCCTTCGCCGCGCAGCTCGATGTCGTAGCCCGGCACCGGCCAGCCGGTCGTGCCGTAGCGCACCTGCCCCGGCCGGTTCGAGATGAAGATGTGCAGCAGCTCGGTCGAGCCGATGCCGTCGATGACGTCGACGCCGAAATGGCGCTTGAACCGTTCGCCGATTTCGGCCGGCAGCGCCTCGCCGGCCGAGGAGGTGAGGCGCAACGCCACCTCCTCGTGCTTGGGGCAAGCGGGCGAGGCGAGCATGCCGGCGTAGCCGGTCGGCGCGCCGTAGAAGACGGTCGGCTTCACGCCTGCGACGCCGCCGGTCAATCGTCTGAACACAGCCTCCGGCGTCGGGCGCTCGGCCATGAGAAGCGTCGTCGCGCCCACCGACAGCGGGAAGGAGAGCGCATTGCCGAGGCCGTAGGCGAAAAAGAGCTTTGCGGCCGAGAAGCAAACGTCATCCTCGAGGAGGCCCAGGACCGCTTTGCCGTAAAGCTCCGCCGTCCAATAGGGGTTGGCGTGGGAATGGACGGTCCCCTTGGGGCGTCCGGTCGAGCCGGACGAATAGAGCCAGAAGGCGGGATCGTCGGCGCGGGTGCGGGCCGGAAGCGCGAGCGGCGCGGTGTCGCCGAGAAAGCCCTCGAACTCGGCCTCGCCGAATTCGAGCGGCTGCGTCGGACGCGAGACGACGACCTTGTGGACCTCGTGGTCCGACCTGGTCAGCGCCGCCTTCAGCGCCGGTTTGACCGGGCCGCTGACGAAAACCGCCTGCGCGCGGGAGTGTTCGAGCAGATAGGCGTAGTCGTCGGCGGTGAGGAGGGTATTGACCGGGACCGGGACGATTCCGGCCAGCATCGCCCCGAGAAAGGCGACAGGCCAGTCGGCGCTGTCGAGCATGAGCAGCATCACGCGCTCCTCTCGCTTGACGCCGCCGTCCTTCAGCGCGGCCGCGAGACGGCGGGCGCGCTCGTCGAGCCCGCCATAGGTGAGCGCGCCCTTATCGTCGATGAAGGCGACCTTGTCGGCGCGGCTCGCGTTCGTATCGAGAAGATGTCGGGCGAAGTTGAACATGTCCGGCGGCGCAGCGACGTTCGGGCTCATGCTGTCGTCTTCTCCCGGTCTTCGTCGTTTTGATGTTAGGTGGACCGAATTCGGCCTTGTGGCAACTGGTAAATCGACGCGCGCCCGGAGGTGCGTCCCGCGAGTTGCGCGAGCGAAGACCGCGGGGGTCGCCCGCGGTTTCCTTCGCGAGAGTCATGGCGTCACAGGCTCTCGGGAACGGCTTGCCTGCCTTGTCGTTGATGCAATATTGTGCTTCACGGCTCTGGTACGGGCGCGAGTACTTCATGTCAAGCACTATACTGCCGGCAGGTCTGATCGTCCCGGGCGAGCCTTCGGGCGAAGGCGAGATCGCGGAGCGCAAGGACCCGTTCCTGATCGCGCTCGGCGAGCGGGTGCGGGGCTTGAGGGCGCGCCGCGGCATGACGCGCAAGGCGCTCGCCCAGGCGACCGAGGTTTCCGAGCGACATCTCGCCAATCTCGAATACGGCGTCGGCAACGCCTCGATCCTGGTCCTGCTGCAGGTCACGCGCGCGCTGCACTGCTCCTTCGCCGAGCTTTTGGGCGACATGACCACCCAGTCGCCGGAGTGGCTCCTCTTGCGCGAAATGCTGGGGAACCGCGACGAGGCGACATTACGTCATGTGCGGATCGCGGTCGGCGAACTCCTCGGCACGGATGGCGCCCGGGGTGCCGACAGCCCGCGCTCGTCGCGCATCGCCCTCATCGGGCTGCGCGGCGCAGGGAAATCGACGCTCGGCCGCATGCTGGCCGAAGACCTGGATTTCCCTTTCGTCGAGCTCACCCGGGAGATCGAAAAGATGGCGGGCTGCAGCATCGCCGAGATCCTCGGACTTTACGGTCAGAACGCCTACCGCCGCTATGAACGCCGCGCGCTCGAGGAAGCGATCCAGATCTATCCCGAGGCGGTGATCGCCACCGCCGGCGGCATGGTCTCCGACCTCGTCAGCTTCAACCTGCTGCTCAGCCATTGCACGACAGTGTGG
Source organism: Roseiarcus sp. (assembly GCA_035656495.1). GTDB lineage: Bacteria > Pseudomonadota > Alphaproteobacteria > Rhizobiales > Beijerinckiaceae > Roseiarcus. Next base: position 13,824 of record DASRSL010000245.1, read on the forward strand.
CTCAAGGCAGATCCGGAAGACCACATGGCGCGCGTCGCCGCCCAGGGCGACTTTCGCCCGATGGCGGCGAGCTCCGAGGCGATGGAGGATCTGAAAACCATCCTCGCCGGCCGGGCGGCCTTCTACTCGAAGGCCGAGCTCAGGGTCGACACCAGCGCGCAGCCGCTCCTCGAGACGTACCAGATCCTTCGCGCCGAGGTGCGGAAGGCGCTGGGTCTGCCGGTCTAGCCAGCGCGCAAAAGAACCCATTTCAGAACGCTTGCCGCGCTTCCCGAGAGGCACTATGGTGCATTAGCGACATTGCACTAAATTGCTTGCCAGGAGAGGCCAATGAGCAGCCCCGACCCGGTCGATTATCAGACCGCGCCTGAGCGTTATCGTCATTGGAAGCTGAAACTCGACGGCTCCGTCGCCACACTCCTCGCCTTTTTCGACGAGAACGGGGGAATTCGCCCCGGCTACAAGCTCAAGCTCAACAGCTACGATCTCGGGGTCGACATCGAGCTCAACGACGCGGTCAACCGCATCCGCTTCGAGCACCCGGAAGTGCGCGTCGTCGTCGTCACCAGCGCGCGGGACCGGGTGTTCTGCTCCGGGGCCAACATCTTCATGCTCGGCGTTTCGAGCCACGCCTGGAAGGTCAACTTCTGCAAGTTCACCAATGAGACGCGCAACGGGCTCGAGGATTCGTCGCGCTACGGCGGACTCAAGTTCCTCGCCGCGGTGAACGGGTCCTGCGCGGGCGGCGGCTATGAGCTCGCGCTCTCGTGCGACGAGATCGTGCTGGTGGACGACCGCTCGAGCGCCGTCAGCCTGCCCGAGGCGCCGCTGCTCGGCGTGCTCCCGGGTACCGGCGGTTTGACCCGCCTCACCGACAAACGCCACGTCCGCCACGACCTCGCCGACGTCTTCTGCACCACGAGCGAAGGCGTGCGCGGCCAGAAGGCGGTCGATTGGCGACTGGTCGACCACATCGCCAAGCCCGGTGAGTTCGCCGCTACGGTGAAGGAGCGCGCGCTGGCGCTCGCGGCGACGAGTGACCGCCCCGAGAAGGCCAAGGGCGTCGAACTGACGCCGATCGAGCGGATCGTTGAGGCGGACGCCCTGCGCTATTCCCATGTTTCGGTGGCGATCGACCGGGCTGCGCGCGCGGCGACCCTGACCGTCACGGGCCCATCGGGCCCGCAGCCGCAGGACGCCGCGGCGGTCGAGGCGGCGGGAGCGAAGTGGTACCCGCTCAAGCTCGCCCGCGAGCTGGAAGACGCGATCCTCTGGATGCGCACCAACGAGCTCGACGTCGGCGTGTGGCTAATCAAGACCGAGGGGGAGCCCGCGCCCGTCGCTGCCATGGACGAGACGCTCCAGGCGCTCAAAGAGCATTGGCTCGTGCGCGAGACCATATGCTATCTGCGCCGCACCTTGAGCCGGCTCGACGTCACCTCGCGCAGTCTTTTCGCGCTGGTGGAGGAAGGCTCGTGCTTCGCGGGCACGCTGTTCGAGTTGGCGCTCGCCTGCGACCGCATCTACCATCTGGCGCTGCCGGGCGAGGCGGCGCGGGCGCCGAAGATGGTGGTCGGCGCGGCGAATTTCGGCGATTATCCGATGGCGACCGGCCAGAGCCGGCTCGGGCGCCGCTTCTACGACGAGAGGGCGGCGCTCGAAGCGCTGAAGGCGAAGCTCGACGAGCCGCTCGACGCGGCGGCCGCTTTTGCGCTCGGGCTCGCCACCTCCATTCCCGACGACATCGACTGGAGCGACGAGGTGCGGCTCGCCGTCGAGGAGCGCGCATCGATGAGCCCCGATGCGCTGACCGCGCTCGAGGCGAACCTGCGCTTCAACGGACCGGAGACAATGCTCACCCGCGTGTTCGGGCGCTTGTCGGCGTGGCAGAACTGGATTTTCCAGCGGCCGAACGCCGTCGGCGAGAAGGGCGTGCTGAAAGTCTACGGCACGGGCGAAAAAGCCGCGCTCGACTGGGGCAGGGTCTAAAGCGAATCGGAGGGGCGGCGTCTCGCCGCCCGAAGGCGCGCAGAGACGCGCGCCCTCCCTCGGGAGGAAGAGCATGGAGCACGTCAACGCGGCGGTCATCAGGCAGCACCTGATCGATCCTGAAATCTGCATCCGCTGCAACACCTGCGAGGCGACCTGCCCGGTCGGCGCGATCACGCATGACGCGCGCAACTACGTGGTCGACGCGAAGAAGTGCGACCTCTGCATGGCCTGCATTCCGCCCTGCCCGACCGGCAGCATCGACAATTGGCGCGTCATGCCGCGCGCGAACGCCTACAGCGTCGAGGCGCAGTTCGAGTGGGATGTCCTGCCTCCCGAGTTGGACGCGAACGAGCTTGCCGCGGCGGGCGCCGCGCCGGTCGAAGCGACGGCGGAAGCGGCCGAGACCGCCGCGCCGATCGTTTCGGAAGGCGGCGACCTCTTCAGCGTGGGCGATTACGCCGCCGTCGCGCCGCCGTGGTCGGCGGCCCACCCGTACGTCAATCTCTACGGTCCGCGCGGATTTGAAAAATCGATCGTGGCCACGGTCGTCGGCAACGTGCGGGTGACGGAGATCGGCAAGGACTACGACACTCACCACATCGTCCTCGATTTCGGCGCGACGCCGTTCCCGGCGCTGGAAGGCCAGTCCATCGGAATCGTTCCGCCCGGTTTCGATGCGGAGGGGCGACCGCACCACCCGCGGCAATATTCGATCGCCAGTCCTCGCAACGGCGAGCGGCCCGGATACAACAATGGGTCGTTGACGGTGAAGCGGGTGCTGGAGGACCATGAGGGCCGCCGGGTGCGCGGCGTCGCCAGCAACTATCTCTGCGACCTTAAGGTCGGCGACGAGGTCCAGGTTACCGGGCCCTTCGGCGCGAGCTTCCTCATGCCGAACCATCCGAGAAGCGCGATCGTGATGATCTGCACCGGCACCGGCAGCGCGCCGATGCGGGCCATGACCGAATGGCGGCGTCGGCTGCGCAAGTCGGGAAAATTCGAGGGCGGCAAGCTGATGCTCTTTTTCGGCGCCCGCACCAAGGAGGAGCTTCCCTACTTCGGTCCGCTCGGCAATCTGCCCAAGGACTTCATCGACATCAACTTCGCCTTCAGCCGCACGCCGGGCGAGCCCAAACGCTATGTACAGGATCTCATGCGCGAGCGGGCCGCTGATCTCGCCCCGCTCATCGCCGATCCCAACGCTTATTTCTACGTCTGCGGCCTGAAGGCCATGGAGGATGGCGTCGTGCTGGCCTTGCGCGACGTCGCGCGCGCCGGAGGGCTCGACTGGGAAGCGGTCGGGACCTCGCTCAAGCGCGAGGGCCGGCTGCACCTGGAGACTTATTGATGCGGCCGCGCCATGTCGTCCCCCGTGAAAGCGGGGATCCGGACTCCCCGCGGCTCTGGATGCCCGCGTGCGCGGGCATGACAAGGTTGGCCCCTTCGCGGTCGCCAAGGGTTGGCCTCCGCCCGGCTCGTCGGGAGAAGCAATGAAATTCGCCGAGCTGCACCCCGGAAAGGTCATCGAGGCGGGCCCCTATCTCGTCTCCGAGGAGGAGGCGAGGCGCTTCGCCGAAGCCTACGACCCGCAATGGTTCCAAACCGACCCGGAGGCCGCCCAAGGGGCGGTTCGGAGGATTGATCGCCAGCGGCTGGCTGACCTGCGCCATCGCCATGCGCCTTGCCGTCGACAATGTGCTTGCCGGCTCCGAGTCCTTCGGCTCTCCGGGCGTCGCCTATATCAAGTGGCCCAACCCGGTTCGGCTGGGCGACAGGCTCACCCGGAAGGCCGAGGTGCTGGAGACGCGGCGGTCGAAGAGCCAGCCCGATCTGAGCCCGCGGATGGAAAAGGCATCATCTTAGAAGGAAAAAATCATGAGTTCTGAAGACACTCTCAATGACGACGCGATGACGGTCAGCGGCGATCGCTTCGTCGAGATCAACTACAACGACGTGATCCCCAACAACGTCGACCTCTCCTCCGACAAGCAGGTGCAGCGCGCCCTGGAGACTTGGCGGCCCAACTACCTCGACTGGTGGAACGTCATGGGCCCCGAAGGCTATCAGGCGTCGCAGGTCTATCTGCGCACGGCCGTCGGGGTCGATCCGGGCGGCTGGGCCAAGTTCGGCTACGTGCTGATGCCGCAATATCACTGGGGCATCCTGCTCGCGCCGAAGGTCGAGGGGCGCGCGGTCCCCTTCGGCCGTCACAAGGGCGAGCCGGCCTGGCAGGAAGTTCCGGGCGAATATCGATCCCTTCTGCGCCGGCTGATCGTCGTGCAGGGCGACACCGAGCCCGCTTCCGTCGAGCAGCAGCGCCATCTTGGCGCGACCGCGCCGAGCCTCTACGACATGCGCAACCTCTTCCAGGTCAATGTCGAGGAAGGCCGCCACCTGTGGGCCATGGTCTACCTCTTGGTCAAATATTTCGGCAAGGACGGCCGCGAGGAGGCCCAGGCCTTGCTCGAGCGCCGCAGCGGCGAGACGGACAATCCGCGCATCCTCGGGGCCTTCAACGAGAACACGCCGGACTGGCTGTCGTTCTTCATGTTCACCACCTTCACCGACCGCGACGGCAAGATGCAGCTCGCCGCCCTCGCCGAGAGCGGCTTCGATCCGCTGTCGCGCACCTGCCGGTTCATGCTGACGGAGGAGGCCCATCACATGTTTGTCGGCGAGACCGGCGTGCAGCGGACGATCGAGGCGACCTGCGCAGCGATGGTGAGGGCCGGCATCAAGGACCCGAACGACGTCGAAGCCGTTCGCGGGCTCGGCGTGGTCGACCTGCCGCTCCTGCAGCGCAAGGCCAATTTCCATATTTCGGCGACGCGCGATCTGTTCGGCGCCGAGATCTCCGGCAACGCCGCCGAGACGTTCAGCGCCGGCATCAAGGGCCGCTTCAACGAAGCGAGGCTCGAGGACGACCACCTTCTCGCCGGCGCGACCTACCCGGTCGTGCGCGTCGTCGACGGCAAGATCGTCGAGGAGCAGGTTCCGGCGCTGCGCGCGATCAACGCGCGGCTGCTCGACGACTACATCGCCGATTGCCAGGGCGGCGTCGACCGGTGGAACAAGATGGTCGAGAAGGCCGGGATCGCCTTCAAGTTCATCCAGCCGCACAAGGGCTTCAACCGCAGGATCGGCGAGTTCGCCGGCAAGCGCGTGAGCCCGGCGGGCGAGGTCCTGACTGACGACAGGTGGCGGGCGGAAAGCGGCGCCTGGCTGCCGGACGACGACGATATGAAATTCATCAACTCGCTGATGAAGCCCTGCCATGAGCGAGGCAAATACGCGAGCTGGATCGCCCCGCCGCGCGTCGGCGTCAACAACCAGCCGGGCGATTTCGAATATGTGAAGATCTACTGAGCCGTCTAAAGCCCCTGCAATTCCACGGTCACGCCGTTCGGGTCCTTCACGAAACACTGGCGAATTTGGGTCCCGGGAACCAGCTTCGGCGGAGTGTGGCGCAGGTTCAGCCGGGTGAGCCGGGCCAGCTTCGTCGAGCGCTTCATAGACGAAGGCGACGTGATCGACGGCGGCCGCGCCCGTCGGCCCCTGGGCTGCGAGCGTGAGATGGACCGCGGGCCGTGCGCCGTCATAGAGCCAGGCCCCGGCAAAGCTGAAGGGAGGGCGCTCTCCCTTGGTCAGGCCGACCGCCTCGACATAAAAGGCGATGGTCGCCTCGAGATCCTCGGCCGAGAATGTTCACGTGGTGCAGATGGACGGCCGTGTCCGCCTCCCGAAGGGCCCCCTCGTCCACCTTACCGCGGATCGGCGCGCCGCGCCATCGGACGTACAGGGACGAGCGGGCGCTTCAAAGCGCCAAAATGTCAGTTTATCTGTGTGAACGGCCCCCCGGGAGGCGAAGCTCATGTCCAACGAACGATGGCGCAAGAGGCTTTTGGGCAACCGGACGCTGTCGCCGGAAACCCTGATGATGGGCTACGGCTACGATCCGTTCCTGTCGGAGCGGTCGCTGAAGCCGCCGGTCTTCCACACGTCGACCTTCGTCTTCCGCACCGCCCGGGACGGCAAGGAATTCTTCGAGCTGGCCTATGGCCTGCGCCAGAAACGGCCGAACGAGGAGCCGGGCCTCATCTACAGCCGGATCAACAACCCCGATCTCGAAATGCTCGAGGACCGGCTGGCGATCTGGGACGAGGCCGAGGGCAATCTGGCGTTCGCCTCGGGCATGGCGGCCATTTCGACGACCCTCTGGGCCTACCTGCGGCCGGGCTCGATCCTCCTCCATTCCGGCCCGGTCTACGGCGGCACGGAATTCCTGCTCGAGAACATCCTGCCGCAATTCGGCGTGACGCCGATCGGCTTCGCCGCGGAAGGCGGGGTGAGGGCGATGGAGGACGCGGTCGAGCGAGCGCGCGCGCTCGGTTCGGTCGCGGTCCTCTACCTCGAGACGCCGGCCAATCCGACCAACGGCCTCGTCGACATTTCCCGCGCCAGAGAAATCGCCGACACCCTGCGCGGCGTCGACGGACGGCGCCCGATGGTCATCGTCGACAACACGATGCTCGGCCCCCTGTACCAGACGCCGCTCGCCCACGGCGCCGACCTGGTCGTGACCTCGCTCACCAAATATGTCGGCGGCCATTCCGATCTGATCGCGGGCGGCTGCTCGGGCGCGGCGACCGCGCTCGATCCGATCCGCGGCATGCGCACCATCCTCGGCACGATGTGCGATCCGCACACCGGTTGGCTCTTGATGCGCTCGCTCGAGACGCTCAAGCTCAGGATGACCGCCGCGGCCGATGGCGCGCGCAAGGTGGCCGGCTTTCTCCACGCCCACCCCGCGGTCGCTTCTGTCTGGCGCCTGGGCTTTCTGCCCGAGGACCATCCGGATCGCCCGGTTTTCGAGCGCCAGTGCAAGGGCGAGGGCTCGACCTTCAGCTTCGAGGTGAAGGGCGGCGAGGCGGAGGCCTTCGCCGTGCTGGATAAGCTCGAAGTGTTCAAGCTCGCCGTCAGCCTGGGCGGAACGGAGAGCCTGGCGTCGCATCCGGCGTCGATGACCCATTCCGACATTGCACCCGAGGAGCAGATGCGCCTCGGGATCACCCCGGCGCTGATCCGCCTCTCGGTCGGCATCGAGAACCCGGACGATCTGATCGCCGATCTCGACCAGGCCCTGCGAGCCTGATGAGTTGTAGCCGCTCGAGGCTTCGCCTCGGCGTGTCTGCTCTTCAGAGGAAGGACGCTGGGCGCGAGGAGCGATCCGTCATGACGCGACGCGAAACCGAACCTGTGATCGAGAGCATCGATCATTTCGTCATCACGGTCGCGGACCTCGAAGCGACGCTGGCCTTCTATGAGAGCGCGCTCGGATTGGAAATTCTGAGGTCGCCCGGCCGGCCTGCCGCGCTCGCGTTCGGCTCGCAGAAGATCAACGTGCATCAGGCCGACCACACCTTCGAGCCGAAGGCGTCGAAACCGACCGCCGGGGCGGCGGACTTCTGCCTCGTGACCGGTCGCACGCTCGACGAGGTCGCGCAGCGCCTTCGGGAGCATGGCGCGGAGGTCGAGCTCGGTCCGGTCGAGCGGTCGGGGGCGCGCGGCAGGATGACCTCGATCTATTTCCGCGATCCCGACGGAAACCTGATCGAGGTCAGCGAGTATTCCTGAGCATGTCCCGTGGGGCTCGCCAGACGGTCATCGCGACGCCGCGCTCGGGATCGAGCGGGATCTTTTCGCTGGGGCAGAGGCCGGCGTCGGCGAGGACGGCGTCCGCCGAGAGGCCCGCGTCGCAGGCGGAAAAAACCGCTCGTCCTCCGGGCAACTTCACCCCGTGCGCGCGCGACAAATGGAACGCGTCGAAGCCGATCTCGAGGAAGACGTCGAACACGCCCTGGCCGCCGGGGACGGCCACGTCACCGCCGTTCGGCAGCAGTATTTTCGCGGCCTCCGCCCAGCTCGTGCGCGCCGGGTTCCACCACCAGGCGTCGGCGCGTTGCTCGAGCCCGGCTGCGCGGCTCGAAATCACGAGACGGGCGTCGCCTCTGACGTTGGGCTCGAGCTCGTGACTGCGATGGCCGAACACGATCAGGTCCGAGCGCGCCAGCGCGTTCTGGTAATATTCCCAATCCTTCTCGTTGCGCAGCGAAGCCGGAACGAGCCCGTCGGGGCCGGCGATCCGGTCGTCGTCCGAAACGATGGCGTAGCCGTCGATCTCGACCGGGCGTCTGCTCGCTTCCGCGGGACTGCTCATGCCATGATTCCAAAATTACGCCGCCGCCAGCCGCAGCCTCGCGGCCGCCGCTTCGGGCGTCAAGTCGCGTTGCGGCGACCCCAGCATCTCGAAGCCGACCATGAACTTTTTCACCGTCGCCGAGCGCAGGAGCGGCGGGTAGAAATGGGCGTGCATCTGCCATTCGGCGTGCACGGCGCCTCCTGTCGGCTTCTGGTGGAAGCCCATCGAATAGGGGAACGACACGTCGAACAGCCGGTCGTAGCGCCGCGTGAGTTCGGATAGAGCGCCGGCCAGGGCGGGCTTTTCCTCGGGACGCAATTCGTCGAAGCCGCCGATGCGCCGCCGCGGGAGAATCATCGTCTCGAACGGCCACACCGCCCAGAACGGCACGAGGACGACGAAATGCGCGTTGGCGAAGACGATGCGATCGCCGCGCTCGAGCTCCTGCTCGAGATAATCGATGAGCAGGACGCGGCCGCGCTCGAGGAGATATTCGGTCTGATGGCGCGTCTCCTTCTCGAGCTCGTTCGGCAGATGGCGCGTAGCCCAGATCTGGCCGTGCGGATGCGGGTTCGAGCAGCCCATGATCTCGCCGCGGTTCTCGAACACCTGGACAAAGGCGATGTCCTCGCGCGAGCCAAAATTGATCGTCTCCTCGACCCAGGAGTCGACCACCCGCTCGACCTCGGCGACGCCCATTTGCGCCAGCGTCAGATCGTGGCGCGGCGAGAAGCAGAGTACGCGGCAGAGCCCGGATTCGCCTTCCGCGACGAAAAGCCCGTCCGCAATTCTCTCCGGCGGCGCGTCGGGAAGAAGCGCGGCGAAGTCGTTGTCGAACACGAATGTGTGCGGATAGTGGGGGTTGCGCGCGCCGCTCGCGCGCTGATTGCCCGGACAGAGATAGCAGCCCGGGTCGTAGGCGAGCGACGGCGCTGCGGCGAGCGCCTCGCGCTTGCCCTGCCAGGGCCGCTGCATCCGATGCGGCGAGACGAGAATCCATTCGCCGGTCAGCGGATTGAGGCGGCGGTGCGAGGTCTCGCCGAGATCGAGTCTGGTCAAGGCCTCTAGCCCCCTTCCAGCGGGACGAGGCCGGCGCCGTCTGAGGGCGAGCAGACGAACACGTCCGCCTCGCGCCCGACGCCGGCCGGGTAGCCTTCGACGATGCGCTTCTTCACGCGCTCGACCGCATTCGCCTCGACGAGGCTCACCGTGCAGCCGCCGAAGCCGCCCCCCGTCATCCGCGAGCCGTAGACGCCCGGCTCGCCCTGCACGAGGCCGACCAGGAAGTCGATCTCCGGGCAGGTGATCTCGAAGTCGTCGCGCATGGAGGCGTGCGACGCGTTCATCGCCTTGCCGCAGGCGAGGAAGTCGCCCGTCCTCAGCGCCCGCTCGGCCTCGAGCACGCGGGCGTTTTCGGTGACGATGTGTCGGCAGCGCCGGTAGACGAGCTCGGGCAGGATCCTGCGATGGCGCACGAGGTCGGCTGGGCTCACGTCGCGCAAGGCCGCGATTGGCCCGAGATAGGGACGCAGGAGCCGCACCCCTTCCTCGCAGGCCTCCCGGCGGGCATTGTATTCGCCGCCCGCGTGCTGGTGGCGCACGTTCGAATTGGCGATGAGGAGCCTGAGGTTCGGCGCGATCGGAACATTGCGCGATTCGAGCGAGCGGCAGTCGATGAGGAGCGCATTGCCCGCGACGCCGCAGGCCGACACATACTGGTCCATGATACCGCAGCGCATGCCGACATAGTCGTTCTCCGCCCGCTGGCATATTTTCGCGATCTCGATGGGATCGAACGTCAGACCGGCGGCGGTCAGAAGCGCGTGGGCGACGCTCACCTCGAGCGCCGCCGAGGAGCTCAGGCCCGCGCCGAGCGGCACGTCGGTGAAGACGACGAGGTCGGCGCCCACGAGGCGCCGACCGCTCTTCTCCAGCATCACGGCGACGCCGAACACGTAATCCGGCCAATCGTGGCGGCCGCCCGCCGGCGGAGCGTCGAGGTCAAAAGTGTGCGTCTCGTCCATGATCAACGAATGGACGCGCAGCCGCCGGTCTGCCCGCGACGCGGCGGCGGCGAGGGTGGCGAATTCGAGCGCCGCCGGCATGACGAAGCCGTCGTTGTAATCGGTGTGCTCGCCGATCAGGTTAACCCGTCCCGGCGCGCGGCTGACCTTGGCCCTGCGGCCGAAGCGGCTCGTGAATTCCTGCGCTGCGTCGCGCGCCAAGGCGCTCATTTTCAGACCTCCCCCGTGAGTTGGAAGAGGAAGCCCTGTCGAGGTGCGCGTCAAGCCTCCTCGTTGGCGCTGTCGCCCTTGTCGGCATGCGGCCTTGCCCGCCTCCGCGCCCTCCGCCCGCTCATCGAAGAGCGGCCGGAGCAGTGAAGAACTCGCGATCGGTCACGGAACTCGTCCTCCTGCCTGACGGGCGAGGGGCGCTCGTTGGTCCCCGATTCCCCGGCCCTCGATTCCGCAAACAGACAGAGGCCGCCTTGAGGGCGGCCTCATCCGAAAGGAATGGCCCGTGTTCGCAGTCTCAATGCGAGAAGTTGAACATGTCCATCATGTCGCCGATCGCCAGCTGGTTGGCCGGAACGTAGGGATCGGCGCCCGTGATCGGGTTCGGCAGGTTGTCGCGGCTGCCGCTCGTGACGGGCGAAAGTCCCCAGTTCGCCACGACGAACTTCAGCGTCGACACGTGGTCCGTATAAGTATGCGAGATGTGCGCGCCCCTGCTGTACGGCGACACGACGATCATCGGGATGCGGGTGCCGTCGCCGAAGAAGTCGACAGCCTGGACGTAGCCCGAGTCGTAATAGCCGCCGCCCTCGTCGAAGGTCACGAAGATAGCGGTGTTCGCCCATAGACCGGCGTTGCTTCGGACGGCGTCGACGAGCCTCTTGACGAACCCCTCGTACAGGTCGAGCTTCGATGACCCCGGGCGCCCGTCGACGAGGCCGCTCGGCTTGACGTAGGGCACCGCCGGCAACACTCCCTTCGCGACGTCGTCGTAGAAATTCTTCGTATCCTTGAGATGCGCGGTCCGCGCGGCCGGGTCCGTCATGATCGAGGTCGCGTACTGCCCCCACTTGCAGATGTTGCAATACTGGTCGGCGGGATAGTTGAGGTCATACTTGTCCTTCAGGTAGAGGTCGAACTGGTCGCCGAAGTAGGCCCAGGAGATGTTCGAATGATGATGGTGCGCAACGGCCGCTTGCGGGGAGAGGCTTTAAGGCGATTCGGGACAAACCATGCAAGGGGATGCGCCGGCCCTGAATGATCATCCCGGCAGGTTCAGAAGGCCGGCCTCGCCGGATTCGAGGCCGATCAGAAGGCGCGAGCCGCTGGAGTTCCAGGCAAGCGCGCTGACCGGCCCGCCGCCGGAGCGCCGAACCAGGATCTCCGCGGCGTCGGCGAGCCGGCAGAGCAGCACGAGGCCGTCGGAATAGCCGATGGCCACGACAAGCGCGCGTGGGTGGAAGGCGACCCTGGTCACCCGCGCCTCGCGCACGCCGCATTCCTGCGGCGCCTTGCCCATCGGGCCGTCCCTGTCCTTGAACGGCCAGACGACCGCCGCGTCCGCCCCCGAGGTCGCGAGCCAGGCGCCGTCGTGCGACCACGACAACGAGCGCGTCTTGCCGGGATAGCCGGTCATCCGCATGTTGCGTGAATCGGCGAGCCGCCAGCCATGCAGCGCGTTCTCCTGCATGGAGCTGACCAGAAAGCGGCCGTCGTGCGAGAAGGTCGCGTCGAGATGCGCGCCCTTCCATTCGAGCGTCTGCGGCGGCCCTTCGACTTTGGGGAACCAGAGCGAGACGCCGTTGTAGTGCGTCGCCGCCAGCCGATAGCCCTTCGGCTGGAAGGCGAGGCCGCGAACGCTCGACGGCGCCTCCCAGGTGCGGACCGAGCCGGCCTCGTCGCGTGCGCTGACCTGCTTGCCGGCGCTCCAGGCGCAGGCGCTCCCGCGCATCGCGAGCGCATCGATCCAGCGGCCCTTCTCGTCGGCGATAACGCGGAGCGCGCGGTCGGGGCCGATCGCGACCACCCGCCCGTCGTCGCCGCCGGTCAGAACCGTCTTGCCGTCAGCGGCGGCGACGAGGATCGCCGCCTCCGGATGGGCCTCGAGCCGCGTCTGATCGTCCGCTTCGCCGATCAGGACGGCGCCGTCGGCGAGCGCCAGCGCCGGCGCCTCGTCGAGGAACGAAGCCGCCACGACATGCGCGCCTGCGTCGAAGGCGTGCACGCGCTGGGCGAGGGAGGACGTGGCCTGGGCTTCGGTCATCGGACAGGAACACCAGCAAAGCGCCGGCGGCCGACCTCGTCAGGCCGTCCTCGTCGGCGAGGCGACCGCGACCGCAGGCTCAAGCCGCGCAGGCGAGGAATCCATTGCGGATGTCCTCCTCCCCGAGGTTGCGGCCAATGAAAACGACCTTCGACTCCCGCTTCTCGTCTGGCAGCCACTCGCGCTGGGAATCGCCGTCGAGCATCATGTGGACGCCCTGGAACACGAAGCGCTTGGGGTCGTCCTTCATCGCCACGATCCCCTTGCAACGGAGGATGTTGGGGCCCTGCTCCTGGGTGATCCGGTTGATCCAGGGCATGAACTTGGCCGGATCGACGTCGCCCTCGAGCCTCAGCGCCACCGACTGCATGTCCTCGTCATGATAATGCTTGAGCCCGGAATGATGCTCGGCGTGGTCGTGATCATGGTCGTGAACATGGTCCTCGGCGGACAAAAAGCCGGGTTCGATGTCGAGAATGCGGTCGAGATCGAACGCCCGCCGCTCGAGCACGTCGGCGAGCGCAACGCCGCATTTCGTCGTCCGATGGAGCGAGGCGTACGGGTTGATGGCGCGGATGCGCGCCTCGACCTCGCGCAGCTCCGCAGCCGTCACGAGGTCCGTCTTGTTGATGACGATGACGTCGGCGAAGGCGATCTGGTTCTTCGCCTCAGGGGCGTCGCGCAGCCGCGCGGCGAGCCACTTGGCGTCGGCGACCGTCACCACCGCGTCGAGCCGGGCCGCCTTCTGCACGTCCTCATCGACGAAGAAGGTCTGCGCCACCGGGGCGGGGTCGGCGAGGCCGGTCGTCTCGACGATGATCGCGTCGAACCTGCCCTTCCGCTTCATCAGCCCCTCGATGATGCGGATCAGGTCGCCGCGCACGGTGCAGCAGATGCAGCCGTTGTTCATCTCGAACACTTCCTCGTCGGCGCCGACGACGAGCTCGTTGTCGATGCCGATCTCGCCGAACTCGTTGACGACGACGGCGTACCGCCTGCCGTGCTTCTCGCTGAGGATGCGGTTGAGCAGCGTCGTCTTTCCGGCGCCGAGATAGCCGGTCAGGACGGTCACCGGAATTTTCTCGGGCTCGCGAGTGTCCGTCACGCGCTTCGTCTCCTTAAGGGATGGGGGTCGGGCCGCATATAGGGCGGCAAGCCGCGATGCGGTAGGGGGCGCCTACCAGCGCCGCCATCCCCAGCCGTATCCGATTCCGACATAGGGCCCGCCCCATCCAAAGGCCGGACCGACGACGACCGACGGGGCGACCACCACCGGCGGGGCGGCCGCGATGAGCGGGGGCGCGGCAACCACGCCGGGCGGCGCGCTCGCCTCGGCGACGGCGAACGAGGGGATATAGCCATAGAGGTTGCGCCAGGAGGCGTAGCACCAGTTCCCGGCGCAACTCTGCAGGTCGATCTCGGCGCTCGCGGGAACGCTTTGAACGACTCGCGAATGCCCGTTCGGCGCATGGCGCATGTTGGACCAGGCGGTGGTGGTCGAGGAATAGGCGAACGCGGGCCCGGAGAGGCCGACGCACAAGCCGACGGCGAGAAGCAGACGTCGCAAGATGGCAGTCCTTTCGGCCGTTGACGATTCACGCCGAACCTGCGTCGGCGCCGGTTTCAGAAAGCACCGTTGCGGCTTTTTTGCGTCCTCCGCCGGCCCGCCGGATAGCTCCGGCACGAAAGTGTTCGGCAGGACGTTCGCCTCCAAGCGGATTGCGACGTCGCGGGTGATCGCCGTGTCGCTCATCCGAACGAGCGCCTCGATGGTCTTGGCCAAGCTTCTCCGCCCAGGTGGGAAAGGCGCCTCTCAGCGCGGCGAGCATGTTCGGCCGGACGTCGAGCTCGATCCGGCGCTTCTGTCCGTCGCGGAAGCCGATCGTTTCGACATGGGCGAAGCGCTCGAGCGCTTAGGCGAGGCTGACCGTCGAATGCTGCTTGCCGGAAAACGGGACGAGCGCCTTGTCCGTCATGCCTGGACCCTGGTCGCCCGCCACGTCGGGCCCTTCGGTCCAAAAGCCGGCTCGAGGCGGAACTGGTCGTTTGCCGTCATCCTGCCCAGCGGCAGCGCCTCGTCCGGCATGACGAGGATCGCCTCATCGTCCACGAACATGATCACATGCCGGCGCTCATCGAGGAGCGTCCTCGCGAGCGCCCTGAGGCCGTCGTAATAGGGCTGCCTGCGCCAGGCGCCCGGCGATCCCGGATCCACCTGGCCGTAGACGAAGCCGTTCGGCGGAAAGATCGACAGCACGAAGCGCGCCCGGTCCGGCCGCCATTCGTCCGGCAACTTGCCGTCGGTCATCCACAGGCAGAAGAATTTTTGGCACTGGCCGGGCGCGGAATCGTGGATCGCGCAGCCCTTGCCCGGCTTGCAATGCGCGCACCAGACTCCCGGCGCCTTCTTAAGCTCCGGCAGCGCATAGACCTTGCAGCAGAGCGTGCAGGCGCCGCAGGCGCGCCCGGGCGCTGCGGAATAGGGCGTGACGACCATGGTCGAGGACATGCGCTTCTTCGTTCCTGATCGAATATCGGCCCGACCGCTATCGCGGCGCGACGACGCTGGCAAGGCATGCTCGGCCTCCGCAGGTCAACCCGGGAGAGGCCGCCGCGGAAAGGCGGTTTTAGCGCCGGTTTAGCGGCGCACCCAAGGAACTTCAAAGGCTTGGACCCCGGTTTAGCGTCGTCATGAAGATCCTGCCTCGAGGTGGTTTTCACGTACATTACTGGTATAAAAATCAGCGGCGCCCGTCGCCCAATAGCGACGCGAGAATGATGGGACATAGGTCACTCCTGCAGCCGCGCTCAGCGCGGCGGCGCGGTCATCGACCGCGCCCTACAGGCGCCGCCGAGAAGAGATACTCCACGTCGTCGAACGAATCGACCGGGAAGCCGTAGAGGAAGCGCAAGAGCTCCGTGCCGGTCTGCCTGATCCCGTGCTCCGCCATGCCGGGAATGAACACCGCGCTCCCGGCCCCGACCGCGACCTCGCGGCCGTTCAGGGCGACGACGCCCGCGCCCGCGAACACGTAGTAGATCTCCGGCGGCGCGTGCCGGTGCAGCCCGAGCCAGTCGCCGGGCTCGAGATCGGCGACTCCGCAGGTGATCCCGTCGGTCGGCGTGCCGCCCTTGGAGAAGAGGGTGCGCCAGCGGATGCGGCCCCTGACCGGATCGTCCCAGCCGTCAGCCGGCGCGTCGGCCTCATCGACAACGAGGGGCTCCATGGCGTTCGCGCTCCCGCTCATGCACGCATCCTTTGAGAGCGAGCCGCCGGCGCCCGGCGCTGGACCGGAGGCGCGCCGCGTCATGAGTCGCCTCGTAAAGGACCGCGTCCGGAATCACGAGATCGGCATTGACGTACATAAGATAGTCGAGCGACTGGGCCGCCGCCAAGGTAATCAGCGGTCCGGTGTCGACCACGAACAGCTTCAGATCACGCGGCATGCTTCGGGAACAGCCATTGGCGCGCCCGCCTGATTTGTTCTTCCCGCCCCTCGACCGGCGCCCGCGGCAGCGGGAGGTCTGCTTCGCCGAGCAACATCAGCACCTCGCCATAGGTTGCGTCGCGGAGGCGCCGGCGCAACTCGAGCGCCGTCATCTCACCGCCAGAGTACGCCTCGAGCGCCTGCAATTGCTTCTCGTCCATCGAATTCTCGCCAAAGGCCGTTCGTGATCCTAATTCGCGCTGCGCGCCGCCGCCAGCCTCGCGCTCGTCCGTCGTCCCTACTCCGCCCCGCGCGCCAGCCGCGGCAAATCGGGTGCGGCCTCCCCCTCGCTTGCAAAATCCATGGATTCGATCCGCTCGCCGCGCCGGGCGATGCGCGCGCTCGCCGCGCCGATTCCGGACAAGTCCTCCTGCGCCTGGCGGAAATGGGTCTCGAGCTTGGCGGCGCGCTCGGTCAGCATCCTCACGTCGTTGACGAGCTTGCCGACCTCGGCCTGGATCGCCTGCGCCTCGTCGCGCATGCGCGCGTCGCGCAGAATTGCCTGGGCGACGCTGATCGCCATCATCATCAAGGTCGGCGAGACGATCACCACCTTCGCGCGGAAAGCCTTCTGCACGACATCGTCGAAATGCTCGACGAGGTCGGAATAGATCGCCTCGGATGGCACGAACATCAGCGCCACGTCCTGCGTCTCGCCGGGGATCAGATAGCGCTCGGCGATGTCCTTCACATGCTTGCCGACATCGGCGCGAACGCGCGAAAACGCCGCCTTGCGCTCCTCCTCGTCGCGCGCCGCGCGCAAGGCGGAGAAGGCTTCCAGCGGAAATTTGGCGTCGACCGCGAGGAGCCGCTTATCGCCCGGCAGGCGGATGACGCAGTCGGGCCGCGCGCGGTTCGAAAGCATGAACTGGAAGTCGTAGGCGGAAGCCGGCAGGCCGTCGCGCACGATCGCCTCCATCCGCCCCTGGCCGAAGGCTCCGCGCGCCTGCTTATTGGCGAGAATGTCTTTCAACGACACCACTTCGCGCGTCATTTCGGCGAGCCGCGCCTGGGCGGCGTCGATCACCGCGAGCCGCTCGTTGAGCTTTCCGAGATTGTCGCCCGTCCGCTGCGCCTGGTTCTCGATGCCGGCCCCGAGCCACTCCGCCATGCCCGAGAGGCGGCCGCCCAGCTCCGCGCTCGACTGCGCGAGCGCCGCGAAGCGCGCCTCGATCGCCTCCTGCCGCTCGTCGGCGATGTCCCGCTCGCGGCGGCGCGCCGCGGCGGCGCGGATCAGCGCGACGAGGGTGAAGAGCAGCAGGAGCGCCATCGTCGCAAGCGCGGCGCACAGCGCCTGCAGCGCGTCGATCGAGACGCCGTCGATGACGGCGATGGGGGCTGATGTCATGGCTCGGTTCGCGAAGTGTCTCGAACAAATATAGAACACGTTTGACCGCGCCCGTCCAGAGGATTAACTCTTACGGCAGGGCGGTCGCCTCACGTTGATGGGCGGCGCTCACCCCCTCCACCACGCTTCGCGTGGTCCCCCCTCCCCCGCGATGCGGGGGAGGAAAGGCGGCGCCCCCCGAGGATCGGGGAGGGGGACCGCCCGAAGGGCGGTGGAAGGGGCGCGTCATCACCCGACCGATGGTTTCCTCGAGTCCTCGCATGGCCCTTCGCCGCATCATCACTCTGCCCGACCCGAAGCTGCGCGTCGTCAGCCGGAAGATCGAGCGCGTCGACGAGCCGCTCAAGAAGCTGATGGACGACATGATCGAGACGATGCACGAGGCGCCCGGCGTCGGCCTGGCGGCGATCCAGATCGCCGAGCCGATCCGGCTCCTCGTCATCGATATCGCCAAAAAGGAGGAGCCGCCGGATCCGAAAGTGTTCGTCAATCCGGAGATCGTGTGGTCGTCCGACGAGCGCTCGACCTACGAGGAAGGCTGCCTGTCAATCCCCGAGTATTACGCCGAGGTCGAGCGCCCGGCTCGCGTTCGCGCCCGCTTCCTCGACCGCGAGGGCAGGCCCGCCGAGGTGCTGGCCGGCGGGCTGCTCGCGACGGTGCTGCAGCACGAGGTCGACCACCTCAACGCGATTCTCTTTATCGACTACATTTCGAGGCTCAAGCGCGACCGGGTGATCAAGAAATTCCAGAAGGCCGCGAAGCACTCGGCGGGCGGCTCGCACGTGCTTTAGCCGGCCGAAAGCGCAATCGGATCCTCACTGGGCGCTCCGAAGCGCCTATTCTTGCCGTCATGGGCGTTGACGCCGTTCGCTTTTTGGTCTCGCCACATCTGGCCCTAGGCGAGGAAACGCAACTCTCGTAAACTTCTCCGCTCTCGAGTCAGAAAGACGGAAAGAAAAGACCGTAGAAAAGGCGGCCGTGCGCGTCTCCGGGACGCGCGGCATTGGCCCTACGGTCAAGAAAGAAGAGTTCGCAGCGATGATCGAAGTCCCAAGCTGGTTTCTGATTGCGGTCGGCGTCGCGATATGGGCCGCGGCGCATCGGCGCCGGCGCGGGATCGCGTTCCTGCACGACGCGGACATCGAAAGCCTCTGACCCGCGCCTGCCGGCGCCGACGCGAGCTCCGCCCTCGAGCGCGGCTTGGCCGCTCGGGTTGCGGCGGCTTCCACCGCGGGGCCTCTTTCACCGCCTCGAAGTCGAGTCGGGCGACCTCGATCACCGCCTGGGTGCGCGAGACGACGCCTAGCTTGCGCAACACTTCCGAGACATGCGCCTTGACCGTGGTCTCGGCCAGCCCGAGCTCGTAGGTCTCAAGAACCTGACGCCCCAGCGTTGCGCAAGGCGCCAATCGTCGCATCGAGCACGCTCGAAAGCGCCCGGTTGGTCACTGGTCGCGGCTCGAATGGCCGATCTCCGGCGGCGGGTGGCGGGAGACGAAGAAGAGCGCGGCGCTCAGAAGCGTGAGCGCGACGAAGGCGGGCGCAAGCAGCGCCCGCAGCAGCACGTCGTTCCACGCCCAGGCGCCGACGCGGCTGTCGACGAAGGCTTGAATGCTGGCGAGCGCCTTGGGGGAAAGCCAGTAGATCGCCGCGCCCGTCGAGGTCGGGGCGAAGGTTCCGCCGACGATCCAGCGCGCCCCGTCGATGACGGCCGCGGCGAAGGCGCCGGCGAGCGCCAGGAGACCGATGAACCGCGCGAGAAACCGCATCGCCGCCGCCGTTGCCCCGAACCCCAGCCTCTCTAGCGCAAGGCCAGCTGCGCTGTCCACGCATCGCGCGGCTTCGGGAGACAGCCGCCTGTCTGCCGCTCCGAAGCCCGACACGGCATGGGATGGTGGGCCGAGGACAATGGAGGATACAAGCACATGACTGGCGGATCGGTGGAATTCGAACTGCGCTTGATTCGCCGGCTCTTCCCCGCCGTGGCGGAAAGGACTGGTTGGGAACGCGGCCGGCATTTCCGCGTTCGGCCTTCGAGGCCGGATTGCGTGCGTTCGCCGACGCGGTCATAGTGCGCCTCAAGCGCGCACCGAGGAGTGATCGATGTTCGCCCGCGCTAGCCTTGTCGTCCTTGCCCTTGCCCTCGCCTCGCCCGCATGGGCGGACCCCGACTATCCCGCCGGCCTGTTCGAACGCTCGCCGCTCAACGGCCGGCCAGCGGCTAATTCGGGCCGGGGACACAATCCCACGTCCCAGGCTAAAGGCCCGCCCAGCGAGCGGGCCAGCGGCGCCTGCCACCATTATCGCGAGTGGCGTTATCCGCAGCCGCAACCATGCTGATGCCGCCTTGACCGAAATGACCTTCGGGTCGGGCTCCGCGGTCGGGTAGCTCGCCCAGGTCGAGCACGCGCCGGCGTCGCTCGATCATCGCGGCTGGTCTTCCGGTGGGACGGCGGCCGCGGCGAGGCGGAAGGCGGCCATCTCGACGACCCCAGCTGCCGATGAGGCGAACCATGCTGACGCCGAAGCGCAAGCCGGCCACGGTCGGCGAAATCCTGGTCGAGGAGTTCATGCATCCCATGGGGCTGATTCAGGCCGCGTTGGCGGAGGCGATGGGCGTTCAGCGCAAGCACGTCAACGAGCTGTGCAACAACCGTCGGACCGTGACGGCGGCGACCGCGCTGATCTTGGCGCGCGTGTTCGGCAACAGCCCCGACTTTTGGCTCAACGTTCAGCGGCGCGGCGATCTGTGGGAGGCGATGAACAGTCCCCGCGAGCGCGAACGGATCGAACGCGCGAAGCCACTCGGCGCCGCCGCGTGATCGGGGTTTTTTCGTTGGACGCGCGCGGACAAAAAGACGTCGACGCCGCGTAGAGAGCAGGGAGCAAGCGAGCCGACGAAAGATCTTCAACCCGCGTAGTCGAGGCAAGCCGGGAACCACAGGGCCTTAAAACGACTGAGGGACCAGACAAGTTCCAAGCGCGCCGCAGTCCTACCTTGATCTGTTTTATGCCTCCGCCCGGAACACTGTCGCAATGCTTTGCGTTCTGGGGAAGGCGCTTGCAGCGCCCGCAATTGAAGGTGGATCATCGACCGCCACTTTAGGCTGGAGCGCGCCATGAACCTGTTCGTATTCCTCACGTTCCTCTGCACTTTTCTGGCTGGCGCGACGGCTGGCGCGTGGCTTAACGGTCTGACGCACGCACCGCGCCGAGTCCCCTGGGCGTCGACAAGACGCAGATGATGTCGAGGAGACAAACTGCATGGCCAGACGGGAGGATTCCAACCCCCTCGAATTCTTCCTGTTTGCGGTCGCAGTCGCTGCCTCCGCTGCTATATTTGCGGCTGCGGTGGATCATGGCGGCGCCGTCTCGGAAAATAATTCAGCCAAAGCCGCTCTCGTTAGCAGTCGTCCGGCCGCCCTATCCCAACGTGCTCATGATCAAGCCACAAACATGCCGACAGGTGACCGCGCCAGGTGGCCTGCCAACCAACCGGGCCCGGTCTACTGGAGAGACTTCAGCCAATAAGTGAATCGACGCTGAGGAGGGGAATTCCTTGGATTGGCGTCGGGTTTAGATGATTTGGATGATCGACGCGGCGGCGATTCGGCTTCGGTGGGAAGCGGTAGCTCGAAGCTGGATGAGCGGGAGCGCCGGTTGTTCGCGGCGGCGGAGGTCCGCGCGGCCGGCCGTGGCGGTTTGGCGTTGGTCTCCAAGATTACGGGGCTGGGGCGGTCCACGCTCAACCGCGGCGAGGAGGATCTCGACGGCGAGCCGCTGCCGGCGGGGCGCATCCGGCGCAAGGGTGGCGGCCGGCGGGCGATCGGCGACAAGGATCCGCAGATGCGGGAACAGCCGCGTCGTCTGGTCGAGCCGGCGACGCTCGGCGATCCGATGCGTCCGCTGATCTGGGTGTCGAAGAGCCTGACGAAACTGG
>DASRSL010000246.1:0-33024 GCA_035656495.1 Roseiarcus sp.
CCCTCCTTGAAGAACAGCTCGATCTGCTTGTCGCCGAGCCCCTCGATGTCGAAGGCGTTGCGCGAGGAGAAGTGCTTCAGGCCCTCGACAGCCTGCGCCGGGCAGACCAATTGGCCGGTGCAGCGCCGCACGACGTCCGCCACGCCCGTTTTTTCGTCGATCTCGCGTAAGGCCGCCGAGCCGCAGACGGGGCAGGTTTCCGGAAATTTGTACGGCTCGGCGTTGGGCGGGCGCTTGTCGAGCGCGACATCGATGATCTGCGGGATGACGTCGCCCGCCCGCTGCACGACGACCGTATCGCCGATCCGCACGTCCTTGCGGGCGATCTCGTCCTCGTTGTGCAGGGTGGCGTTGGCGACGACGACGCCACCGACCGTAACCGGCTTCAGCTTGGCGACCGGGGTCAGCGCGCCGGTGCGCCCGACCTGGATCTCGATCGCCTCGAGCATGGTCGTCGCCCGCTCGGCCGGGAACTTGTGGGCGACCGCCCAGCGCGGGCTGCGCGAGACGAAGCCGAGCCTCTGCTGGAGCGCGAGATCGTCGACCTTGTAGACGACCCCGTCGATGTCGTAGCCGAGGTTCGCGCGCTCGGCCTCGATGTCGCGATACTTTGCCAGCATCTCCGCCGTCGAATGGCAGAGCTTTGTCAAGGGGTTGGTCGGCAGGCCGAAGCGCCTCATGGCTTCGATCGCCTCGAGCTGCGTGGTGGCGAAACGCTCGCTGATCTCGCCCCAGGCGTAGGCGAAGAAGGCGAGCGGACGGCTCGCGGTCACGCGCGGATCGAGCTGGCGGAGCGAGCCGGCGGCGAAGTTGCGCGGATTGGCGTAAACCGGTTTGCCTTCTTCGGCGCGGCGCGCATTGAGCGCGGCGAAATCGGCGTGGCGCATGAAGACCTCGCCGCGCGCCTCGAAAATCCGCGGCGCGCCGTCAAGGCGGTTCGGGATCGCCTGCATCGTGCGCACGTTGGCGGTCACGTCCTCGCCCTCGTAGCCGTCGCCGCGCGTCGCCGCCTGGATGAGCTCGCCGTTCTCGTAGCGCAGGTTGCAGGAAAGCCCGTCGATCTTCGGCTCGGCGACAAACGCGAGGGGCGCGCTCGCCGCCATCCCCAGAAAGCGACGCACCCGGGCGCAAAACTCCTCGACCTCCTCCTCGGCGAAGATGTTGCCGAGCGACAGCATCGGCACGGCGTGGCGGATCTTCTTGAACTTCTCCGACGGCGGCGCGCCGACCTTGCGGCTCAGCGATTCGGGTCCCGCGAGCTCCGGATATTCCGCCTCGAGCTCGGTGTAGCGGCGCCGCAAGGCGTCATATTCGGCGTCCGAAATCGTCGGCGCGTCCTCACCGTAATAGCGCTTATCGTGCTCGGCGATCTCCGCACTGAGCTTTTCCTGTTCGGCGCGCGCGGCAGCCAGTGTCTGGCTCGGCTTCTTGGTCATGGGAGCGAAGCTAGCTCAGGGCGGGACGGGGCGGAAGGATGTCGGCCCAGAAGGCGCTCTTCTCCCGGGAGCCAGCCCGCCGACCGGCCCGTCGATGGCCGCAATTTGCTGAGAACAGCGGATTTAACAGCAAATTTCTCCTCGCGCGGACGGTTCGGCGACCGAAGCGTTCCGAAAAGATGAAGGACTTTCGCGTGTTGCGCCGAAGAGGCCGATCCTCATGCGCCTCATCGGCGCCAGTCTCGCCTGGGCCTGCATGAATTTCGCCTATCACGGAAACACGGTCTCGAGCCCCATGGTGCTCGCGGCGATGAGCTCCAACAAGAGCCTGCTCAACCACACCCTGATGCAGCTCGCGATCTTCGCCATCGCGGCCGCGCCGGGCTACCTCATCGCCGCGGCGACGATGGATCGGATCGGCCGCAAGAGCATTCAAATGGTCGGCTTCGTCATGATGGCGGTCGCGTTCGCGCTCATCGCGCTCATTCCCGACGTCGAGCACCTCGCGATCCCGCTCCTCATCATCTATGGCGTGAGCTATTTTTGCACCGAGTTCGGGCCGAACTCGACGACATTCGTCTATCCGGCGGAAATCTTCCCCGATCGCGCGCGCACGACCGGGCACGGAATCGCCGCCGCGGCCGGCAAGCTCGGCGCCTTTTTGGCGTTTTCCTGTTTCCGATCCTGCTCGCGTGGAGGGGCTTGATCGCAGCCGAGGCGGCGGCGGCCGCGGTCAGCGTCCTCGGCGCCGTCGTGACCCTGACGATGCTGCCGGAAACCAAAGGCAAGAGCCTCGAGGAGCTCAATGCGGAGGCGCCTGTACGAGCGTGAGGGTCGAGCAGGCCTTCTGCAAGGCGCGGACATGTCGAATTTGAGGAGAGGGAAGAAGGCGGGCGTAGCGCTGGATGCGCAGAACCAGCCGTTCGTCATTTGCTCCGGATTCGAATTTCCATGAGGACCTGCATCACGCGCGGACTGAGGCTTTGTCTGCTCTTCAGCATACTTGCCCCAACGTCTTGAGATGGATAGGATTATAAGGTGGATCGGTTTCCCTATCTATTGACCGGAACAACGGCGCACCGCAAGCAGCGATGGCTGTCGATGAACTTCCGTCGATGAACGTAGAACCGACACGAGTAGGGAGGAATGCCATGAAGCGAAGACAATTTGCCCTGCTTTGCGCCGCTGCAGCGGCCCTCTCAGCAATACCGCTGGCGAGTGTCCTGCGGCCGGCCGGGGCGTCGGCGCGAACCGACGACTTCGAGCTTGCGATGGTGATCAAGGAGACTACCAACCCTTACTACAACGCTACCCTTAAAGGAGCGCAGATCGCCGCCAGCGAGATCGGCGGGACCGCCACGAACTACGGGCCGACCCAGTCGAGCGGACAAGCGCAGGTCGAGCTCATCAACAATCTCGCCGACCGTCACGTCCCGGCAATCGCGGTCGCGCCCAGCGATCCCGACGCGGTCGTCCCGGCGATGAAACGGGCGCAGAAGCTCGGCGCCAAGGTGCTGACGTTCGACGCCGACTCCGGCAAGGAGGGCAGGCCCTTCTTTGTCAATCAGGCGACAAGCGATTCGATCGGGCGCTTCGGCGCGATCCTCCTGGTCAAGGCGATGGGCGAGCATCCCAAGGGCAAGGTCGCCATCGTCTCCGCCCAGCCGACCGCGGCCAATCAGAACCTCTGGATTGCTGCGTTCAAGGACGAGATGAAGAAGTATCCGGACGTGCAGATAGTCGATACCGTGTACGGCTATGACAACGAGCAGAAAGCCTTCGACGCCACGGTCGCGCTGACCACCAAGTACCCCGATCTTGCCGGCATCTTCGCGCCGACATGCCCGGGCCTCCCGGCGGTCGCCCGCGCGCTCGAGTCGGTGGGTAAAGGCCACGGCAAGATCAAGGTGTCAGGCAACTGCGTGCCCAGCATCACTTCAAAATACATGCTCGACGGCACCATCGAAGGTTTCTACCTCTGGGATCCGATCAAGCTCGGCTACGTGACGTACTACGCCGCGCGCGCCATGGTCGACGGCAAGCTCACCGGCAAGCCCGGCGAGTCGATCACTATAGCTAAGGGCAAGTGGCCGGGCACTTACAAGATCGGCGATGACGGTGAGATGATCACGGGTGAGCCGCTGCAGTTCACCAAGGACAATTACAAGGACTACGACTTCTAGTCAGATGACGACTTTGACTGCCGCACGGCGCCAGTCGCGCCGGCAGTCAGCGTTTCCGCTCGACGCAGGGCGCGCTTCTTCTCTTTCTCTCTGGAGCACGGACTCGGACAAGAACGGATCGAAGCTCCGGAATTCGGACCGCCTTTAAATAGCTCATTAGCGGTCAGTGGTGGGAGCGGAGCGAGGACAGACCCAACAAATCGTTGCCGCGGAAGCGACAGCGATTTCGGCGAAGTAACCGCATCGGTCGCCCGAACTCTAGGCGCCGCTCGTGAGTCCGAGTTCCAGAGCCATCTGGGTTGCTCCGCTCGAGGGGGAGGGCTGGCGCAAAAAAGCGGATCGTTAACCTCATCAGCGAGTTTTTTGGCGTGTCGGCGATTGAGCTTCGTGGCGTCACCAAACGCTTCGGCCCCGTCGAGGTGTTGAGCGAGGTCGACCTCAGCCTCGACGCCGGCAAGGTCCATGCGCTCGCGGGCGAGAATGGCGCCGGCAAGAGCACGCTGGTCAAAATCCTCGCCGGAATCCACCAGCCGGACGCTGGCGAAATTCAGCGCGATGGCGTGGAAATCGCGCTGAACGGCGTCAGCGACGCGCAGCGTCACGGTATCGCCGTCGTCCATCAGCACCCGGCCCTCTTTCCCGACTTGTCGGTCGCGGAGAATGTCTTTGTCGGCCGACAGCCGAAGAAGCACGGCCGCATCGACTGGGCCACAATGAACGCCGGCGCCGCGGACCTCCTCGCCGGGTTGCGCATGGCCATCGACGTGCGCCTGCCAGTGAAGATGCTGTCGGTTGCCGAAAGGCAGGGGATCGAGGTCGCCAAGGCGTTGTCGATCGACGCGCGTGTCCTCGTTCTCGACGAGCCGACGTCGGCTATTTCGGCGCGCGAGGTCGACCGCCTCTTCGAGATCGTTCGCCGTCTGAAGGCGCAAGGGGTGGCGATCCTCTTCATCAGTCATTTCATCGAGGAGATTTTGAGCCTTGGCGACGATGTCACGGTGCTTCGCTCGGGGCGGCGTGTGCTGACGGCGCGCGCAAGCGAGTTAACGCCCGAGAAGACGGTGCGCGCGATGATCGGCGCCGATCCGCGCAAGTTCTTCCCGAAGGAGGCGGCGGCGATCGGCGCACCCCTCATGAGTGTCCGCGGATTGGCCGGCGCCGGCTTCGTCACGGACATCGGTTTTGACCTCCACAAGAGCGAGATCCTCGGGTTCTTCGGCCTCGTCGGCGCTGGGCGCTCCGAGGTAGCCGAGATGCTGTTCGGCATCACGCCTCCGGATCGAGGCGAGATCACCATCGGCGCCCGCACGGTCCACCTTCATCGGCCGCAGGAGGCGATGCAGGCTGGCATCTCTTTACTGCCTGAGGACCGCCACCAGCAGGGGCTCGTGCTCCCTTTTCCGATACGCTCAAATGAAACGCTTCCAGTTCTGCGTGAACTGTCGGACAGGCTGGGTCTTATCGACCGATCGCGCGAGGCGGAGGTCGCCCGCGACTTCACCGACCGTATGCACGTGGTGGCGACGGGGGTGGAGCAGCCGACGAATACGCTTTCCGGCGGCAACCAGCAGAAGGTGCTTCTCGCCAAATGGTTGATCCCGAGGCCGCTCGTCCTCATACTCGACCAGCCAACGCGGGGCATCGATGTCGGCGCCAAGGCGGAGATTCACCGCATTGTCTCGCGCCTTGCCGCCGAGGGAACGGCTATCATTCTTATCGGCGACGATGCCGAGGAGGTCATGGCGATGGCCGACCGCATCCTCGTTTTCCGCAACGGACGTATCGCCGCCGAGTTTGCGCGCGAAAGCTTCGACCGTGAAGCAATCCTGCTTGCCGCCGCCCATGTCGCGCGCAATGCTCAAGGGCCAGCATGAGCAAATCGGCCGATACCATCTCGGCGCCGGCTTCCGGGATGAGAAGCGGAACGATCGGGCGCCTGTTACATGCCCGCGAGTTCCGTCTCGCGATCGCGCTTTTCGTGATCGGGCTCCTGGTGACGTTGCGCGAGCCGCGTTTCCTGCAGGCGTCGAACCTCGAGCAGGTTGCGTTGTCGGCGACGTTGGTCTGCATCGTCGCGGTCGGGGAGGCGCTGGTGATCATCGCCCGCCAGGTCGACTTGTCGGTGGGCGCCATCGTCGCCATGAGCGCGTTCGTCTCGGCAAGCTGGCTGGAAGCCAACCCCAACGGCCCGCTGGTCTTGGTGTTCCTGATCGGTTGCGGCGTCGGACTCGCCATGGGCGCCGGCAACGCCCTCCTCGTCGCGCTCTTCCGCATCCCGGCGATCGTGGCGACGCTCGGCACGCTGGCCATCTATCGCGGTGGGGTGATCGTCTACGCCGGGGGACGGCAGATCTCGGCCACTCAGCTTCCTGACAGCTACGGGCACATCGCAGAGATCGCTTTCCTCGGCGTTCCCATCCTCGTCTGGCTCGCGATCGCGCTTACCCTCGTCTTCGGTCTCATTGCACGCTTCACCCAGGTCGGCCGCAATCTCTACGCCCTCGGCAGCAATCCCGAGGGTGCTCGTTTCGCCGGCATTGGCGAAGGCCGCCACATCGCCTTCGTCTTCCTGAATTCGGGCCTGCTCTGCGGGCTGGTTGGCGTGCTTTGGGGGGCGCGGTTCGGGACGGTGGACGCGGTGATCGCCCCTGACCTCAACCTGCAGGCGATCTCGGCGGCGGTGGTCGGGGGCGTCAGCATTTTCGGCGGCAGCGGCAGCGTGTACGGCGCAGCCATCGGCGCAGTCATCTTCGCGGTTTTGCAGAACGGCGTGCAGCTCCTCGGAATCAACCAGTTTTGGCTCCAGGCGGTGGTCGGCGCAGCGATCCTTGTGACGGTCCTCTTCTACAGTCTGTTCGCCCGCCGGGCCGAGGAGGCCGAACGGATGTCGCGCCACCAGGCGAAGCGACGATGACCCGGCTGACAGCCCTGCTGGCCCGATGGGAGACATTTCTCCTGCTCGTGCTTGCTGCGGCCGTAATCACCGGCGCGGAGAGCTCTCATTATTTCCTTACCTCCTCAAACCTGTCGATCGCGATCGCGGGCGCCATGCCGATCTCGATCGTCGCGCTGCCGATGACTCTCGTCATCATCACCGGCGAGATCGACATCTCCGTCGGCTCGATGATCGGGTTGTGCGCCACCATCATCGCGCTCTCGATCGAGGCGGGCTGTTCGGCGCCGCTGGCGATGGCGGCCGGGATCGCGGTCGGCGCGCTCGCCGGGCTCGTCAACG
This sequence comes from Roseiarcus sp., assembly GCA_035656495.1. Classification (GTDB taxonomy): domain Bacteria; phylum Pseudomonadota; class Alphaproteobacteria; order Rhizobiales; family Beijerinckiaceae; genus Roseiarcus. Next base: position 6,855 of record DASRSL010000246.1, read on the forward strand.
GCGCCATCGTCGTGTTTGGCGCGCTGCCCTCGCTGGTCGTAACCATCGGAACGCTCGCCCTCTATCGCGGCGTCGCCCAGATCCTCCTCAAAGAGCGCGGCGTCAGCGATTTTCCTGACTGGTATCAGGCGATCGGCTTCGGCACGGTCGGCTCCACGCCAATTCCCTGGAGCGCGGTGATCTTTCTCCTCTTCTTCGCCGGCTTCGCCGTTTACCTGCACCGCACGCGCTACGGCCGCGTCCTCTACGCCATCGGCAACAATCGCACGGCGGCGCGTTTCTCCGGGGTCAACGTCGGCTGCGTCCTCATCGGCGTGTTCGTCGCGTCAGGGATAATGTGCTCGGTCGCGGCGATCGTGCTCACCGCCTATCTCGCCAGCGCTCGCTCCGACACCGCGATCGGATTGGAATTGCCGGTGATCACGGCCGTCGTCCTTGGCGGCGTCAATATCTTCGGAGGCAGCGGTACGCTCGGCGGCGTGCTGATCGCGCTCATGGTTCTCGCCTTCGTGCAGAATTCGCTCGGCCTCGCCGGGGTGACCCCGGAAGAGCAGCAGATCGTCACCGGCGCAGTCCTGATTCTGACCCTGGTTGTCTTTGGCGGCGCCACAAAGCTCCGGCGCACTTGGCGCGGGCTTATGCAATCCTGGGCGAGCGAATGAACCCGTGAAACTTACTGGCGACCTGCAGCGGCCAGGCGGTGACAAGCTAGACAGCCGGAACTCGGCTCATTCCTCGAAGCAACTGATACACGACTATCTCGCGGGGCGCGGCGAGCGTTTTCGGCGGCTGGCGCTGGTAATTGCGCTTGTACGCGCCGATCGCCTCGAGCTCGTTTCGAATGCGATAACCCTGCGCTCGAGTCTTGCCTTTATGTCGCTTGTTCCGCCTCGAACCCCCCGCCTTAACGCCGGCACCCGCTCATCTCCGCTCCCGCATTGCGCGGATACGCGAGGCATATCGGCGCAGCGAGCAGCGAGATTGCCGTGACGATCAGGAATGCCGCCGAGAAGTCGCCGACGCTGACGTCAAGACGCCCGGCGAGGGTTTTCGAGACGGTCAGCGCGAGCGCGGCCGTGCAGATGCCTGCCGAAAGCATCAGCTGCTGGAACGTCGTGTAAAAGCTGTTCGCCGAGGCCGTGCGTTCGGAGGGGACGTCGTCATAGGCGACCGTGTTGTAGGCGGTGAATTGCAGCGACATCGAGAAGCCGCAGACCGCCAGAACGACGAACAGCGACCAATGCGGCCAGTTCGGCCGGAAAGCGGCGCAGGTCGCGTAAAGCAGGCTGGAGAAAATGCCGTTCCAGATCAACGTAGTGCGAAAGCCGAAGCGCCGCAGGATGGGCGGCGCGGCCGCCTTCATCAGCACGGAGCCGAATGCGGTGGCGAAAATCAACAAGCCGCTCTGCGCCGCCGACATGCCGAAGGCGAGCTGCATCATCAGCGGCAGCAGAAACGGTTGCGCGCCCTGGGTGATGCGTGAAAGCGAGCCGGCGATCACCGACACCCGAAACGTCTTGATTCGCATCAGGCTGAGATCGAGGATCGGCGTCACGGTGCGGCGCCGCAAAGCATAGACGACATACGCGGCCCCGCTCACGACGCCCGCGCCGATGAGCGCGAGCGCGAGGGAGGTCTGGCCGACGCCCCGGCTCGTCGCTTCGAAGCCGAACAGGAGACAGACGAGCGAGGCTCCGGACAGCGCGAAACCCCAGACATCGAACGGCGTGCGCGTCTTCGGGCGGGTGTTCTGAATAAATAGCCAGGTCAGGACGACGCCGATAACGCCGATGGGAACGTTGATGTAGAAAATCCAGCGCCAATCGAGATAGGTGACGATCAGCCCGCCAACGGGCGGTCCGAGGATCGGACCGATCATCCCCGGCGCCAGAAACCAGCTCATCGCCGACACGAGATCGGCGCGCTCAACGCTGCGCAGCAGCACGAGGCGGCCGACAGGAATCATCATCGCGCCGCCGGCGCCCTGCAGCAACCGCGCGGCGACGAGCAGGGGAAGATTATGCGCCTGCGCGCACAGGACCGAGCTCAGGGTGAAGACGACGATCGCGCTGGAAAACACGGTTCGCGCGCCGAACCTGTCGGCGATTTGGCCGCTCGCCGGAATCAGCACCGCCAGGCTCAGCAGATAGGACGTGAGCGCGACGCTCATGTGCGAGGGCGTCACATCGAAATAGCGGGCCATCGTCGGCAGCGCGGTGGCGAGGACGGTCGAGTCGAGCTGCTCCATGAAGAGCGCGCTGGCGATGATAAGGGCGGTGGTGCGGTAGTTCGGCCTGGAAAGTTCGAAGACCTGCGAGGACGTCAGTTCCAACATTTTTGACAATAACTTTCAGGGCCGCAGGCGCGCGTCCGCGTGCGGCGTTAGGCCGATTCAAGACCGGTCGAGACAGGAACAATGTTGATATAGATCGATATTGCGGCGCAACAAACCGGGAAATGATCTCGATCAAGGAAAAGTGAAAACCGGTTTTCCGAAAATGGGCCGAAATGCGAAAAAGCTTCGCGGATTTCTGGGGCCACGTAACAGGACCCTAGCCCGCCTCGATCAGCTTCGCCGCTTCGTCGCGCTCGAAGAGATAGAGCAACAGCCTGAGGCCGCGGTATTCGTCGCCCGCCAGTCTTTCGCTGCGCTCGAGCGCCGCCCGCGACTCTTCGCGCGCTCGCGCCAGCAGACCGCCGTGGACTTCGAGCCGAGCGAAGCGGAAGCCGGGCGCGCCGGCCTGACGGGCGCCGAGCACGTCCCCTTCGCCGCGCAGCCTGAGATCCTCCTCGGCGATGCGAAAGCCGTCCTCCGTCTCCCGCAAGGTTTCCAGGCGCATGCGCGCCGTCTCGCCGAGCGGTCCCTTGTAGAGCAGGATGCAGCTCGAGCGGCCGGCCCCGCGTCCGACCCGACCGCGCAGCTGGTGCAGTTGGGCGAGGCCGAACCGCTCGGCGTGCTCGACGATCATGATGGTCGCTTCCGGCACGTCGACGCCGACCTCGATGACGGTGGTTGCGACCAAAATCTTCGTCTCGCCGCGCTGGAAGCGCTCCATCGCGGCATCCTTCTCGGGACCCGCCATCCGGCCATGGACGAGCCCGACGGCGTCGCCGAAGATGGCGCGCAAACCCTCGGCTCGCTCCTCCGCCGCCGCCGCGTCGAGCGTTTCGCTCTCTTCCACCAGCGGGCAGATCCAGTAGGCCCGCGCGCCCGAAGCGAGCGCCCGCGACAGGGCCGCGACGACTTCGTCCAACCGCTCGATCGGCATGGCGCGGGTGTCGATCGGCTGCCGCCCGGGCGGCTTTTCGCGCAGGGCGGACACGTCCATGTCGCCGAAATAGGCGAGCACCAGCGAGCGCGGGATCGGCGTCGCGGTCATGACCAAGAGATCGGCGGCTTCCCCTTTCGAGGCCAGGGCCAACCGCTGCCTCACCCCGAAGCGGTGCTGCTCGTCGACGACCGCGAGCCCGAGATCCGCGAAGACGACGCTTTCCTGAAAGAGGGCGTGCGTGCCGACCGCGATGTCGATCTCGCCGCGTGCCAGGGCGGCCAGCGTGTCGCGCCGCTCGGAGGCCTTGTCGCGGCCCGTGATCAGCGCGACCCGCAAGCTTGCTTTTTCGGCCAGCGGCGCGATCCGCTCGAAGTGCTGGCGGGCGAGCACCTCCGTCGGCGCCATCATCGCCGCCTGCCGCCCCGCCTCGATCACGTCGGCCATCGCGAGCAGCGCGACGACGGTCTTGCCCGAGCCGACGTCGCCCTGCAGGAGCCGGATCATCCGCTTTTCGGTTCTGAGATCCGCACGAATTTCGTCGATCGCCCGGCGCTGCGCGGCCGTCAGCGAAAACGGCAGCGCGGCCTCGAGGCGGCGCCCGAGCCCGCCTTCGGCGACGTGGGCCCGCCCCGCGATCGTCCGCATCCGGGCGCGGACGAGCAGCAGCGCAAGCTGGTTGGCGAGCAGCTCGTCATAGGCGAGACGCGTCGCGTCGCGGCCGGCCGGATCCACATCTTCCGGCGTCCGCGGCCGGTGCATGGCTTCGAGCGCCTCCGCGAAGCCCGGCAGATTCAACCGGTCGAGAGTCTCGGCGCCGATCCATTCAGGCAGGCGGGGCAGGCGCCTCAACGCGCCATCCGCGGCGCGGGCGACCGTGCGTTGAAAGAGGCCCTCGGTCAGGCCGTAGACCGGCTCGACCGCGGGAAGCCGGACCAATTCCTCGGCGTTCATGACCCGGTCGGGATGAACGATCTGGCGGTACCCGTCATAGAGTTCGAGCTTGCCGGAGATCCAGCGAGTCGCGCCGATGGGCAGGCGCGAGCGCACCCATTGGTGATTGGCGAGAAAGAACACGAGCTCGACATCGCCGGTGTCGTCTTCGACCAGCACCTTGAACGGCGCGCGCGAGCGCGGGCTCGGCGGCTCGCGATGCTCCGTCACCGTGGCTTCGATGGTCACGATCGTTCCCGGAACCGCGTCGCGGATTTTCGGGCGCGAACGCCGGTCGATGGTCGAAGAGGGCAGATGGAACAGCACGTCCACCACCCGCGCTCCCTGCGGCTTGTCGAGCAGGCGGTCGAACAGTCTTGCGTTCTTCGGTCCGATTCCCGGCAGCGTCCCGGCCGAGGCGAACAGCGGATCGAGGAGGGAGGGTCGCATAGGGCGGCCTCTAGCCACGCGCGACGAGTGCGGCAAGCGACGTTCTGTGGCTGATGATTGGCTCGACCGCTTGGCCCCGTGATCGCGCCGATGGCGCCCCCGGCGACGGGCAGCGGGCCCGATGGGCCGAATTCGCTCAGAACAGCGTATATAACATCGTATTTTTTGCAACGGGGACGCCCAGACCCATGTTTTTCGGCGGAAACGCGGGCGAAACCGGGAATTCGGGCGAAAAAGTGTCAGCGAACTGAACAGCGAATTTGTCTCGTCGTCTGAGCGAATTTTTTCGCCGGAACAGCGAATTCGAGGCGCGGGCGCCCTTTGACTGGCAAACGCCTTTGGAGATTCCCCCTTTGGGGCTCGATCTGGAAGGGATACCCTTTTTGAGCTAACGGGTATTCCGTAGTCCGATAAGGGCAAGGACGAAGCCCACCGTCATCGCACCGTATCCGCGTATGGTATGGTTTCCTCCTAAGCAAAGTCCTATTGGCCGTCCCACAGAAATCGCGGTGAGTCGGAGGGCGGCGTCCCGCCGCCCCAAGGTGCGCGGGACGCACCCTCCATTGAAGCGTGTAATAGTCCGCGAAATTCTTCTTAGATCACATCCCCGGCAGGATACTCCACGCCGGAGCGAAGCTTCAATTCGGCCCCGAGGAGGAGCGTATGTCGCTCATGGACAGGATCAAGGCCAATCCGTTGCCATTCGGCGAGTTGCTCGGCGTCGAATTCACCAGCGTGGAGCCCGACGCCGTCGCCGCGCGCATGGTCGTGCGACCGGATCTTTGCACCCTCGGCGGCTTCGCGCACGGCGGGGCGATCATGAGCTTCGCCGACACCCTCGGCGGCGCGGCGGCCTTCGTCAATCTGCCAGAGGGCGCAAGGGGAACGACGACGCTCGAGAGCAAGACGAATTTCGTCGCCGGCGCGCCGTCCGGGTCGACGCTCTTCGGCCGCTGCGCTTCCGTCCATCGCGGCCGGAGAACCCAGGTCTGGCAGACGAGGGTCGAGACCGCGGACGGCAGGCTGATTGCGCTCGTCACGCAGACCCAGATGGCGCTCTGAGCTTCTTCCCCGGCGCTCGTCACGTGAAGCCGCTCATGGCCTTCTGCGTATGCCAGGGCCCGCCTTGGCCGATCTCTCTGGATGAGGTCTTCAGTTCGATTCTTCCCCGAGAACGGAGGGAAGACTCGCTTCACGTGATGGTTCCTTCACGAGCGGAGCGGAAATCGCGCCCGGGACGTCGAGGACCGAAACTCGCTCGGAATCGGCCGCCGCGCTCTCGAGTCCTTCGAGCGCCGGCGAGCGCTCAGGTCGATCGGCCTGCCGCAGACCGCCTCGCCGGGCGCGCTTCTTCGGATAGTCTTTGAGCCGGCCGACATCGAAGGGCGGGTCCTGCCAGCCATGAACGGCCTGTTCGTAAGAGCATGCCGGCGGCCGGCGGCCGCCGCGAAGAACGCGGCGCCGGAACCAGATTTTCAAAATCAGGTCGTCGATCGACTCGAAGCAATCCGAGATGGCGCAACAGAGCTCGTCGATGTCGCTCGTCGCCATCGCGACCATCCTGAGCTCCGCCTGGCCGCTCGTGCACTTCCTCGGCGATCCCTTGAAATAGCCTTCCGCTCCCGTCGTCGGATCGCAATCGAAGAACGCGTGGACCACGTCGTTGCGGGCGTCGCGGATCGCGTCGAACAGAAGCCCGGTTTCAAAGCCCTGCTTCCAGAGGCGGCAATCCTCTCGCGTTTTCAGCTCGTGCTTCAGAAGGTTGGTGAAGAGGGTGACGAGCGAGACGTTCCCTATCCCGGCGACCACCAGTTCGCCGACCTCTTGCGACCAGCCCGCCGTGACCCAGATCAGCGAGGCGAACTTCCGTTCGAGCGCGTTCCAGGCGAAGTTGACGAATCCGATGCTGGCCAGGTGCTGGTCATCGAGTCCTGTCCACAGTCGTCGGGCCAAAGGCGTGTTTTCGAACACGGGCGCCCCTCTCCGAAAAGTCTTCTCCGATCCGGCGTTCGACAGCGACACCCAGCCGCAAGCGCCGGCGACCCGCCTCGTCCGCGAACGCGTTCTAGAGACAGCCTCCAACCTTAGTATACCGATTTCCTGATCCGCGGATATGACGGAGGCGCCGGGGAGTTCTTGGGCGTTTCTTCCACGCCGCTTGGTCGTTCATAGAGCCGACGGCTGAGAGGCCGCCGGCCTCGGCTCACGCCGCGACGTCGGCGACCACTGTGTCAAGAAGAGGCGCGCCGACCGGCGTCACCCTTAAGCGGCCCCGCGTGTCGCGTTCGATGAACCCGTCCTCGACCAGGCTCGCGACGCGCTCGGTGTCGAGCTCCCGGCCGCTGATCCGCTGGTAGCGGCTCGGGTCGATCCCTTCGCTCAGTCTGAGACCCATCAGCAGGAATTCGTCGCCCTGCTCCTCGCGGCTCAGCGCGACGTTTTCGACCAGGCCGTGGCCTTCGGTCTCGACCTGGGTCAGCCACATCTCCGGATGCCGTTCGGTCTCCTGCGCGAGCCGGCCCTTCGAGGTGACGATCCGGCCGTGCGCGCCGGGGCCGACGCCGGCATATTCGCCATAGCGCCAGTAGATCAGATTGTGCCGGCTCTCCCCGCCGGGGCGGGCGTGGTTGGACACTTCGTAAGCCGGTAGGCCGCGCGCCTCGGTCAGCTCGCGCGTCGCGCGGAACAGCGCAAGCCCGAGTTCCTCGTCGGGAAGCGCGAGCTTGCCCGCGTCGCGCAGACGCTCGAAAATCGTGTCGGGCTCGATGGTGAGCTGGTAGAGCGAGACATGGTCGCCGACGAGGTCGAGCGCGCGGGCAAGCTCGGCCCGCCATTGAGCTTCGCTCTGGCCCGGCCGGCCGTAGATCAGGTCGAAGCCGAAGCGCGGAAAGAGCGCCGCGGCGAGATCGACTGCGGCAAGCGCCTCGTCGACCGTGTGCCTGCGCCCGAGCGCCTTGAGGTCCGCTTCGTTCAGCGCCTGGACCCCGATGGACAGGCGATTGACCCCGGCGGCGCGATAGCCGCGGAACCGGGAGGACTCGACGCTGGTCGGATTGGCCTCGAGCGTGATCTCGGCGTCGGGCGCGAGGCGCCACGCGGCCGCGATCGCATCGATGACGCCCTGCACGATCTCAGGCTTCATGAGCGAGGGCGTGCCGCCGCCAAAGAAGACTGAGCGCACGATGCGGCCGGGCGTCAGCTCGGCGCGGTTCCGGATCTCCGCCCGGAAGGCCGAAAGATAGCGCGGTTCGTCGATCGCCGTCCCGCGCACGTGGCTGTTGAAGTCGCAATAGGGGCATTTGGAGAGGCAGAACGGCCAATGGACATAGACCCCGAACCCGGGGTCGCCGTCGCCGACCGTCGAGCGACGTTCGTTGAGCCTGGGGCGAATGCCGTCCCGAATCATCAACCCCTTATGCCAGTGAACGACCCGATTCGCTAGCCGCCCCGGCGTCCACGATGCCGCATCTTATTCGCGGGTGAAACGGGCGGTGAAGCGGGCGGATTTCAGCCGGCGCGTGGCCAATGTCATCGAAGCGGATCCTGCGGCGGGCGGTGGCCGCCTTGGTTTGGCCTCCACGTTGACAATGTTTTAAGGTTTAGCTGCCGACCAGTTGTGATGTCGTTCGGAACTACAGGCGTAAGGGGCGTGTGCGCTGACGAGTGCAGAATGAGCGTTTCGGGGCTGCCGGCGGGCGCAGAGGCCCGTCCCGACGAATATGGGCGCCGTATGCGGGCCGGAAGCGCTCGACAGGCGAGCGCGGAGGACGACGTCGTCGAATTGGCGCGCAAGCTCGCGCCTGTGCGCTCGTCGCCGAATGCGCGAGCCCTCCCGGCGCCGGGTCGGACGGATAGGGAACCTGCGCAGCCATTCGAAGCGGCGCCGGCGTCGTCGATCGGCTTCGCGCCGGACGAGGCGAGCGGGACATCGTCCGTCACTCCTGAGACGTCGCATGCTTTCAGATTGAGCATCCCCTATCTGCGCAATAACCGCGACCCCGGTCGGGCGACGCAACGACGCTCGGGCGACTGGATCTTCAAGGCCGCGTCGATCGCCCCCGCTGCCGGCGCGGCGCTGCTCGGCGCGGGGCTGGTCATTGTGATTTTCGGTCCCAAAGCAGGCTCGCTCGGACCGCCGAAGCCGCCGCCCGTCGTCGCCTCAGGCCTAGTCCCGGCCAAGACGGCGCAGGGGAGAAGTGAGACCGTCGCGACTTTGGAAGACGCCGACGCGATTCCGGTGACAGCCATCGCCCCCATCAAGGCCGTCCGTTCAGAAAAGCGGCCGATCGACCCTGGCCCTGGCGCCTCGCTTGCGACAGCGCGGTCGACCCCTGAGACGTCGGCCGCGCCGCCTGCGCCGGTCCCCGTGACGTCGGCCCCGGCCGCAGCGGCGCCAGTCGCCGCCCCTCCGTCGCAATCGCCCGACGTCGATCCTGAGCGCGCGGCTTCCGCCGCCGCAGCGCCTCGGGACGCGACGATGGCGCCTTCCACCGTGGACGCGCGAGAGGCGGCGCAAGCAGCCGACCCGCCGCGGCCCGATCAGTCCCCGTCGGCGGCCGCGAGCAAGGCCGCCGCCGCGCCTCAGCCGGCGCCGGCGCCGTCAGCGGGACCTCAAGTCTCGCCGGTCGCAGAGGCGCCAATCGCCGCCCCTCCGTCGCAATCGCCCGACGTCAATCCCGAGCACGCGGCTTCAGCGGCAGCGGCGCCTCGGGACGCGACCAAGGCGCCTGCCATGGTGGACGCGCGAGAGGCGGCGAAGCCAGCCGACCCGCCGCGGCCCGAACAGGCCCCTTCGGCGGCCGAGAGCAAGGCCGCCGCCGCGGCGCAGCCGGCGCCGGGGACGTCCGCTGGACCTCAAGTCTCATTGCCGGTCGCAGCGGCGCCGGTCGCCGCCCCTCCGTCCGCGCCGTCGCAATCGCCCGACATCAACTCTGACCACGCGGCTTCAGCGGCAGCGGCGCCTGGGGACGCGACCGCGGCGCCTTCCACTGTGGACGCGCGAGAGGCAGCGCAGCCAGCCGACCCGCCTCCGCGGCCCGATCAACCCCCGTCGGCAGCTGGGAGCAAGGCCGCCGCCGTGGCGCAGCCTGCGCCGCCGATGTCAGCCGGACCTCAAGTCGCGTCGCCGGTCGCAGCGGCGCCAGTCGCCGCCCCTCCGGCCGCGGCGTCGCATGCGCCCGACGTCAATCCTGAGCGCGCGACCTCAGCGGCAGCGGCGCCGCAGGACGCGGCCACGGCGCTTTCCACTGTGGACGCGCGAGAGGCGGCGAAGCCAGCAGACCCGCCGCCGCGACCCAATCAACTCCCGTCGGCGGCCGAGAGCAAGGCCACCGCCGCGGCTGAGCCGGCGCCGCCGATGTCAGCCGGAACTCAAGCCTCGTCGCCGGTCGCAGCGGCGCCAGTCGCCGCCCCTCCGTCGACGCCATCGCAATCGCCCGACGCCAGTCCTGAGCACGCGGCTTTAGCGGCAGCGGCGCCTCGGGACGCGACCGCGCCGCCCACTGTGGACGCGCGAGAGACCGCGAAGCCAGCCGATTCGCCGCCGCGACCCGATCAAACCCCGTCGGCGGCCGACAGCAGAGCCGCGGCCGTGGCGCAGCCGGCGCCGCCGATGTCAGCCGGACCTCAAGCCTCGTCGCCTGTCGCAGCGGCGCCAGTCGCCGCCCTTCCGTCCGCGGCGTCGCAATCGCCCGACGTCAATCCTGGGCATGCGGCTTCAGCGGCAGCGGCGGCTCAGGACGCGACTGCGGCGCCTAAGGACGCGACTGCGGCGCCTTCCGCCATAAAGACGGGCGAGGCGGCAAAGCCAGTGGATGCGCCCCGGGAGCGCGATCAGTCCAAGCCGGCGGCCGAGAGCAAGGCCGCCGCGGCGGCGCAGCCGGCGACGTCCAAACCCGATTTGGCGGCGGTCGAAGCGGGGCGCCCCGCCAACGCGCTGCAGCGGCGCGCCCAACCCGCGCCGGCGGCCGAGAGCAAGGCCACTGCGGTCGCGCGGCCGGCGACGCCCAGACTCAGCTTGCGCGCGAGGCTTTCCAGGAGGCCCGCCCGCATCATGCTCGCCAAGCCAGACGCGCCCGCCGCTGCGGCGGATGCGGGAGGCCACCAGCCGCTCCGCCCTGCGGCGTCGACGACCCCACACGCTTCAGCGGCGGCGCAGGCGGCTCCGGCAGGGTCGCCAGCAGCCTCGCCCGCGCCGCCAGCTGCAGCCCAGCAGGCCGTCGACGACCCTGTCGGGCACGCCTTCGGGGCAGTCGCGGGCGCGCTGGGGACGGGGAATCAGAACGCCGCCTCCAAATCAGGCGATTGGGCTCTTCAGTTCGCGGCGCCGAAATCGCAGGCGGAAGCCCAAACCGATGCCTCCCGGCTCAACGCCAGATACGCCCGTACGCTCAACGGCGCGACGATCGGCGTGCAAAAGACCGAGGTCAATGGCGAGGCGGTCTACACCGTGCGCGTGCCTGGCCTTTCCAAGGCCGAGGCGGCGGCGCTCTGCGAGCGGATGAAGGGCCGCGACTGCTCGAGCGTCAAATAAGGCGGCGTGAACCGAGCCGTCGGGCGAAGTCGAGCCGACGAACTGCGCCCGATCCTCGGCCTGCGCTGCCGGCGCCCACCCTCGCCCGCATGCTCAATCCGTTCGGCGCGCCCTGCATGCTGCATCCACCAGGCTACATGCCGATCCATCGCAGCGCCGGCTAAGCAAGATCCATCGGCTCGCCTCGCGCTGCTTCGGAGGGTGCGCGTCCCGCGCACCTGGGCGGCGAGACGCCGCCCCTCCGATTCACCGCGATCTCCGTGGGGCAACTCATGAAACTCTGCCATGAAAATAGCATGCGCGACCGAAGCCTCTGCATCTCGCGCATATTGCCGGGCATCCGGCCAGCCTAGCATTTTCATTGATAATGGCGCGCCACAGGCGCTGGTTGGCTGCTTAGGCAAGCCGAGCGAGCTCATGATGGCGATCGACGGGCGCCTGGAGGACGAGGGGCTCGGCCCGGTCGTCCTCGAGGAAACCGGAGAAACGTCCTGGAGCGTGGGGACGGGTTGGGCCCGCGCGCGAGTTCCACTATGCGGCTCTTGAAGATCGCGCGCCGGAGGTTCATTTCGCGTATCGCGTGCGCCGCGGAACGGGAGCCGACGGCTGCGGCGACGGCGTTGTGATCGGTTCTTTGATGGCCAGTTTCAGTCACCTGTGCAACACGCTCGCCCCTCCGGGGGACGAGCGCTTTATCGAATTCGCGCGGCGCGAACGCCTTGCGGCCCCCGCGCCGGCGGAGTCCGGCTTCGAGGCGCCGGCCACAAAAGCTGAGGCGCGGGCGACCATTGACGCCGGGCGGCTGTGATGGGCGACCTGCCGATTTTCATCGATATGCGCGATCGTCCGGCGCTGGTGGTTGGCGGCGGAGTCGTGGCGGCGCGCCGCGCCGAGCTTCTCCTGCGTTCGGGAGCGCGCGTCACGGCATTCGCGCGCGAGCTCAGCGAGGAATTTTTCGAATTGCGCGGGCGGGCGAATTTTCGGCATGAGCCGCGCGAGCCGGTCCCGGAGGACTTCGCTGGCCCGGCGCTCTGCTTCATTGCGACCGACGACGAGAGCCTGACCAACTCTGCGCGGTCGATGGCGAAGACCGCCGGCGCGCTGGTCAACGTCGCCGACCGGCCGAGAATCTCCGATTTCATCATGCCTTCGATCGTCGACCGCAGTCCGCTGGTGATTGCGGTTTCGACCGGCGGCGCCTCGCCGATCCTCGCGCGCATGCTCAAGGCGCGGCTCGAAACGATGATCCCTGCCGCCTATGGCCGGCTCGCCGACCTGATGAGCGGCTTTCGCCGACGCGTCGCGGCGACGATCTCCGATCCGACGATGCGCAGGCGGTTCTGGGAGACAGTGCTCGAGGGTCCGATCGCCGAGATCGCGCTCGCCGGCGATGAAGGCGCAGCCGAGGTCCATCTCAAGCATGAGGTCGAGCGGTGGGGGGCCGAGCGCGCCTCGCCGCGCGGCGAGGTCTATCTCGTCGGCGCCGGGCCGGGCGACCCGGACCTCCTGACCTTCCGCGCCTTGAGACTCATGCAGAAGGCCGACGTCGTGCTTTACGATCGGCTGACCGACGAGCGCGTGATGAATCTTGTTCGGCGCGAGGCCGAGCGCATCTACGTCGGCAAGCGGCCCGACAACCACGAGCTGCCGCAGGAGGACATCAGCGCGCTTCTCGTCAAGCTCGCCACGCAGGGCAGGCGGGTGCTTCGTCTCAAGGGCGGCGACCCCTTCATGTTCGGCCGCGGCGGCGAGGAGATCGAGACGCTGGCGGAGCACGGCGTTCCGTTTCAGGTCTGCCCCGGGGTGACCGCCGCGATCGGCGCCTCGGCCTACGCCGGCATCCCGCTCACCCACCGCGACCACGCGCAGGCCTGCGTGTTCGTGACCGGACACGGCCGGGACGGCAAGGTCGATCTCGACTGGCCGGCGCTGCTGCAGCCCAGGCAGACGGTCGCAATCTACATGGGCCTTCGCAACCTCGAGGCGTTGACCGCCGAATTCATTGCCCGGGGGGCGAGCCCCGAAATGCCCGCGGCGATTGTCGACAACGCCACGCGGGCCAACCAGCGGGTCGTCGTGGGCGGGCTCGGCACGCTCGCGGCGAAGGCGCGCGCCGCCGAGCTCAAGGGCCCATCGATCGTCATCATCGGAACCGTGGTGTCGCTGCGCGACAAGCTCGACTGGCACGCGCTTGGGTCTTCGCTCGCCGCCACGCCGCGGGGCCCGCTCGATCCGGCCGGAGGCGCCGAATGACGCGGAAAACGCCCAATTCCAGGCGGTGTGCGGCACGATCGACAATTGGCGCGATGGCCTATTCATGCATGCCAATGGGAAGATCAATTGCCCGCGATCTCTATTGGCTTTGAGGGAGGGCGAGCATGTCGTCCAGCGAATCGAATAACGCCAAGACGATGACCATCATCGTCACCAAAGGCACGTTGGATTGGGCGTATCCGCCTTTCATCCTGGCGACGACCGCCGCCGCAATGGGCGTCGACGTCACCATGTTCTTCACCTTCTACGGCCTGCCGCTGCTCTTGAAGAAGCTCGATCTCGAGGTCGCGCCGCTCGGCAATCCGGCGATGAAGATGCCGATGATGGGTACGCATATGGCGATGCCGAACCTGATCGGCATGCTGCCCGGCATGACGGCTGGCGCGACCACGATGATGAAGAACCTCATCAAGAAGAAGGGGGTCGCCTCGATCGAGGAGCTGCGCCAGGCGGCGATCGACTCGGACGTCAAGATGATCGCCTGTCAAATGACGATGGACCTGTTCGAGTACAAGCTCGAGGACATGATCGAGGGTCCCACCCTCGGCGGCGCCGCGACCTATATGGAGAAGGCGCTGAAGTCCGACATCAATCTCTTCATTTGACCTCGCCGGCGCTTCCCGCGCGATCGAACTCACCAAGCAAAGAGTCAGGAAAAAAGAATCATGGCTGAGCATCTTCTCGACGCCAAGGGCCTCAACTGTCCGCTGCCGATCCTCAAGGCGAAGAAAATGCTGAAGGACGTGCCGGCCGGAGAAACGTTGCGCATCCTCGCCACCGACCCCGGGTCCGTCGCCGACTTCCAGGCTTTTTGCCGCACGACCGGCAACGAGCTCGTCGAGTCGAAGCAGGAAGGCGGGACGTACAACTTCTTGATCAAGCGGCTTTCGTGAGCTCGCCATAACGATTCGCATTTCGATGCCTCGCCCGGCTAGCGGGCGGTGGGCGGAAACCGGACTCGCCATCGTCTTGATCGTCGCCTGGTCATAGCCTTCAGCCGCCCGATCGGGCGACGCGCTCGCCTTGCCTCATTGTGGCCGCTCGCGGTCCCCAAAACCCGCAAAGCGAGCGAGGTCGACATGACGGATATCAGGGTGGCCCGCCGGGCCTTGATTGCGCGAGTTCTCGAAGGCGACGGGGAGGCGGCGCGGTCCGACCGGCGCGCCGCCTACGAGGACGCGGGTCTGACTGGAGCGTTGGCCGCGCTTGTCGGTAAGGTCGCCATGCGTTCGGCCGAGATCGATGATGCGGACTTCGCCGCGGTCCGCGCAGCCGGGCTCAGTGAGGACCAGGTTTTCGAGATCGTCGTCTGCGCGGCCGTCGGCCAGGCGGCGCGGCAGCACGACGCCGCTCTGGCCGCGCTCGACGCGGCGACGGCCGCAAGCTAGACCATGCGCCTGTCGATTCTCGATCGCGGCCACGGCGTCGGCGCGAAGCTCCTGTTCGCCGCGATCCGCGCCTTCTCGCGCCAGCCAGCGCCCGACACCGTGAAGCTGGTGACGTACCGACCCGATTTCTTCGGCGACAACATGAAACGCGTTACGGACGAAGCGATGCGCGGCCCATCCGCGTGGTCGGTCGGAGACCGCGAGCTGATGGCGGCCTTCATTTCCAACCTCAACGCGTGCGAGTTCTGCATCAAGGCCCACACGGCGGTGGCCGCCAGGGCCTATCGCGACGACGCGAGGCCGGCCGCCGTGCTCGCCAGCCTCGAGGAAGCGGACATCAGCGAGCCGCTGCGGGCGACCTTGCGCATGCTCGCCAAGCTGACGCGCGATCACGCCCTGGACGCGAACGACATGCGGGCCGTGCTGGCCGCCGGCGTCTCCCGCACGCAGATCGAAGATGCGCTTGCGGTCTCATTCGCGTTCAACGTCATGAACCGCCTGGCGAGCGCTTTCGAGTTCGCCGTGCCCGGGCCGAAAGCTTTCGAGGCCGGGGCGAAGTTTCTGCTCGCCCGCGGCTATCGTTGATGGGCGCAATCTTCGGGCTCGGCAAGGCGAAGCGTCATCGGGAGAAAATTCGCTCCACTCATGGCTTTCAGCGGCCGCCTTTCTTGCTACCCTGAAGCTTCACAGCGTCGACCGAGAGAGCCCGAACATGCCTTCGCAATCGCAGCAGGACGTCAGCGAATCGGGCCCGTCCTGGTGGGGGCTGATCGACGATCTTCCCTACTTCGCGATCATCGTGCTCGGTCTCATCGGCATCAGCTGGACGAGCATCGCCCGTGAGCCGACAGCGACCTATTGGGTCTATCTGACCCCGATCATCGGCCTCATCTGCATCATCGTGGGCTGGCGTCACACGCGGAGCGGCGACCGGATCGCCATGATCGTGACCCAAGTCCTGCAATGGGCGGCGGTGCTGATCGCGATGTATCTGATCACTGTCGCGAACGCTCGGCAGTCGCTCGAGGCCAATGCGACCGGCCTCATGCTGCTGACGCTGCTCGCGCTCGGGGTGTTCGTGTCCGGCCTCAACGTGCGGTCATGGAAACTGTGCGTGACCGGCGCCTTTCTGGCGATCGCCGTACCGATGGTCGCGTGGGTCGAGAGGGCAGCCCTGCTGTTGCTGCTCGTCGGGGTCGCGCTGATCGGGCTCCTGATCCTCTACTGGTGGTTGCGCGAACGAGCGCGCCGCGAGGCATGACCGGGACGGCCAGGCCTCAAATCGCGATCGCGACCTCGAAGTTGCGGCCGCGCCACGCGCCGGTCGCCGGGTTGCGCCAGGTGAAAACGACGCGCTGGCCGGGCGTCATGCCTTCCGTGTCGATCTCCGCCACGAACAGCCCGAGCCCCGTATCCCTCGTTTCGCCCTTGACCTGGGTGCGCCACTCGTCGCGCGTATAGAGCACGAGCGCCGGCTCAGCGAGGTCGAGGCGCAGCACCCGCCCGGCCGGAATCGCGAGCGCGGGACAATCCTCGCGCCACGGGCGACAGCGGGCAAGCGGCTTGCCGTGCTGATAGCGGCGCGCCGCATGAGGCGGCAAGTCGAACACCGCGCCGTCCGCCAGCGAGCGCAACAGCTTGACGTATTCCGCATGCGCCCACACGAGCGGCATCGCCGAACCGGAAGGCTGGCCGGGCGAAAGCTCTCTGGAAGGGATCGGAGGTCCGTCCCACACCTGTTCCGGGATCAGGCCGCCGGGGCTGGTCTGCGCTTCGATCGTCGCCAGCAGCGCTTCCGCCTGGGCCCGCCGCCCTGCGGCAAGCTCGTAATGCGCCCGCTCGCCCGCCAGCAGCGGCCAGGCGCGACCGACGCCGACGCCGTCGAAGGGCCGCCCGTCCGCCTTTTCGCCGTAGCCGTCGAAATTGTAGCGCCGCCAGCCTGGCCCTTGCGGCAGATCGACTTTCAAAAGCTTGTCGATGACCGCGACGGTGTCGAGAACGCGCGGATCGTCCGGCGCGCGCAGGCCGAACCGCACGAGGGCGAGCGCGTCCGTGCTGACGAGCGCGTCGGCGGATATTTCGCAGGTCCCGGCCTCATGGTTGCGCACCTGGACCCCGCCATGAGGATCCGGGCCTTCGGTCGCAGGCGATTCGGGCGCGATCCGAATGTAGTAACCGGCCACGCCCGCCTCGCGCGCGAGCGCCGTATCGCGGACATACACCCAGTCCTCGATCTGCTCGTTCCAGGCGTCGGCCGTGTCCCGGAACAGTTCCGGCGCCGTCTCGACTTCCAGGGCCTCGGCGATCTCCGCGGCGGCGAGCAGGGAGGCGACGGCGACGGCGAGCGTGAAGGGCGTGTATCCCGCGTTCTCCTCCCATCGATCCTGCTTGGTTCTCGGCCCGTTCAGCATGACGAAGGCCGCGGCTTTCCGGACCATCGGCCAGTAGGGGGGAAGATCCGGAAGCCGGACGGCGCCTGAGCGCCAGGCCATGTCCAGGAGCAGCGCCGGGAAGGCGCATTCGTCGAGCTGCAGGCCGCGCCAGAACGGCGCGCCGTCGAGCCAGCAGTTCTGCGGCCATGATCCGTCGGATTCCTGCGTCGCGCGCAGGTAGCGCAGGATGCGTCTCACATGTGTGTCCGCGCCGCAGGCGAGAAGCGCTCCCGCCGTCTCGCAGAGATCGCGAGGCCAAACCAGGTGGTAGCCGCCGAGGTCGTCGTCGCTCTTGCTGAATCCCCACGGGATCGAAAGGCTCGCAATGACTCCGCCGGGAAACGTTGGGTCTTCGTGGCTGCGCAGGACCGCCGTGCTCACGCGATAGAGGTTGTGACCGTGCGCGCGTCGCTCGAGCGAGCGCAAGCCGGCCTGATAGGAGAGCCAGCCGGCGGCGTAATCGTTGAGGATTGTTTCGAAAGGCGTCTGAAGCGAGATCAACGCGTGGTAGGCCGCCTCGGCCGCCGTCCGCCCGAAGCCGAGAGCCAGGACCGATGCGCCGTCGGGGCCCTTCGCCAATTCGGTGGTCAGCGCAATATTGCCGTCGGTCGCGGTGTCGTATTGCTCGGCCAGCCGGCGATCGGCCGAAAGCTGCCGCCAGCCGTCTGACGCTCCGACGAAGCCGACCGAGCTGGCGAGGAAGGGCTGATCGGCGGCCATGGCGAGGTGGGTCTCGGCGCCGTGGGCGAACAGCATGCCGCGCCCCTTGTAGTCGCCGCGCCAGCCGTTGTTGTGCGCGCCGCCGTTGACGAGGTGAGGCGCCGCCAACGCGAAAAGACGCAGTCCGGGACCGGCCAGCTCCTCGAGCCGGATCTGCATCAGCACTGAGCAGCTGCGCGGGTCGGCGATCACGCGCTTGACGAGCCGAAAACGACCGCCGCGATGGACGCTGGTCAGCAGGAAAGCGGGAACGCCGTCGTTGAGCGACTCCACGGTTACGTCGCAGTCGCGCTTTTCCTCGGCGAAGAAGCTCTCGCCGTCGGTGACGATCAGGCCAAGGTCGCGAATGCACGCCTGATCGACCCTCGGGTAGTAGACCTCGTTGAGGATACCGTGGCTGATGGTGAACCAGACGCGACTCGTATCGGACAGCGCCGTGCCGACACCGCTCTTCGCGCTCGATGTCCAGCGGGGAGCAATTCCCGGCCCGCCGGGCGCCTCTGTCATGGTTTTGTTGTCCGTCCGCCGGCGCTGGCGGAACGGGCGGATCGCCGGTCGAGCTTCGCCGCCGCCGCCGCGTCGATCAGCCAGAGCGGAGGCCGCTCGGATGGGCGGATGGATTGCGCCGGCAGAACGACCGGCTGGCGCTCCCCTTGCAACACGCGATGCAGGATCTCCGCCTTGTCGTCGCCCGACACGAGGAAGGCCACTCGGCGCGCGGCGTTGATCGTCGGGGGGGTCAGCGTAAGGCGCCACATGCCGACGAACTCGACATAGGCGGCCATCGCTGCGCGCTCAGTCTCGGTCACCGCCGCAAGTCCGGGAAAAAGCGACGCCGTGTGTCCGTCATGCCCGAGGCCGAGGAGGACGAGATCGAGTCGTCCGCCTTCGCCGAGCGCGTCGCGAAGCTCGGTCGCGTAGGCCTCGGCCGCCGCTTCAGGAGGATCCTCTCCGCGCATGCGGTGCACGTTCTCAGCCGGGATCGCCACATGGTCGATCAGCGCCGCTCGCGCCATATGATAGTTGCTGCGCGCATCCCCGGGCGGCACGCAGCGCTCATCGCCAAAGAAGACATGCACGCGCGCCCAGTCGACCGCGGCCGCGGCCAGACGCTGATAGACCGGCCTCGGCGTATTGCCTCCCGAGAGAGCAATGTTGAAGGAGCCGCGCGCGGCGATCGCTTCGGCCGCCCGCTCGCCGACGAAGTCGGCGGCGCCGGCGATGAGCGCCGAAAGATCCGCATGGACGATCGCCTCGGCGAGCGAGCCGTCCGGGGCGGCGAGGGAGATCGTGTCAGGCATTGGCGAAGCCCCTCCGTCAGCCGGCGCCGCGCAGGCGCCGGTATCGCCGGATCAGCGCATTGGTCGAACCGTCATGCGCGAGAGCGGGCTCGGGTCCGGGCGCAAGTTCGGGCGCGATGCGCTTGGCGAGGACCTTGCCGAGCTCGACCCCCCATTGGTCGAACGAGTCGATGCCCCAGATTGCGCCCTGGGTGAACACGCTGTGCTCGTAGAGCGCCACCAGCGCGCCGAGCGCGTGCGGCGTCAACCGATCGGCCAGGATCACGTTGGTCGGCCGGTTGCCCTGGCAGACCCGGAACGGCGTCTGGGCGGTGTCGGACCCTTCCGCCGCGAGTTCCTCCGCCGTCTTGCCGAAGGCGAGCGCCTCGGCCTGGGCGAACAGATTCGCCATCAGGAGGTCGTGCTGCTCGGCGACCGGGCTCAACGGATGACAGAAGCCGATCAGGTCGCAGGGGATCAGCTTCGTGCCCTGATGGATGAGCTGGTAGAACGAATGCTGGCCGTCGGTGCCCGGCTCGCCCCAGATGATCGGACCGGTCTGGACATCCAAGACCCGCCCGTCGAGGTCGACGTGCTTGCCGTTGCTCTCCATCTGGAGCTGCTGCAGATAGGCGGGGAAGCGGGAGAGGTCGGCGGCGTAGGGCATCACTCCGATTGTCTGCGCGCCGAAGAAATTGTTGTACCAGACCGTCAAGAGCCCCATCAGCACCGGCATGTTGCGTTCGGGCGGAGCGGTGCGGAAATGCTCGTCGATCGCGTGGAAGCCGGCAAGCATCGAGCGGAAGTTCTCCGGCCCGATGGCGATCATGGTGGAAAGCCCGATGGCGGAATCCATCGAGTAGCGCCCGCCGACCCAGTCCCAGAAGCCGAACATGTTGGCGGTGTCGATGCCGAATTTCGCCACCGCCTCGGCATTGGTCGAAAGCGCGACGAAGTGGCGCTTGAGGCCCTGTTCGTCGCCGATCGCATCCAGGACCCAGCGGCGCGCGAGCGCCGCGTTCGTCATCGTCTCGAGCGTGGTGAAAGTCTTGGACGCGATGATGAACAGCGTCTCGTGCGGGTCGAGGTCGTCTGTCGCCGCGGTGAAAGCGGCGCCGTCGACATTGGCGACGAAGCGGAGATCGAGGGAGGGATCGCTGTACTGCCGCAGGGCGCGATAGGCCATCTCCGGACCGAGGTAGGAGCCGCCGATCCCGATATTGACGATGTTTTGAATGCGCTTGCCGCTGTGCCCGGTCCAGGCGCCCGAGCGCAACCGGCCGGAAAAGTCCGCCATCCGGTCGAGCACGGCATGAACCTCGGGCACGACGTCCTCGCCGTCGACGACAATGCGTTCACCGCGGGGCGCCCGGAGCGCCACATGCAGCACCGCGCGCCGCTCGCTCACGTTGATCTTCGCCCCCGAGAACATCGCATCCCGGCGCGCCTCGACCCCGCGCGCCCGGGCGAGGCTCACCAGCAGGCGAACGGTCTCGTCCGTGATGCGGTTCTTCGAATAGTCGAGGAAGAGCTCGGCGGCTTCGACGGCGAAACGCTCGGTGCGTCCCGCGTCGCTCGCGAACAGGGTTCGCAGATGCTGATCCTTGACGCTCTCATAATGTCTCTGGAGCGCCTTCCATTCCGGCAAGTCCGTCAGCGCCGTGATTCCGGTCATGGCCTCTCTCCGAGGTTTGAGCACGAAAGATACCCTAGGGCGCGAACGCGGCGCGGTCGAGCGCGACGAGGTCGCCGATCCGCTCGAGCGCGACGTCGGCCGGCGGGTAGGCGGCGAGCGCTTTCGGATCGTTGGCGTAATGCCCCTGCTTGGGGAACACGGTGACCACCCGGTCACCCCAGACTTTCTTAACCGCCGCCAGGATTCGGAGCTTGTCGTCGATCAGCACGTAGCGCTTCGCCGGATAGAGGCGCTCGACGTCGTCGAGCTCCTCCTCCTTGTGAATGTAGATGAGGATCGCGCCATCGAATGCCTTCCACAGGCCGGAGCGCTCGACTTTGCGCGGCTGGAAGACGGCGTCTCCGTCCGACAGCACCACCGGCCGGCCCCACCGCCGGACGCGCTGAACGGCGTCGAGCGCCCCGGGGTAGAGCCGGTCGGCGAACGGATAGTCGACCAGCCAGCTCGACATCAGCAGCAGGCGTGGGTCGTGCAGATCCTCGATCCGATAGCGCTCGAGCGCGCCGAGATAATCGGCGTAGCCGAGCTCGCCGCGCAACTCCTCGAAGATCGCCCAGTACCGGTCTCGCACCGCCTCTCCGAAACATTCGGCGAGATGGCGGCGCAGGTCGTCCTGGATCCCGTCGTTGTCGAGAAGCGTGTTGTCGACGTCGAACAGAAAGACGATGTCGTCCATGGCATCACCCCGCAGGCGGCTTCGGGTTGCGCCAAGGGCCGTCGCCGTCGATCAGTTCGTCGGCCGCTTCCGGGCCCCAGCTTCCGGGCTCATAGTCGTGACAGGGCGGCGGATTGTCGAGAATCGGCTCGACGATGCGCCATTGCGCGTCGACGACGTCCTCCCGGCCAAACAGATCGCTGATGCCGCGCATCGCGTCGCCGAGCAGGCGCGTATAGGGCGGCGTGAGCGAAGCGGCCTGCTCGGCCAGGGTCAGTTCGACGATCTCGCCGATCATCTGTTCGCCTGGATGCTTGACTTGCAATCCCATCGCAATGCAGACGTCCGGACCGATCCGCACGCGGACATGGCTGTGCCCGCCCCGTTCCCCGAACACTTCGCGCGGGGGACGATGGAATTCCACGACGACCTCGGCGGCCGTCAGCGGCAGGCGCTTGCCGGCGCGGATATAGACCGGCACCCCCGCCCATCGCCAGCTGTCGACAAAGAGCCGGAGCGCGGCATAGGTTTCGACGGTCGACCCGGGCTTGACGCCGTGAACGCTTCGGTACCCGCGATATTGCCCGCGCACGAGGCTGGCTTTGTCGAGCGGGCGGACGGCCTTCAGCAGCGCCGCCTTCTGATCGCGCGAGGCCTCGCACTCTTCGCCGGTCGGCGGATCCATCATCAAATTCGCGACGACCTGCAGCATGTGGTTCTGAACGACGTCGCGAATCGCGCCCGTGGCGTCGTAGAAGGCGCCCCGGTCGTCCACGCCGAAGGATTCCGCCATGGTGATCTGGATGGCGCGAACGTAGTGGCGGTTCCACAGCGGTTCGAGGGTTGCGTTGGCGAAGCGCGTGTAGACGATGTTCTGGACCGGCTCCTTGCCGAGATAATGGTCGATGCGAAAGATCGACCCTTCAGGAAAATGCTCGAGCAGCGTCCGGTTGAGCGCTTTCGCCGACGCCCGATCGTGGCCGAACGGCTTCTCGACCACGAGACGCGCGTTATCGCTCAGCCCCGCCTGAGCGAGCGCCGATACGACGACGGCGAAAAGCGCCGGCGGGATCGCCAGATAGTGCAGCGGGCGCTGCGCCGATCCCAGCGCCTGCTTCACCTGCTGGAACGTCCTTGGGTCGTTGTAGTCGCCGTCGACATAGTTCAATAGTTTGAGCAGTCCAGCGAAATCGGCTTCGTTGAAGCTCCCGTGTTGCTGCAGACTATCCTTGGCTCGCGCCCGAAATTGCTCGAGGCCCCAGCCCGACTTGGCGACGCCGACGATCGGGATGTCGATCCCCTCGTCGCGCACGAGTCCCTGCAGAGCCGGAAAGATCTGCTTGTAGGCGAGGTCGCCGGTTGCGCCGAAGAAGATCAGGGCGTCGGAATGCGCGGGGCTCATTCAGTCCCTCCGAAGCTTTTCATGGTGACCGCCGAATTCGAAGCGCATCGCCGACATGAGCTTGTCGGCGTATTCGGCAGCTCCGCGCGATCCAAACCGCCCGAAC
This sequence comes from Roseiarcus sp., assembly GCA_035656495.1. GTDB lineage: Bacteria > Pseudomonadota > Alphaproteobacteria > Rhizobiales > Beijerinckiaceae > Roseiarcus. Next base: position 29,992 of record DASRSL010000246.1, read on the forward strand.
AACGCGGCGCTCAACACTGGGGCGGGCACGCCTTCGTCGACCGCAGCCTGCAGCGTCCAGCGTCCCTCGCCTGAATCGGATACGCGTCCGGCGAATTGGCCGAGGTTGACGTCGTTGCGCAGCGCCGCGGCGGTGAGGTCGAGGAGCCATGACCCGACGACGCTGCCGCGCCGCCAGACTTCGGTCACCCGGCTGACGTCGAGCTCGTAACGATAAAGCTCCGGACGTCTGAGAGGCGCCGTCTCGGCGTCCGCCGACTGGGTCTTGAGCCCCACGTTGGCGTGGCGCAGGACGTTCAGGCCTTCGGCGTAGGCCGCCATCAGCCCGTACTCGATGCCGTTGTGAACCATTTTGACGAAATGACCGGCGCCGTTCGGTCCGCAGTGCAGATAGCCCTCCTCCGCCTGGTCCGGCTCGCCGGCTGCGCCTTCTGTGCGCGGCGCGGCGCCGACGCCGGGCGCCAGGGCGCGGAAGAGCGGATCGAGGCGCCGCACGACCGCGTCCTCTCCGCCGATCATCTGGCAGTAGCCGCGCTCCTTGCCCCAGACGCCGCCGCTCACGCCGACGTCGACATAATGCAGTCCCTTTGCTTTCAGCTCCCCGGCCCTTCGGAGGTCGTCGTGATAATAGGAGTTGCCCCCGTCGATCACGATGTCGCCCGACGCCAGCAGCGGGACGACGTCGCTCAGGACGGGATCGACGACCGCGGCGGGAACCATGAGCCAGACGGCGCGCGGTTTCGCGAGTTTGGCGACGAAGTCCTGCAGGCTCTCGGCTCCCTTCGCTCCGAGCGACGCGAGCGGCTTCACCGCGGCGGGGTGGGAGTCATAGACGACGAGGTCGTGGCCGGCCTTCATCAGGCGCTCGACCATGTTCGAGCCCATCCGTCCCAAACCGATCATGCCAAGCTGCATCGTCCGTCTCCCTCGTTGCTGCGCGCCGGTCGAGCAACCGCGATCGCAAGGCCGACGCTCCCGCGCTTCCCGCCCTCAACCCCGCTCACGCGAGTCATGTGGCGCTCGGCTTCGATGACCACGTTACGTCGGCCGCGCCCCCGCGTGAAGCCGGTTATGAACGCGTGCCCTAGGGTTCGCTTGCCCAACCTGAGGCGGCCGGCAGACAGCTTAAGCGGCTGCGGAGCGAGGCGGTCAGCGCTCCCCTCGCGCTTGCAGTCGCGCCAAGGAATGCCGAGCGTCCGTCGCGCCCAAGCGCTGGCGCCGCCGGATGGGCGAAGAATCTTGGCTCGGCATGACGGCGCCGCGGCAGGTTAGGTATGATAGGTCTCCTCCAGGTCCGCCGGATCGGCCAGGATGCGCATCTCTTCGAGGGTGCGATTGTCCAACACTTCGGCGATCGCATTGCGCGCTTCGATCATGATCAGACGAACTCGGCACGTGTTCAGGTCGCTGCAATCGGCGCAGGGCCGAAAGGCGGTTACGGAAGCGCAAGAAATCGGGGCCAGCGGCCCGTCGAGCGCGCGCACGATCGCTCCAACCCGGATGTCCGCCGCCGGCCTGGCGAGCGCGTAACCGCCGCCTTTCCCCTTCCTCGAATAGACGAGCCCCGCGCGGCGCAGCTCGGTCAGGATGTGGTCCAGGAACTTCTTCGAGATCGAGTTCGCCTGAGCGATGTCGGCGACCTGAGCAAGCGAGCCGGGTTCGAGGCCGGCAAGATGCACCATGGCCTTGAGGCCGTATTTTCCCTTGTTTGTCAGCATCTCCATCTCAGCATGTGCAAGGATTCCAGATTCGGGCTCGCCAACAAAAGAACCGCCGGCGGCCGGAAGTCCAGCGATTTGATGGAGCTAATCAACAGCGGCGCTAACTTGACAAATTCTATCAACAAAAATACAACTTTCAATGGCTGCCTGGGACAGGGAACAGAGGAGGTCGACGTGACGAACGTGCTCCATCTGATCGGCCCGCTTTATACGGCTTCGGCCTTCGTCGTGGGCGCGCTGGTTGGCTTCACGGGCGTCGGCGGCGGGTCCCTGATGACCCCGATCCTGGTCTTGGCGTTCGGCGTCCATCCGGCGACCGCGGTCGGAACGGATCTCATCTACGCCGGGGTGACCAATATCTCCGGATCGTGCGTTCACGGCTTCAACAGAGCAATTGACTGGCGCGTCACGCGCCGATTGGCCACGGGCAGCGTGCCCGCCGCGGCGCTCACCCTGTGGGCGCTGTCGCATTTCGGCATCGAGTCCAAGGGCACGAGCGCGGCCATCACGACCACCCTCGGCTTCGCTCTGATTCTGACCGCGGTCACGCTGGCGTTCCGTCAGCGGCTCCTGAGCGCGGTCTCCGCCTTCTTCGACAGGCGGACCGAGGGCGAAGTGGGGGCCTTGACGACTGCTCTTGGCGCCCTTCTCGGAGTTCTCGTATCGATCTCGTCGGTCGGCGCCGGCGCGATTGGGGTGACCGTCCTGCTGTCGCTCTATCCGAAGATGCCGACGGTTCGCATCGTCGGCTCAGACATCGCTCATGCCGTCCCCTTGACCCTGCTCGCAGGCGCCGGCCATTGGGCGTTGGGCTCGGTCGACTGGCGGCTGCTCCTTTCCCTGCTCGTCGGGTCGATTCCGGGCATCGCGATCGGCAGCCATTTCGCCTCCCGCGTGCCGGAGAAGGTGCTGCGCCCGCTCCTTGCCGGCACGCTCGCCGTGATTGGCGGCAAGCTCGTCTTCTAAGCAAGATCCACCGGCTCGCGCCTGCTTCGGAGGGTGCGCGTCCCGCGCACCCGGGCGCCGAGACGCCGCCCCTCCGATTCACCGCGATCTCCGTGGGGGAACTCATGAAACTCTGCCATGAAAATAGCCGCGCAGGGCGCTGGCGCAGCGCGCAAGCCGCCGCGGCGGGCCTTGAGGCGGTGGAACTTGTCCTTGAGGTAGCTGCGCTTGGTTCGCGAGGCGGAGATCGCGGCGCCGACCAGGATCGTGCGCAGGTGGATGTTGCCCTTCCGGGCCCGGCCGCTCTTTTGCCTGCCGGCGCTCTCATGGTTGCCAGGACAGACGCCCGCCCAGGCCGACAAATGATG
>DASRSL010000247.1:0-10937 GCA_035656495.1 Roseiarcus sp.
GCCGAATTCGCCCAGCTGCAGATGCGCCGCTTGAACGAGGCGATGATCGTCGCCTACTCGGCGATGGGCAACGGCAACCTCAAGGCGGTCGACCGGGTCGTCAAAATCACCCGCGAGTACGACCGTTACGCCGGCCTCGCTCAAGCCCTCGCCGCCCCCGCGGCGCCGGCCCCGCCCGCGCCGCCGTCGGCGCTCGCTCCGCCCGCGCCGCTCGCGCTCGCGCCGCCGCAAGAGGACGACGCCGCGCTGGGCGAGGCCGAAAGCGCTTAACTACGGTTATAATGAGTACAACCTCTTTCGCCGCTGTCCCTGCCGCTGCCGCAAGGGGAGGCGGCGGGGCTCACGGGGCCGACGAACGCGCAAAAAAAAGGTCGACGTTAAACCGGCCCACAAGCCGTTGAAATCATTGGGGCGCGACGTTAAACCGACGCTAAACCGGCGCTAAACCCGCCCGACGCCTCGATCGCCTTCAGGCGGCCAGCGCCGCCGCCATCCGCTGCCGGACGAGCTCGATCGCCTTCAGCGGCCGCACTATCACCTTGAAGCTCACGATGCGGTCCTCGTCATTCCAGCCGATGATGTCGATGCCGTTGACCTCGATCCCGTCGATCGAGGTCACGAACTCGAGCACGGCCGACTTTTCTCCGATCCACTGGTTGACACAGCGGAAGTCCGCCCCGCCGAGGACGGCCAGCGCGGCGGTTAGATACTTCGACGTGACCGCCTTGCCGCCTGCGGCGTGTGGACGACCGGCGACTGGAAGACCGCGTCCTCGGCGAGCAGCGTCCCGAGCCGCGCCGGGTCGCGGGCTTGCGCCGTCTCATGCCAGCGCTCGATCGCCGCCGGGGCCATTGTGTTCTCCGCGAAGCAGAGGCCTTGTCGGGGTCTCCCGATGCTTCTATGTGGAGCGCGTCCGCCCCGAAAGGAATTTCCGATATGCCTTTCCTTCGCGCCAATGGCGGCGTCGTCCATTTTCGCGACGAGGGGCCGCGCGAAGGCCCTGCGCTCGTCTTCATCAACGCCCTCGGCAGCGACCTGCGCATCTGGGACGAGGTCGCGCGCGTTCTCTCCCCCGATTTCCGCATCGTCCGCTACGATAAGCGCGGCCACGGCGTCTCCGAGTTGGGTCCGGACCGCTACGACATGGCCGATTACGCGCGCGACCTCGGCGCGCTCATGGACGCGCTCGGCCTCGCGCGGGCGACGGTGGTCGGGCTTTCAATCGGCGGCCTCATCGCCCAGGAGCTCTATCGTCAGCGGCCCGAGCTCTTCGCTGCCCTCGTCCTCTCTGACACCGCCGCCAAGATCGGAACGGACGAGTCCTGGGACGGGCGGATCGCGGACATCGAGCGCGGCGGGATCGAGGCGATCGCCGATTCCGTCCTCGAGCGGTGGTTCACCGCCGATTTTCGCGCCCGCCGGTCGGACGAACTCGCAGGCTGGCGCGCGATGCTGACGCGCACCCCCCGGCAAGGCTATCTCGCCGCCTGCGGAGCGCTGAAGCGTGCGGACCTGCGGCCGTATGCGGGAACGATTCGGACTGCGACGCTTTGTCTCGTGGGGGAGGAAGACGGTTCGACGCCTCCCTCCCTCGTGCGCGAGACGGCCGGCCTGATCAGCGGCGCCTGCTTCGAGATGATCCCGGGCGCGGGCCACGTGCCCAATATCGAAAGGCCCGACGCGTTCACCGCGTCGCTGGTCCGTCATGTCCGGCAGGCCCAGGCCTGAAGGAGCGGGCGGCTTAAGAGCACGAGGACCGGCCCTTCCCGCAAGAGGGACGCGAGAGTATAGACACGCGCCGTTTTGACGGGGATTCGGCGGCGGCCGCCGCCCGAAAGGTTTGTCTCGATGTCCCAACGCGTTGCCAGAGAGGCCGCTCCGCCTTCGCCTCATGAGGCCGAAGCCGAGCGCGGCGGCCGCTCGACCGGCGGCTTTTGGGTCCTGGCCCTCGGCTCGATCGGCGTCGTCTTCGGCGATATCGGAACGAGCCCGCTCTACGCGCTGCAAACCGCGCTCGGCCAGCTGAAGGATTCGCCGCTGGGCCCGGCCGAGATCGTCGGCGTCGTCTCCCTCATCATCTGGGCGCTGCTGATCGTCGTCACCGCGAAATACGTCGTGTTCCTGATGCAGGCCGACAACAAGGGCGAAGGCGGCATCCTGTCGCTGAAGGCGCTGGCGCAGCGCGCGCTCGGACAGCGCACCTTGATCGCATTTCTGCTCGGCGTCGCCGGGTCGGCGCTGTTTTCGGGAGACGCCATCATTACGCCTGCGATATCCGTCCTCTCCGCGCTCGAAGGACTGAAACAGGTCGACGCCGATCTCGCCCCATACGTCTTGCCGGCAACGGTCGTCATACTCGTGCTCCTCTTCACCGCACAGAGTCGGGGCACCGCCGGCGTCGCCGCGTTCTTCGGGCCGGTCATGGCCGTTTTTTTCCTCGTCAACGCCTTGCTTGGCGTGCTCCACATCGCCGTCTCTTGGACCATACTGGAGGCGCTAAGCCCGTTTCCCGGGCTGGTGTTCGTGCACGATCACGGCGCGGTCGGCGTCATTGTTCTCGGCAGCGTCTTTCTCGCAGTCACCGGCGCGGAGGCGCTCTACGCCGACATGGGCCATTTCGGGCGGCGGCCGATCCAGGCGGCCTGGCTGTTCCTCGTCCTGCCGGCGCTCATTTGCAACTATCTCGGCCAGGGCGCCTTGATCCTCAGCGACCCGAAGGCGGTCGCCAATCCCTTCTATCTCCTGGCGCCGAGCTGGGGTCTGATGCCGCTGATCGTCCTGGCGACCGCCGCCACCGTCATCGCGAGCCAGGCGGTGATCACCGGCGCCAATTCGCTCGCCAGTCAGGCGATCCAGCTCGGTCTACTGCCGCGGCTCGAGATCGTTCATACCTCCCACACCCTTGAAGGCCAGATCTTCATCCCGCGCGTGAATCGCATCCTGCTTCTCGGAGTTTTGGCGCTGGTCCTGCTATTCCGGACGTCCGACGCGCTCGCCAACGCCTACGGCATAGCGGTCTCGGGCACGATGGTCGCGACGACCGCCCTCGCGTTCTTTGTCGTCTGGAAGCTCTGGCGCTGGCCGCTCTGGGCCGCGCTCGCTGTCGTCTGCGCCTTTCTTTCGATCGACGTCGGCTTTTTCATCGCCAACCTTTACAAGGTCCTGGACGGCGGCTGGGTACCGCTCATGCTTGGCGGGTCGATGTTCGTCCTGATGTGGACATGGTCGCGCGGCACCGCCATCCTCAACGTCAAGACGCATCGGGACAGCATCCCGATGCCTGACCTCATCAAAATGTTGGACAAGTCGAAGCCTGTGCGGGTGCCGGGGACCGCGGTGTTCCTCACCAACGACCCGACCTCGGCGCCTTCCTCGCTGATGCACAATCTTAAGCACAACAAGGTCTTGCACGAGCGCGTCGTCCTCCTGAACGTCCGCACCGAGACGACGCCGCGCGTCGCCGACGCAAACCGATTTGAAATCACCCCCCTGTCGCCCGACTTCACGTTGGTCACGTTGCACTTCGGTTTCATGGAGCAGCCCCACATACCCCGAGCGCTTGCCGCCATGCGCAAGGCTGGCCTCAAATTCGATATCATGACGACATCGTTCTTCCTCGGCCGCCGGACCCTCAAGACGGCGGTCAATTCCGGCATGCCGCAATGGCAGGATCGGCTTTTCATCAGCATGACCAAATTGGCCGCGAGCGCCCCCGATTTCTTCAATCTGCCGTCCGACAGAGTTGTCGAACTCGGAGCACAGATGAAGGTTTGAGGCCAGCCCGTGCTTTCATGAAGGTCTATGTCATCAATCTCGACCGGCATCCGGAACGCCTAGCGCATATGCGCGACCAACTCAGCGACGTCGGATTCGAACGTGTTGCGGCGGTCGATGGAGCCGAGAATCCAAAAGGAATGAGAGGCTTGACGAGCTTTGAGCTGGCGTGTCTCGAGAGCCACCGAAACGCCTGGCGGCTTTTCATGAAGCGCTCTGACGCATATGCCTGTTTTCTCGAGGACGACGTCCACTTCTCGCCCGACTTCGGGGCTCTCGTTAAGACGGATGGCTGGATCCCGCCTGATGCGCATTCAATCAAGCTCGACACTTACCTTCAGGAAGTGAAACTGGGAGAAAGGCGTCCTGCCTCCTGCCGCCGGGAGATTGCGCGGCTCTACACCCGCCACCAAAGCAGCGCGGCGTACATCCTCTCGCGCAAGGGCGCCGAGCGCTATCTCGCATTGACTGCGCGCGCAGTTCTTCCTGCGGATTATTCCTTGTTCCCGAGGAGCCCTCGGAGGCTGGGATTGCGCGTCTATCAGCTCACTCCCGCGGTCGCCGTTCAAGATCATCTTCTTCAGCGGGATGGCGGCGGACAGGCCTTCCCGACTGCGATGGCTACGGGCGGAGCCCGGCGGTCCCGGACCCTGCTGGGCAAGCTCAGGCGAGAAACCACGCGGCTCCTCGGCCAGGTGGCCGGTGTCCCGGAAGGAATCTACCTGCGTGCGTCCGTCAGGCCGGAGACTACGACAGTCGGGTTTGGATAGTCGGATCCGTCGACGGTCTCATCCGCCGATATTGAAGCTCGCCAGCGCGGCCATGTTGACGATGTCGGAGTCTTTTGCGCCAAGAGAGACAATCTGCACCGGCTTCTCCAGTCCGACGATCAGCGGGCCGATCACCGTCGCGCCGCCGAGTTCCTGCAGCATTCGTGTCGAGATGGCGGCGGAGTGGAAGGCGGGCATGATTAGCACATTTGCAGTATCTTTAAGACGGCAGAACGGATAGGCCGCCATCAGCTCCCTGTTGAGCGCGACGTCCGCGCCCATCTCGCCGTCGTATTCGAAGTCGACTCGTCTCGAGTCGAGAATGCGAACCGCCTCCTGCACGCGTCGAGTGCGCTCGCCGAGCGGATGCCCGAAATTGGAGAACGCCAGCATCGCGACGCGCGGCTCGTAACCGAGCCGCCTTGCCACCCCTGCGGCTTCGATCGCGATTTCGGCCAGATCCTGGGCCGTCGGCATTTCCGTGATCGCCGTGTCCGCGACGAGGATTGGCCGCCCCCGCGATATGATGATAGAGATGCCGACCACCCGATGACCCGGCTTGTCGTCGATCACGCGCCGCACTTCCTCGAGAGCGCCCGAGAAATTTCGAGTGACGCCGGTCACCATCGCATCGGCGTCTCCCTGCGCGACCATCGCGGCGCCGAAGGAGTTGCGATCCTGGTTGATCAAGCGTTGGCAATCCCGCGCCAGGTAGCCTTTGCGCTGCAGCCTTTCATAGAGGAACTGCGCATAAAGCGCATTGCGCTGGGAAAGCCGGGCGTTATGGACTTCGATGCCCTTGTCGCCGAGATCAAGGCCGGAGGCTTCCGCGGCGGCGCGTACGCGTTCTTCGCGGCCAACCAGAACCGCGGTTCCAAGACCCTGGCTGACGAACGAATAAGCGGCTCGGATGACCTGCTCTTCTTCGCCCTCGGCGAACACGACGCGCTTCGGCGTCCGCCGGACGCGCTCGATGATGCGCTGCATCGCGCCAGCGATCGGGTCTCGCCGCGCCGACAACTGCGCCTTGTAAGCGGCAAGATCGACGATCGGACGTCGGGCCACGCCCGAAGCCATCGCTGCTTTCGCCACAGCGATCGGCACGACGTGGATGAGGCGGGGATCGAAGGGGACCGGAATGATATACTCTCGTCCAAACCTCGGCCGGGCGCCGCGATATGCGGCGGCGACCTCGTCAGGCACGTCTTCGCGAGCAAGTTCGGCCAACGCCCGCGCTGCGGCAATCTTCATTTCCATGTTGATGGTCTTGGCCCGGACATCGAGAGCGCCCCGGAAAATGTAAGGAAAGCCCAGGACGTTGTTGACCTGGTTCGGGTAATCCGAGCGGCCGGTTGCGATGATCACGTCTTCTCGCGCCCTGCGGGCGTCCTCGGGCGCGATCTCGGGATCGGGATTCGCCATCGCGAAGATGATCGGGTCCAGGGCCATCGTCTTGACCATGGCAGTCGTCAAGGCGCCCCTGGCCGACAACCCGAAGAAGATGTCCGCGCCGACGATCGCTTCTTCGAGGGTCCGCAGCTTGGTGTCGACCGCATGAGCCGACTTCCACTGGTTCATGCCGTCGTGACGGCCGCGATAGACGACCCCATTTGTGTCGCAGAGGATGACGTTCGACGGCTCGAAGCCGATCGCCTTGATCAGGTCGAGGCATGCGATGCCGGCGGCGCCCGCGCCATTGCACACGAGCCGCGTTGATTTGATGTTGCGGCCCGTGAGGTGCATAGCGTTGATCATCCCCGCCGCCGCGATGATCGCCGTGCCGTGCTGGTCGTCGTGAAAAACCGGGATATCGATCATCTCGCGCAGGCGCTCCTCGATGTAGAAGCACTCGGGCGCCTTGATGTCCTCGAGGTTGATCCCTCCGAACGAAGGACCGAGATATTTCACCGCATCGATAAATTCATCGGGATTCTCCGTCGCGATCTCGAGGTCGATCGAATCGATGTCGGCGAACCGCTTGAACAGCACCGCCTTTCCTTCCATGACCGGTTTGGCCGCCAGGGCCCCAAGGTTGCCGAGGCCGAGGATGGCGGTTCCGTTCGTAATGACGGCGACCATGTTGCCACGCGTGGTGTAGTCATAGACGGTCGATGGATCCGCGGCGATCGCCTTCACCGGAACCGCGACGCCGGGCGAGTAGGCGAGCGAGAGATCGCGCTGAGTCGCCATCGGCTTCGTCGCCACGATCTCGAGTTTTCCGGGCCGGCCGCGAGAGTGAAACTGGAGCGCCTCCTGATCGGTGATCGAGGGGCGCTTCAGCGGTTCGTCGGCCTTTTGGGGCATCATCCAAATTCCTGGTTCATGCTCGTATATCGGTCAGGCGAAAAGCGGCTTGAAATCAGCCTTCCGGAATCAGTGTCGCTTGATGGAGTTCGCCCGATTCGTCAGGGTCCGGACGACGCGCCGGCGCGGGCGATGGGAAACGCCCGGCGCCGTCGGCCGCGCCACTCAGGCGCAACAAAGCGGGCAGTCTTCGTCGCTCGTGCAATTCGACGCCGAGGGAGGTTCTCCAATGGCTTAGGCGCCATTTTCTGCAACTTTGCGCCTCCCAGTCTGTCATGTCAGCGCAGGCGGGCATCCAGGCTCGCACGGCGCAAGACGTTGCGCCGCGCCCGCCGCCAATTCCGTTCCCGAATCCAATGTTTTCAGGATCTTGCGGCGCCATATCCGGTCGACCTGCGGCCGCAAGCGCATACTGTCGAAGCGTGCCGCAGGGCTCGCACGCTCCGCCCCTGTGATAGCGACAGCTTCATCGATCCGCGAATCCCGGTCGACAAGAACCCATCCAAGCCCGGCCGACATTTCCCTCCCCATGTTTCGAATAATCGTTTGCTTTGCAGATTGGCCAGGATAAAAATGAGAAATTTTTGCTTTCTGCCCTCACAACGGGGTTGGGTAAATTACTTTTCCATTGCGCCCTTACAACTACCATTCGGCAGAGCAACGCTTTCTAAGGAGACCACGGCCGGGCCGTCTTTGCAAGAAATTGTCGCTTCCGTCTCTTTCCGTGAGCGCTTGCATCGACATAAAGATATGTTTATGTGCTTATGCAAGTAGGAACGGCGGTTAAGCGATGAATGAATCCTTCGACGCGATTTTCGCCGCCTTGGCCCATGCGCAGCCTGCGGCGGACGCCCTTCGCGCCGCGGCGGGGGAGCGCATCCTCATTCTCGACGGCGCGATGGGCACGCAAATTCAGGCGCTCGGCCTCGCCGAGAGCCATTTCCGCGGCGACCGCTTTCAATCCTGCGAATGCCATCAGCAGGGAAACAACGACCTTCTCACCCTGACGCAGCCGAAAGCCATCGAGGAGATCCACTTCGCCTACGCGATGGCGGGCGCCGACATTCTCGAAACCAACACCTTTTCCTCGACCTCGATCGCGCAGGCCGACTACGGCATGAAGGACCTCGTCCATGACCTGAACCGCGACGGGGCGCGGCTCGCGCGGCGGGCAGCGGTCAAGGCCGAACGGGCGGACGGGCGCCGGCGCTTCGTGGCCGGCGCGCTCGGCCCCACCAACCGCACCGCGACGCTGTCGCCAGACGTCAACAACCCGGGCTACCGCGCGGTCACCTTCGACGATCTGCGCATCGCCTACGGCGAGCAGATCCGCGGCCTGATCGACGGCGGCGCCGACCTCATCCTGATCGAGACGATCTTCGACACGCTGAACGCCAAGGCGGCCATCTTCGCCTGCGAGGAAATCTTCGCCGAGCGCGGCGTCCGCTTGCCGCTGATGATTTCGGGAACGATCACCGACCGGTCCGGGCGCACCCTGTCCGGCCAGACGCCGACCGCCTTCTGGCATTCGGTCCGCCATGCGCGCCCCTTCACCGTCGGCCTCAACTGCGCGCTCGGCGCGAGCGCGATGCGCGAGCATCTCGAGGAGATCTCCGGAGTCGCGGACACGCTCGTCTGCGCCTATCCGAATGCTGGACTGCCGAACGCCTTCGGCCAGTACGACGAGAGCCCGGCGACAATGGCGGCCGAGATCGGCGGATGGGCCCGCGACGATCTCCTCAACATCGTCGGCGGCTGCTGCGGTTCGACCCCCGACCACATCCGCGCGATCGCCGAGGCGGTCCGCGGCGTCAAGCCGCGCGCCGTCCCGACCGTCGCCCCGGCGATGCGGCTTTCCGGTCTCGAGCCGTTCACCCTCACCTCCGACATCCCCTTCGTCAACATCGGCGAGCGGGCGAACATCACCGGCTCGGCGAGGTTTCGCAAGCTGATCACCGCCGGCGACTTCGCCGGCGCGCTCGCGGTCGCGCGCGATCAGGTGGCCAACGGCGCGCAGATCATCGACGTCAATATGGACGAGGGGCTCATCGATTCCGAGGCGGCGATGGTCGAGTTCCTCAACCTCGTCGCCAGCGAGCCGGACATCGCCCGCGTCCCGGTGATGGTCGATTCGTCGAAGTTTCCGGTCATCGAAGCGGGCCTCAAGCGCCTCCAGGGCAAGAGCCTGGTGAACTCGATCTCGCTCAAGGAAGGCGCGGAGTCGTTTCTGCGCCAGGCGCGCCTCGTGCGCGCTTACGGCGCAGCGGTGGTCGTCATGGCCTTCGACGAGCAGGGCCAGGCCGACACCTTCGAGCGCAAGATTTCGATCTGCGCGCGCGCCTACAAACTCCTCACCGAAGAGGCTGGCTTCCCGCCGGAGGACATCGTGTTCGACCCGAACATTTTCCCGGTCGCCACCGGCATCGAGGAGCACAACGGCTACGGCGTCGCCTTCATCGAGGCGGCGCGCAGGATCCGGGCGGAGCTGCCGCACGCGCACGTGTCGGGCGGCGTCTCCAACCTGTCCTTCTCGTTTCGCGGCAACGAGCCGGTGCGCGAGGCGATGCACGCGGTGTTCCTCTATCACGCCATCCAGGCGGGGATGGACATGGGCATCGTCAACGCCGGGCAGCTGGCGGTCTACGACGAGATCGATCCCGAATTGCGCGAGGCCTGTGAGGACGTCGTGCTGAACCGCAGGCCCGACGCGACCGAGCGGCTCCTCGCCGTCGCCGAGCGCTTCCATGGGCCCGGCAGAGAGGCGAAGGCGCAGGATCTCGCCTGGCGTGGCGAGCCGGTCGATAAGCGCATCGCCCACGCCCTCGTCAACGGGATCACCGACTATATCGAAGCCGACGTGGAGGAGGCTCGGCTCGCCGCGAAGCGTCCGCTCGACGTGATCGAGGGTCCGCTGATGGCGGGCATGAACGTCGTCGGCGACCTGTTCGGCTCGGGCAGGATGTTCCTGCCGCAGGTGGTCAAGTCGGCGCGGGTGATGAAGCAGGCGGTCGCCGTGCTCCTGCCTTACATGGAGGCGGAGAAGGCCGACGCGCGCCAGAAAGCCGGCACGATCGTGATGGCGACCGTCAAGGGCGACGTGCACGACATCGGCAAGAACATCGTCGGCGTCGTGCTCGCCTGCAACAACTACGAGATCATCGACCTCGGGGTGATGACGCCGGCCTCGAAGATTCTTGCGGTCGCGCGCGAGAGGAAGGCGGACGCGATCGGCCTCTCCGGTCTCATCACGCCCTCGCTCGACGAGATGGCGCATGTCGCGACGGAGATGGAGCGTGAGGGTTTCGACATCCCGCTCCTCATTGGCGGCGCGACGACGAGCCGGGTCCACACCGCGGTCAAGATCCATCCGCGCTATGCGCGCGGCCAGGCGATTCACGTCAACGACGCGAGCCGAGCCGTCGGGGTCGTTTCCGCGCTGCTTTCGCCGAAGACGCGCGGCAAAACGATCGAGGCGGTGCGCGTTGAATACCGGAAGGTCGCCGACGCACACGAGCGAAGCGAAGCGGAAAAGACGCGCACGCCACTCGCAAAAGCGCGCGCCAACGCCATGGCGATCGACTGGAGCGCCTATCGTCCGACGACGCCGACCTTCCTCGGGACGCGCGTCTTCGCCTCCTATGACCTCGCCGGGCTGGTCCCCTACATCGACTGGACACCCTTCTTCCAGACGTGGGAGCTCAAGGGCCGTTATCCGGCGATCCTCGACGATCCCGAACAGGGCGCTGCGGCCCGGGCCTTGTTCGACGACACCCAGGCGATGCTGAGAAAAATCGTCGCGGAGAGATGGCTCGAGCCGAAGGCGGTCGTCGGCTTCTGGCCCGCGGCGCGGACCGGCGACGACATCACCCTCTACGCGGACGAAGAGCGTAAGGCGCCGATCGCGACGCTCTCCACGCTCCGCCAGCAGCTTGCTCGCCGCGAGGGACGACCGAACGTGGCGCTCGCCGACTTCGTCGGCCCAGCCGAGGTCCGCGACTATGTCGGCCTCTTCGTCGTCACCGCCGGCCATGAGGACGAGGCGACCGCGAGGCGCTTCGAGCGGGCCAACGACGACTATTCGGCGATCCT
>DASRSL010000248.1:0-16273 GCA_035656495.1 Roseiarcus sp.
GATCCTGAGCCGGACCGAATTGATGTTCCAGGTGGCGACGGAGAAGTCCAAGGGCAGCCTCGAAGCGCAAAACACGCCACAATCCCGTCCCCGCGGCTTAATGCAAGTCTCGATGGGCGCTTTTCCCACAGCTGCAGTCGTCGTAGACGCCGGCCCTCACCCGCTACAGCCCCGCCGCCTTGCGCAACGCTTCGTTGATCGGGTCTGCCAGCCATGAGGAGGATTTGAGATGGCGCCGCGCATGAAGAACCCGCCCCATCCAGGGGGTTTGATAAAGGACAACATCGACCAGCTGCGCCTTTCGGTCGCCGAGGCCGCAGAAGGGCTCGGCGTGACGAGACAGCAGCTCTACCGGATCATTCGCGGGGAAAACGGGATCTCCCCGGAAATGGCCGTGCGTCTCGAAAAAGCGTTCGGAGGAGCCGCGGACTTCTGGCTCAGGATGCAGATGAGTTTCGACCTAGCGCAGGTTCGCTCTCACGCCGAAAACATCAAAGTGAAGCCCTCGGAGCCGAAGGTCGCTTGACGGACGAACAGGTCCGGCGTCGCGATTGGTCCAAAAATCGTCCCGCTCCGGCATTGTTCATGAAGCGCAATTTGGCTTAAGCCGGGCGCTTCCGACATACGAACGCCGAGGCGCTGAGCATCATGAACGGCCGTAGGATGATTCCGGGCAAACCTGTGCCGGCCTCGGAAATTCCCGACTACACCATCCACCGCGACACGCTCGTCGAGATCCTCTCGACTCCTTTCCGGGAGCGGCTGAAGCGAATCAACGAAATCGTGCGGGAGACCGGTGAGCGGTTGGAGGGCAACGTCTTCTATCCGGACCTGGACGAGCGCTTTTCGGGAAGGCCACCCGCGGCGGATCTTGCGCCGGCCCGCCGAAACATCTGGCGCGCGGCTCGCTTCAAGGAGCGCATGCTCGAGGTCGGGGTCAACGCCGGACACGGCGCCTTGCTCGCCCTCTCGTCGAACCGGAGGCTCGAATATTACGGGATCGACATCCTGACCCACGGCTACACTGTCGACTGCGTCGACTTCCTCAAGGGCGAATTCCCAGGACGCGTGCATCTCTTCCCCGGCGATTCGCGCGAGATTCTGCCGTGGCTGGCGGAACGGCGCGGCGAGCTGAATATCGATCTTGTCCACGTCGACGGCGGCCACACGAGCGAAATCTGCCTTTCGGACATGACCTACGCCATCCGGATGGGCCGAGGCCTCAAGGGCCGGCATCTTCTGCTCGACGATGTCCACGCGAGCTGGATCTTCGACATCTACTGCGAGTTCGTCGCGCGCGGGGATTTGACCACCGAGACGTTTTTCGGCGACTGGGAGGAAGCCGGACGCAACGTTCTGGCGCGAATCGAATGAAAGTCCTTCTGCGACGATTGCGGCCAGTCCGCGGTCGGAATTCACCACGAAGGTCACGAAGGATGCGAGCACCAAGAACACAAAGCGGGATGCAGGCGCCTCAGCGCGCGTTCGAGCTTCGTGCCCTTCGTGCGACCTTCGTGCTCTTCGCGGTGAAAAACACCGCTTCGCCGCCAAAAGCCGTCGCATGAAGAACACCGCGTCGTCATCGGAGGCCTGCGAATTCGCCTCCTTCTGGCACGGCGGCCCGCTCAATCCGTTCGCCTATGCCTGCTTGGCCTCTTTTCCCCAGACCGGCGCCCGCATTCGGCTCTACAGCTACGACGATCGCCTCGAAGTTCCGCCCGGCGTCCGCCTCGAGGACGCCCGATCCGTCTCTCCCGATGAATCGCAAGCCCGTCGCTACATCGTCGACGGCAAACCCTCGCTCGCGACCTTCGCGGACCTGTTTCGCTACCGGATGATCCAGAAGACCGGCTGCTGCTGGGTCGACGCCGACTTCGTCTGCCTGACCAAACCCAAGTTCACAAACGAACCTTACGTCTTCTGCCGCCAGGCCGACGCGGTCAGCACGCTGCTCGTCAACAACGCGGTCCTGCGTCTGCCCCCCTCCGACCCGGCGCTCGCAGAGCTCGTCGCGACCGCCGAAAGCCTGATCGACGTGGACCAGGAGTGGGGCGCGCTCGGCCCGTTCCTGCTGACGCCCGTCCTGAAGAAGCATGGACTCTACGACAAGGCGCTCGATCCGCGCGTCTGCTACCCGATCGAGCCCGAGCAGTTCTGGAAGCCGTTCCTGCCGAGCTATCGCGATGAGGTGGAGAAGGCGCTCGACGGCGCGACTCTTCTGCACCTTTGGAGCGAGGCGATCCGCTGGACCACCTATGATCTCGGAGTCTGCCCGCCCATCGGCTCCTTTCTACACGAGCGCTTCCGGCGAGTCGGGGCGCTCGATCGCTTCAGCCGCGCTGCCGACGAGGATGAAGTCCGCCGCCGGATGGCCGGCCCGATCGCCGCATGCGAAGAGCGAGCCGACGCGCCGGCAAAGAACGGACAAGCTTGATTTTACTCCGCCGCCGGCGCGCCGGCGGGCAGGGGGAGCTTGCGCCGCCGCTGGCGGCTGCGCTTTGGCGCAACCGAGAATATGACCTTCGGCCGCTCCTTCAAATAGTGGTGCGCCGCCTCCTCGATCATTCGGTCGGCGTTCGTCACCCGCGCGCGCAAGTGTTTCAGTTCGAGGAACGACTGGATCAGGAAGGCTTCGACAACCCTGCCGATGTCCGCCGCGTCCTCGAAGACGTTCCAGGCGTAGGCGCCGTCGCGCTTCCGCTCCCGGCCGATTTCCCGCATCGCGGCAAGGAACGGCGCCCTGTCTTCCGGGTCGACCCTGTATTCGACGGTGACCAGTATGGGCCCCTGATCGTCGTCGACCCGCTGGGCGAAGACCGGCGCACGCCAGTGCAAGGATGGAGAGAGGTCGAGCGCCGCTGCGGTCTGCAGCTTCCAGCGCCAAGTGACGATCATGCCGAGGAACGCGCCGCCGGCGGCGGCGTAGAGGGTCGTCGACAACCCTTCGACACTCGCGATCTTGCCCCAGATGGCGCTGCCGAGCGTCATCGCTCCGAAATAGGTCGTCAAAAAGATTGCGAGCCCGCGCCCCCGAACCCACTCCGGAAGCGCGACCTGCGCCGAAACGAACAGCGTCGTCATCATGACGATCCAACTCGCCCCGGCGGTGACGCTCGCCGCCATCGCCAGGACCGGCTCCCTCGCCGCTCCGTACATCGCGAGCGCGGCGACCGTGCCGGCGCTCGCCAGAATTGCCAAGCGATCGGGGCCAAGACGCTCCTTCAGCCAATTGAGGCAGAAGGATCCGATGATCGACCCCAAGCCGATCATGCCGAGAAGCACGCCATAGATCGCAGGCCCATTCCGCATCTGCATACGCGCGACCAGCGGGAGAAGAGCCCAATATGCGCTTGCGAACAGGAAGAAGGCGACGGCGCGGATCAGCGTCGCATCGATTGCGCGGTTGTGGCGAACGTAGCGGAGCCCGGTTCGCACGGCGCTCGCGAAGCGTTCGGCCGGCAGCGTCTCCTGGATCCGGCGCGGCGCCCGCCACCACAGCACCGCAGCAGTTAGCGCGAGATTGGCGAGGCAATAGCACCAGAACGGAAAATCGATGCTGATTGCGGCGATCGTAAATCCTCCGAGCGCCGGACCGATCGCGCGGCTGAGGTTGAAGCTGGTGTTGTTGACTGCGATGGCGCTGTCGAGGTCGTCCTTCGCCACCAGCATCGGCGTGACGAGCAACCATACCGGCGAGGCGAGCGCGCTGGCCGCACCCAGGCCAAAAGTCGTCGCGAGAAGGCCGGCGGGGGTCGCCAGGCGCAGGGATACGATTGTCGCGAATGCGACGGCGATGGCGCTGACCGCAATTTGCGCGCCGAGAAGCAGGCGCCGCGCATCGACGATGTCCGCCAATGCGCCAGCGGGCACGGTGAGCAGGAACATCGGCAAGGAGGTCGCGATCTGAACCGCCGACACCATCATGGGGTCGGGGTTGAGGCTCGTCATCAGCCAGCTGGTCGCGGTGTCGAACATCGCAATGCCGACATTCGACAGCGAACTCGCAACCAGGACGACGGTAAAGGCCAGGTTTCCGAAGACGCCCCAGCGCGATATCGCGCTGACGGACGGGTCCGACCTTACGATGGACTCGCTGGACAAGTAGGTTCCGCCGGGCCGCCGGGCGGGCGACGCTCGAAACCGTAGATGGCGGAGGAGGCCATGAGATTCAAGGCGACCTCCCCTCCTGGGCGCGAAGCCGCCCCTGAGCCCCGCCCCGGGTGGCGACGGCGCAGGCACATCGCTATCTATAAGCAGTAGGCGACCGGTTTGTCCGGGCGCGTTGCGCCGGGCGCTGTCTCGAAGGCCCGGGTTTTGGGGAGCCGCGACGCATGCTCGTGAAGGCGACGATCGCCATGACGCTCTCGGCGAGTTTAGCCGCAGGGTTTTCGACGCCTTCGACGGCCGACACGTCCATGGAGGTGCATATGGCCAATAGCTCTGCTCCGACTTTCGTGTCCCGGGCCGATGCGGAAGCGTTCCTGTCGCATGCTCTTCCCGCAGCGACCGCCGCCAATCCCAAGTACCACACGCCCGGCGCAGACTACGACCGGCGCTGGCTGATCAAGTCGATCACGTTCCCGCGAGCCGAGGGAGGAGGCGTCGTCGTATCGATCGACGAATCATTCGAGGACTATCGCGCCGGCGCTCTCGTTTCTCGGGGAACGCACCAAGCCAGGTTCCCGATCGACGACGTCACGATCTCCCCCGAAAGGGCCGAGGACCTCTCCGAAAATGGCGGTAAAGCGGAAGGCGTCTTGTTCCAGTGCGTCGGCGCAGCTTGCATCCATGCTGTCTGGGACGGAAAACCTTCGCTGAGCGCCAGAACCGATATTTATGTTGAGGACGCGAACCTTCGAGACGGAATCCTTTCCGCTTTTCGGGCGTTGCAGGGGAAAGGGCCGCGGTAGCCGCACCTCATGATTTCGCTTTCGTGGAGGAATGCTTGTCTTTCGCGACACTGATGGTTTGCATGCGGGCGGACCGCTCGAACGCGGGCCTGCTGGCGGTCGCCCGGGACGTGGCCGCGCGCTTCGGCTCGACGGTCGTCGGAATCGCCGCCAAGCAGCTCTTCTCGAACGCGGCCGCCATCAGAGGGGCCGGGCCCTGCGAGCCTCATCAGCACCATCTGCGCAAATTCGCCGAGCATGCCGCGGTCGCCGAGGACGAATTCCGCGAGGCTTTGGCGAGCGTCGCCAAGCTCGAGTGGCGCACGCAGATGACCTTCGGGCCGAGTTACGAGCACATCGCCAAAGAAGCGCGCATTGCAGACCTCGTCATCGCGACCATCGATGGCCACGACAGATTTTTCTCGCCGTCCGGCCAGGCCGAGATCGGCGACCTCCTCAAATCCGTCGGCCGGCCAGTGCTCGCGGCGCCCCCCGAAGCGACTGGCCTCGGGTTCGATCAGGCGCTCGTCTCCTGGAAGGAAACGCGGGAGACGCGCCGGGCGGTGGCCGACGCATTGCCGCTCTTGAAGGCGATGAAGCGCGTCGACGTGGTTGAAATCGTCGAGGCCTCGGCGCTCGAGGATTCCCGGCGGCGTCTCGGGGACCTCGGCGATTGGCTGGCGCGAGATGGCGTTGAGGCGAATTGTTCAGTCGAGGTCTCTCGCGGCTCCGAGTGCGCTCGCCTGACGGCGATCGCCGAGGACTTGCGAACCGACCTGGTCGTTGCGGGCGCCTTCTGCCACGGCCGACTGCACGAATGGGCGTTCGGCGACACCCGGGATCTTCTCTCGCGCATGCGCCGCTGCGTCCTGGCGTCGCGCTGACGCAACGACGACAAAGGCGGCAAAAGGGCATGGAGAAACCTCCCCCGCAAGCCTTGGCGCCGGATCGAAGATCCTGGCTCGGCGCCTTCGCCCACCCGGCTTTCGCAGTCGTGTGGACGGCAAGCGCGATCGCCCTCGTCGGCATCGCGATGGTCGACACCGCGTCGGGTTGGCTGATGACCACGCTCGACCCCAATCCGTTCGACGTTTCGCTGGTGCACGCCGCGGTTAACCTGCCGATGTTCCTGTTCACGCTTCCCGCCGGAGCGATCGCGGACATTATCGATCCGCGGCGGCTCATCCTCGCGGTGTCGTGCGCGATTGCGGCGTGCATCGCGGCGTTCGCCGTGGTCGTTTCGCTCGACCTCGCCTCTCCGCTCTTGTTGCTCCTGGCGACTTTCCTGCTCAGCGCCGCCTGGGCGCTGAACCTGCCGGCCTGGTTGTCCATCCTGCCGACCCTGGTCCCGAAATCCGACCTGCCCGAAGCGATCGCCGCTAACGGGGTCGCCTACAACCTGAGCCGCACCGTCGGCCCTGCCCTCGGCGGCTTCGCGATCGTCAACCTTGGGATGTCGACTCCCTTCTGGGCGTTCGTCGCCGCCAATCTCGGGGTGATCGCAGCTCTCTTTTGGCTGAAGGCTCCGGGAAAGAGGACAGCGTCCCTGCCGGCGGAGCGCCTCAACAGTGCGGTCAGGGTCGGCCTCAGGCACGCTGCGAACAACCGCCTGTTGCGAGCGACGCTGGCGCGCGCTCTGGCGATCTACCCCTTCGCAGCCGCCTACTGGGGCCTGCTTCCGCTGATTGCGCGCGAAACTGGCGAAGGGGCTCAATTTTACGGCGTCTTATTGAGCGCAATCAGCGTGGGGGCAATCGTCGGCTCGTTCGCACAGCGATTCCTGTACGACAGGATCGACCTCGACTGGATGGTCGTCCTTGGAACCGTCGGCACTGCGGCGGCTCTCGGCCTGTTTGGATGGAGCCACGAATTCGCCGTCGTGCTCGCAGCCTGCTTTTGCGCCGGGGTCGCCTGGGTCGTCATTCTGACAAGCCTCTACATGTCTGCGCAGAACGTTTTGCCCGACTGGGTGCGCGGACGCGGGCTCGCCGTCTTTCTGACGGTGATCTTCGGCGCGGTGACCGTGAGCAGCGCGGCGTGGGGTGAGATCGCTGAAGGGATCGGACTCCGCGAAGCCTTGCTTTTGTCCGCTGCCGGCATACTTGTCGCCATTCCGCTCTCCTGGCCGTGGAAACTGCGGCGAGGCGAAGCTGTCGACCTGTCGCCCTCGCTCCACTGGAGGCGCCCGCAGGCGGCCCTGGACATTGCGGATGACCGTGGCCCGGTCCTGGTCAAGATCGAGTACTGGATCGACCCCAAGGATCGGGAACGCTTCCTCCGCGCCATCGACGAACTCGGCCAGGAGCGGAAGCGGGATGGCGCCTTCGCCTGGGGCATCTTCGAGGACATGGCGGAATTCGGGCGCTTCGAGGAGGGTTACCTGATCGAATCCTGGCTCGAGCTCATGCATTTGCGCGAACGCGTCACAAACGAGGATCGCATGCTCGAAGACGAGATCAGCGAGATGCTGACCAGGCCGCCGCACATCGAGTTTCTCGTCGCCTCCGAGCGTCCGCCCCTGCGAACGAGGTGGCGAGACGCGACGGCGGGAGCGTGACGTTTGCGCATTCTTGTCATCTACGTCCATCCGCTCGAGGCGAGTTTCGTGTCCGCCGCCCACCACCGTGTCGTCGAGGCGCTGCGAGAGGGCGGGCATGCGGTCGACGATCTCGATCTCTACGCCGAAAAATTCGATCCGATTCTGTCGCCGGATCAGATGAAGTCCTACGTCGACGTCAAACTCAACGCCCGGGGAGTCGAGACTTATGTCGAGCGCCTGCGGGCCGCCGAGGCGCTGGTCCTGGTCTTTCCGGTGTGGTTCGACGGTCTGCCGGCGATCCTGCAGGGCTATTTCCAGCGGGTCTTTCTGCCCGGCGTCGCGACGATCATCGACGAGCAGGGCCTGTTTCACCCCAATCTGCGGAACGTCAAGCGAATGGCGGCCGTCTGCGCCTATGGCGAAGGGCGCGCCGCCGTGGCCAAGAAGCACGATCCGCCGAGGCGCTTCGTGCGGGACAACATCGGCGCGCTGATCGACCCGAAAGGCCGCTTCGAATATCTCGCCCTTTACGGCATGGACGCTTCCGCCACGCCCCGTCGCGCGGCGTTCCTGAGGCGCGTGAGCCGCGCATTCGCGGCTTGGTAGCCGATCATGGCGGCAGCTCAGCCGAGTCGAGGGAGAAGCTCGCCGCCAGATCGCGATGTTCGGCGTCAAAGCCGGCGGTCAGTCGGTAACCGCCTCTTTCGATCCGCCACCTCTTCGCGGCCTCGTCGAATGTCGCAAAGAGGCGCGGATCGACCGCGATCGTCGCCGCGCGCTCCTCCCCGGGCGCAAGGTCGATCCGGCTCCAGCCGGCAAGCCGAAGCGGAATCCGGCCGCTCCGCGTTCCCGACAGATAGAGTTGCGCGATCGCTGCTCCCGCCCTCGAACCCATGTTGCGGACGCTGACGCTCGCTGCCACCTTGTCGCCGTCCACGCTCACCTTGAGGTCGCGGAGGCCGAACTTCGTGTAGGACTGGCCGTAGCCGAACGGGAAAAGCGGTCGTTCGCCGCGTGCGAAGAACCATTTGTAGCCGACGGCGGCGCCTTCCGGATAATCCGCGGTGAAGATTCTGCCGTAGCGGCCGCCCCGTCCGACCGGACCGACAGGAGCGCCGTACGGATTCCCTTGAATCTTCGGGTGGGCGAGCTGGAGTTCGCCGGCCGGGAACGTGACCGGCAGCCGGCCCGAAGGATTGACGGCGCCCGAAAGAATTTCGGCGACCGCATCGCCGCCCTTCTGGCCGGGATACCAAGCCTCGATGACGGCCGCCGTCAGATCGAGCCAGGGCATGAGGACAGGGCCCCCGGTCTCGAGCACGACCACGGTGCGTCGATTGGCGCGCGCGACGCTTTCGATAAGCTGGTCCTGCCCGTCGGGAAGCCTCAAGTTGGGCGCGTCTGCGGTTTCCGTCAGATACTGGTCGGCAAAAACGACGACCGCGTCGGCCGCGGCGGCGGCTTTGACCGCCTCGGCGGGCCTTGTGGCGTCAGCATACTCGACGTGGGCACCGGGGAATTGCCGTCGAATCGCCTCGAGGGGCGAAGAGGGGTCGAAAACCATGGCCCGGTCCTGTCCTTCGGGCTCCTTGAGCGCGACCCCGCCACGAGGAACGACTTGCGAAGAGCCTCCTCCCGAGGGGACGCCGCGGCCGGCGTGCGCGCCGACCACCAGGATGCGCCGGGTGTCCGCCGCCAGCGGCAGGATGCCCTCGTTGCGCAGCAGGACCGCCCCTTCCCGCTCGATCGAAAGCGCGACCTCGTCGCTTTGGCGAAGGTCGGCGGGATCCGACGCAACCGCATCTGCGAGGCCGCAGGCGAAGATCGAAGTCAGAATCCGACGCGCCATGTCGTCGAGTCGCGCCTGAGGGACTTCGCCGCGTCGAACGGCGACGCCGAGACGGGCAAAGAAATTTTGCGTATCGAGTTGTTCGCCCGATTCCTGATCGAGCCCGGCGAGAGCGGAGCGGACCGTCGAGTGAACGGCGCCCCAGTCGGACATGACGAACCCCGGATAGCGCCAGTCGCCTTTCAGGACCTGGCTCAGAAGCCAGTCGTTTTCGCAGGAGTAGGATCCGTTCACCTGGTTGTAGGCGCACATCACGGCGCCCGGACGGCCTCCTTCCATCCCGAACTCGAAAGCCAGGAGGTCGGACTCGCGCGCCGCCGCCTTGTCGATCCGCACGTCGAGCACGACACGGTCCGTCTCCTGGTCGTTCAGGGCGAAATGCTTGATCGTCGAAATGATGTGGCGGCTCTGCACCCCAGCGATCGCCGCGCCTGCCATCCGGCCGGCGACCAAGGGGTCCTCGGAGAAATATTCGAAGCTGCGCCCGCCGCGCGGGTCCCGGATCAGGTTGGTCGCCCCTCCGAGCAGGACATTGAAGCCCTTGGCCGTCGCCTCGGCGCCGACCGCTTCGCCTTGCCGCCGCGCGAGCGGCAGGTCCCACGTGGACGCCAGCGCGAGATCGGATGGCATGGACGTCGCGGTGTCGCCGCGCCGAATGCTGCCCGGATTGGCGACGCCGAGCTCGGCGTCAGTCTCCTGCAGGGCGGGAATGCCGAGCCGCGGGATTCCGGGGACATAGCCCGCCGAGCCGATCGCGCCTTCCGGTTTCGGCCGGCGGCCCCATGGCGCGCCGAGCACGCCGTGCACGAGCGACAGTTTCTCGGACTGCGTCATCCGCTCGAGCGCGGCGGCTGAGCGGGCCGAGGCGCCGGCCGTCCGATCCCCGCATAGCTCGTCCGCGGCGGCGGAGGCCGCCCAGCAGGCCAGCCACGCCGCAGCAGTCAAGGCGCGGGGTGCACACAGCCATGGCGGACGTGGAAGGTCCAAGAGCAAGCCGGGGATCATCGCGCTCCCTGCCGGGCATTCATGAGACCAGCGCGACGCGGAATCAAACGACTTTTGCCAAGCCCCCCTCAGCGCAAGAGGCATTGCGGCGCCGCTCGCCCTTCTCTGGACGCGAGGTCGATCGGCGGCGCCGAATGCGCCAAAGTCGGCATATCAGTCGAGCGGCGGATGCCAGCTCGCCGGCGTGCCGAGATGTTCGTTCTGCCCCTGGCCGACCTGGATCAGCATCGTCTGAATGAAGTCCGGGGCCAGAAAGCGCGCGCAGGCCTCGACGCCGTCGACAAGCGCCAGCATCACGGCGTCTCCTGAAGTCGCCATGACGGCGTGGTCGCCGGGCGGCAACTTGCGAGAAACCGGCGGCAGAGCGATGTACAGCGCCCTCACGAACTGAAACTGCGCCGGTGTGAGCTCGGTCACCGTCGACACCGTCTTGAACTCGGACACCGGCACGCACTCCGGCGCGTCACGGCTAAGCCACTTTTCGAAAACGCCGGCGCTTTGCGCATTGGCGCTAGACGCCGTAAGCACCGCGGTCGATAGCACCGCGCTCAACACCGCTAATCTCATGACGCCCTCCTCTGGGGCTGCGCCAAGGCGCGAGCATGACGCCGATGGACACGTCTCCCGCAACCGGCCGGCGCGACTCCGGTCCGGGAAACCAACACGTTTCGAGACTTTTCGTTCCTTGTCACTCTGATGCGAGGGGGGCTTCCGCACCCGAGCCTTTTATCGTGGCGTTCGTTCAAGAATGGTCGACGCCTGCGAGCGCACGCCGCCGATCTGCACAACACGGTTACCGAAGCGATCAGGGCGTAACCGGGACAATCACCGGCGCCACAACCGGCGGCGCGACATACGCGTACGCCGGTGGGTAATACGCATACGCCGGCGGGTAATACGCATACGCCAGCGGATAATACGCGTACGCCGGAACGCCGGCGTAAACCTCGCCCATTGGAACGCCGTTCGGAATCCAACGAGCCTCAAGGCTTTTCGTTACCTTGCGCAACCTGGATGCTCGAACCGAACCGGCGCAAAAAAGGGGGTCGACAGCCCAGGCCGTCGACCCCCTCGAACTCCTTCGCGTAGCGCGCTTGTGGAAGGCCTATGGTATGGCTGGCGCCGCGGTGCAGACGCGGTTTCCGGCGATCACTGAGCAACTGCCGACGACCCCCGGTTGCGCCGTCTCCTCGCTCGGCGGGAGGCTATAGGCCGTCTGGGTAGGGACAACCGACTTGCCCTTCATCGGACGGCGGGCCGGATATGGCCCCACCGGAGCAACCGGATACGCTCCCACCGGAGCAGCAGCATACGGCCCGGCGTACGGAGCGTAGGGCCCGGGCGCGTAGGGGGCGCCTGTCAGAGCGCCGGCCGTCGCGCCGGCAGCTTCGAACGGCGCTGCGGCCAGGGCGCCTGCCGCTGCGACGGGAGCCGCCACCGCGGCGCCAACGAGCCCGCCGGGCCCAGGGCCATAAGCGCCGTAGCCGTAGCCATATCCGTAGGCAGGAGCAGCATTACAAACACGGTTCCCCGCGATGACCTCGCATGATCCGGTAGCCCCTGGGTAAGGCCCCTGATTATGAACGCTATAGCTGTAAGCCGGTGTCCCCGTATGCGAAGGCACAGTGGGGTAGGGACCGGAGTAAGTCGACTCGACGCCATAGGGCCACGGCGTTCCGTAGATGGCTTGCGCCGCAGCCGGGGTGGCCCAGGCAAAGGCGCCGATTGACGCGGCGGAAAGCAGCGCCGTTATTGCGTGTTTCATGTCATGTTCTCCGATAGCTTCAACACAACCGAACGACCGCGATTGTCGGAAAAAGGCCTCCAGGGACACGCGCCCACGGCAAAAGCCCGCCGCATGGCGACCCGGTCTCTCGGCGGTCGCGCGTCAACGCCGGAACGCGCGTCCATGTTCCCGCGTCTAGAGCTGGATACGACTGTAATTCCACCTCAATTCTGAGCCAAATATGCTCGGCGAGCGGGACGAGAGGAGACGCGACATGGCGCAAATCTGGCGGACGGCTCGCGATTTCGGCGCCGAAGCCTCGGTCGTCGCTCGGCCAAGACCGTAAGCCCGCCAATGTCGCGTCCGGTTTCGATCGACAATCCCGCGCCGGGGGGCGGCGGCCAATCCGGCGCGGGCATCGTGACGACGCTGATCCCCGCCCGCCTCGAGCGACTGCCCTGGGGCCGGTTTCACGTCCTCGTCGTGGTTGCGCTCGGCATCACCTGGATCCTCGACGGGCTCGAAGTCACGCTGGCGGGCTCGGTCGCCGGCGCCTTGAAGCTCACGCCCGCGCTCCATTTCTCCGACGCCGAGGTCGGCTTCGCCGGCAGCGCCTATCTGATCGGCGCGGTCGCCGGCGCGCTGTTCTTCGGCTGGCTGACCGACCGGCTCGGGCGAAAAAAGCTGTTCTTCACCACGATCGTCGTCTATCTGGTGGCGACTGCGGCGACGGGGGCGGCGTGGGACGGCTTCTCGTTCTTCCTGTTCCGCTTCCTCACCGGCGCCGGCATCGGCGGCGAATACGCCGCCATCAACTCGACGATCCAGGAGCTGATCCCGGCCCGTTACCGGGGCCAGCTGGACCTCATGATCAACGGCAGCTTCTGGGTCGGAGCGGCGCTCGGCGCGCTGGTCGCGGTGGTGCTCCTGAATTCGGCCCTGTTCAGCCCCGAAGTCGGCTGGCGGCTCGCCTTCCTCACCGGGGCAGTCGTCGGGATCGTCGTCTTCGCCATGCGCATGTGGATTCCGGAAAGTCCGCGGTGGCTCGCCATCCACGGGCGGGAGGCCGAGGGCGAGGCGGTCGTCGCCGGCATCGAGCAGCGGTTCCGCGACGCCGGCGCCCAGCTCTCTCCGGTCCCCGAGAGCGCGGCGATCCGGCTGCGTTCGCGGACGCACACGGCGCTCGGGGAGGTGTTCGACGCGCTCCTCAACCGCTTCCGGCTGCGGACCTTCGTCGGCTTCACACTGATGGCCGCGCAGGCCTTCTTCTACAACGCGATCTTCTTCACCTACGCGCTCGTGCTGACCCGCTTCTACGGGGTCAGCGCAGGCGACGTCGGCTGGTACATCCTGCCGTTCGCCGCCGGCAATTTCCTCGGACCGGTCGCGCTCGGAAAGCTGTTCGACACGCTCGGACGCCGGGTGATGATCTCGCTGACTTACGCGCTCTCCGGCGTCCTCTTGATTGTGGTCGGGGCGCTGTTCGAGCGCGGCATTCTGTCGGCGGCCGCGCAGACCGTCGGCTGGATGATCGTCTTCTTCGTCGCCTCGCCGGCCGCCAGCGCCGCCTATCTCACGGTCAGCGAAACCTTCCCCCTCGAGATCCGGGCGATGACGATCGCCGTCTTCTACGCGCTCGGGACAGGCCTCGGCGGCGTCGCGGCGCCCTATGTCTTCGGCCGCCTCGTCGAGAGCGGGTCGAGGCAGAGCGTCTTCGGCGGTTATGTCTTCGCCGGCGCGCTGATGCTTGTCGCATCCTTCGTCGCCATCCGCTTCGCCGTGCCGGCGGAGCGGAAACCGCTCGAGCAGGTCGCGACCCCGCTCTCCGCCGTGTAGAGTGTCGCATGTGCGGCCGACCGGCCGATTGGGAGGGTCATTTGACCGTCAGTTTCCTGCCGATGCTGACTGGCTGCTTCGCCATGCCGGCAGCCGAGAATCCGACGGTCGCAATGGTCGAAGCGGCCTATCGTCATCATGATGTCGCCGCGCGCTACATCAATTGCGAGGTGCCGCCGGAGCTGCTCGGCGACGCGGTCCGCGGAGCGCGCGCCATGGGTTGGATCGGGTTCAACTGCTCGCTGCCGCACAAGGTCAAGGTGATCGAACATCTGGACGGGCTCGGCGAATCGGCCGCGCTGATCGGCGCGGTCAACACGGTCGTGCGGCGCGGCGACAAGCTCGTCGGCGAGAACACCGACGGTCGCGGATTCGTCGCCGCGCTGCGCACGGTCGCCGATCCGGCCGGCGCGAGCGTCGTGATGTTCGGCGCAGGCGGCGCGGCGCGCGCCGTCGCGGTCGAGGTGGCGCTCGCCGGCGCGAGCCGAATCCTCATCGTGAACCGCGGCCGCGAACGGGCGGAGCCGCTGGTCGAGCTTCTGAACGGCAGCACCGAGACCAAGGCCGAATTCCTTCCCTGGCCGCGAGCGTTCCGCGTGCCAAGCGAGGCCGGCATCGTCATCAACGCGACCTCGATCGGCCTCTATCCCGACATCGACGGGCGGCTCGACCTCGACGTCGATTCGCTCGCCCCCTCGATGGTCGCGGCCGACCTGATCCCCAACCCGCCGCGCACCCTCTTCCTCCGCGGCGCCGCGGAGCGCGGCTGCCCGACGCTGGACGGCCTCGGCATGCTGGTCAACCAGGGCGTGATCGGGATCAAGTACTGGACCGGGGTCGACGCCGATCCGGCGGTGATGCGCGCCGAGCTCGCCAAAGTGCTCGGCGTGTAGGCGCGCCGACCATCGCCGCAAGCGTGAAACCGAGGCCTCGAGCGTGCGCGCCGCCATCAGCCGCCCTCGTCCATCACGACCGAGGAAAAGCGCGCTTTTCAAGAGATGGCCGGTCACGCGGCTCATGCGCGTTGAGGAAGCCTTAAATAGCGCCGATGGGCGTTGCCGAGCGACCCGGCCGGCTGGCGCCTAGCGAGGGCAGAAGCATAACTCTGCACTCGCGTAGCAGCCTCAACGGCGGCGCCGTTGGGCGGAACGGTCACCTACCGGCGCGGCCTGCGGAGGGGTTCCCGTGGCGCCGAGCGCCGCCGCGGCGGCAAACCGCATTGAAAAACGACGCGCGGGATTTCGCATTCTTCGATTTCCCGACGAGCCTCATTATCGGCGGACTGCCGATCGTCATCGAGCGCATTCGTGCGGCGCTGCGGGAGACATGGACTCGGCCGTTGCTATCCCTTTTGCTCGGCCTTCTTACGTTGGGCCCGCAGCTCGGCGATCTCGTCGAGCGCCAGAATCTCGACAAGCTTCGAGCGGGCGCGGCTGAGGCGGCTTTTGATTGTGCCGATCTCGACATCGCAGATCATGGCCGCCTGCTGATACGACAGGCCGTTTGCGCCGACCAAGATCAGAACTTCGCGCTGTTCCGCGGGGAGGCCGGCGAGAGCCTTGCGAAAATCCTCGAGATCGAGATGACTCTCCTGGTCGCCCAACACGAGGAGCCGCCGGGCGTAAACGCCGTCGCTGTCCTGAAGCTCATGGGCGCGCTTGCGATAGTTGGAATAGTAGATGTTACGCAGGATGGTGAACAGCCAAGCGTGCAGGTTGGTCCCGGGCTGAAACTTGTCCGATTTGCTCCACGCCCTCAGTAGGGTCTCCTGGACGAGGTCATCCGCCATGGAGACGGAGCCGGAGAGCGAGATGGCGAACACGCGCAGGTTCAACGTCTCGGCGAGCAGCCCGTCCTTGAAGCTAGCGGAGACATGAGGCTTTTCCTGCCCTTCTTCTGCCTGCTCCTCCCTCTTGAGTCGAGCCAGCAAGTCGAGAATCTTCTCCGGCAGCGGAGCGCGGACGCAATCTTCGTAGCGCGCTTTCAGCGCCCGCCCGATCGTGTCCAGAACCTTCGGATCAAGCGTGGGGTCGTGCGGTGTCGGAGTATCGACAGAATTTGATTTTGTCCTTGGTCGCACGCTCAACCGCCCTCAAATGGTATTCGCTCGTCAATACATAGCTTGGCGCTCGTTTATTCCAGCTGTTTCTGCGGCTGCTCGTGGTCGGGTTTCGCGGTTATGAGCTGCGGCGACCAACGCGCGAACAGTAAGGCCGCCAGAAACGATAGGCGCGTCTTCACTCCGGCGAGGATGCGCCCGGAAAAAAATCTCTTCTTTTGACCGCACCAAAGACACGACGCGCTCGCGATGGTCGTTGGCTTTCCGCAAGCGGAGCAGACTCTGATTCGGCGCATCGCCGTTCCCTC
Source organism: Roseiarcus sp. (assembly GCA_035656495.1). GTDB lineage: Bacteria > Pseudomonadota > Alphaproteobacteria > Rhizobiales > Beijerinckiaceae > Roseiarcus. The sequence goes on from DASRSL010000248.1 coordinate 16,212, forward strand.
CCGAAAGGTGTGCGTCAGAAACGCGCCCTGAGATAGAAAGCTCCCGTTCACGCGAAAGAAAC
>DASRSL010000249.1:0-29845 GCA_035656495.1 Roseiarcus sp.
CGGAAATGGCGCCGCAAACCCTTGAAAAGCCTCGAATCACGGCTGGGAATGATATGGGCTCCGACCGCTCGGACCCACAAGATCCAGCTCGCGCCCGCAGGGCGTAGCGGGACGAACGAGCTGCGCTTTCTCCTCAATTCGGCGTCCAGCGGACAGGGGGCGGCGCCACAAGCTATTGAAAATATTCACCTCCGTGTCCAATGCGCGCCGCGCAAGCCCGCAAAGTTCCAGATTTTGGCGCCTAACGTATTGGAATCGCTTTCGCGGCTGCAGATTCTCCGCCGCTCACCGCCCCGTCAGCGACAGGCGGCGGATGCGGCGGTCGATCAGGGTCTGCAGCACGACCGAGATGACGATCACCAGGCCGAAGGCCAATTGGGTGTAGAAGGCGTTGATGCCGGCCGACACGATGCCGGCGTTGATCGCCCCGATGATGAAGGAGGCGACGAAGGCGCCGACGACTGAGCCCGTGCCGCCGAACACCGAGGTGCCGCCGAGGAAGACCGAGGCGATCGTGTTGAGGAGCGACCCCTCGCCCGTGCTCGGCCAGAAATAGTAGCCGTAGATCGAGCTCATGAGTCCGCAGAAGACGGCCGTGACCCCGACCAGCACGAAGGCCTTGATCTTTACCCGCGCGACGTTGACGCCCATGAGCCGCGCGCTGATCGGGTTGTCGCCGGTCAGAAACACATGCGCCCCGAACCGGGTGCGGTTGAGGAGGAACCACTCGGCGATCAGGATGGCGACCATCCAGAGCGTCTGGACCGGCACGCCGAGGTAGGATTCGCGCAGGATCGCGTGCATCTGCGGGTATTGGTCGGCGGTCAGCGGCACGCCGGTGCCGCCCATCAGCACGAGCTCGAGACCGCGGAAGAGGAACCCCGTGCCGATGGTGATGACGAGCGAGGGGATGTTGAGGGAGGCGACCAGGAGGCCGTTGACGAGGCCGCAGGCGGCGCCGGTCGCGAGCGCCGCGACGACGCCGAGCGGCCAGGGCGCGCCGCCGTGCGCCGTCACGAGGCAGAACGCCGCCGTGCCGAGCGCCATCACGGAGGGGAACGAAAGATCGATCTCGCCGGAGATGACGACGAAGGTCAGCGACAGCGCGACGACGCCGAACTGCGGCGTCGTCTCGGCGAAGGCGCGATAGATGTCGATGTCGGTGAACACTTTCGGCGCCGCGATGACGAAGCCGAGCCACATCGCCACGCCGACCCCGATGATGCCGAGCTGGCTGCCGTAGCGCATGAGGAGGGAAGGCGGCGCGCCGCGGTTGTCGGCCGGCAGCGTCTCTCCCGTCATGGCCGCTTCTCCATCCTACCGGTGCGCGCGACGTGATAGAGCCGCTCGATCAGCGCGTCCATGGTGATGTCGGCGCGGTTGTAGACGCCCGCGATCTTGCCGCGGTCGAGCACGTAGAGGCGGTCGACGACGGGATAGATGTTGAAGATGTTGTGGTCGATGAAGATCGCCGACTTGCCGGCGGCCTTGATCGAGCGGACGAAGTCGAGGGTCTTCTTGGTTTCGCTGAGCGACAGGCCCATCGTCGGCTCGTCGAGGATGACGAGCTCCGCCTCGAAAAAGAGCGCGCGGGTGATCGCCACGCCCTGCTTCTCGCCCCCGGACATGGTCGCGACCACGTTGTTGGGATGGACGGCGGTCGAGGTGAAGCCCATGTGCTGACTCATCAGCCGCAGGCATTCGGCGCGCATGCGCTCGACGTCGAGGAGGCCGAAGCGGGTGCGCAACTCGCGTCCCATGAACATGTTGCGCCAGATCGGCTGCTTCTCGCAGAGCGCCCGCTCCTGATAGACGGTCTCGATGCCGAGTCCTCGAGCCCGCGCGACCGACCAGTCGTCCACCCGCTTCCCGTGGAAGACGATCTCGCCGCCGGGGTCGGGCTTGTAGAAGCCCATCACGACCTTGATGAGCGTCGACTTGCCGGCGCCGTTGTCGCCCAGGAGCCCGACGATCTCCCGCCGGTTCACCCGGAAATCGACGTCCGCCAGCGACCGCACTTCGCCGAACGTCTTGGAGACGTTCCTGAGCTCGATCACCGGCGGCTCGCCGGAGTCGGGTGTCGCTGGCTCCGCCATGCCGCCTCCGCGGGGTTCGGGAAAAATGAGGCGCGGCGAGCTTTAGCGCGAACTTAATTTTCATACAATTGTCTTCGCTCTTGCCGGTGTCGCCGCTATGATGAACACCATGGAAGACCGCGGGGGGCCCGGGAGGATGACTGAGGAGCGCATGTTCACGCTAGGCCTCGATTTCGGCACCAACTCGGTGCGCGCGCTCGTCGTGCGTTGCTCGGACGGAGCGGAATACGGCAGCCGGGTTGTCGACTACCCGTCCGGAACGCAAGGCGTCCTGCTCGATCCGAGCAACGGCCTCTTGGCTCGGCAAGATCCCGGCGACCACCTGTTCGGCCTCGAGGAAAGCGTCAAGAGGGCACTGTCGGCCGCCGCGTCCAGAGCCGATTTCGATTCCAGAAAAATCGTGGGAATCGGCGTCGACACGACGGGCTCGAGCCCGCTTCCGGTGGACGAAACAAACCGTTCTCTCGCCCTCAGCGAGAAGTGGAGGAGCAATCTTTCGGCCCAGTGCTGGCTCTGGAAGGATCACACGGGCTGGCGGGAAGCCGCCAAGATTACCGAGCTGTCCAAGAAGGTTCGACCGCAGTACGTCGCCAAGATCGGCGGCGTCTACTCCTCGGAATGGTTCTGGTCGAAGGTCTGGCGTTGCCTGAACGTCGATCGGGCGGTTTTCGAAGCGGCCCACTCATGGGTCGAGCTGGCCGACTGGATCCCATCGGTCCTCGCCGGCGTAAGCGACCCGAGGGCCATCAAGCGCGGGGTTTGCGCCGCCGGCCATAAGGGGCTCTATTCCGACGAGTGGGGCGGCCTGCCGGACAAGGAATTCTTGAGCGGCCTCGATGTGCGACTCGCGGAGCTCAGGGACCGCCTCTATGAAAGGGCCCATGACGCAACAGAACCGGCCGGCGCGCTTTGCCCCGAGTGGGCGGCGAAGCTCGGCCTTGTCGCAGGCATTCCGATCGCCATCGGCGAATTCGACGTGCACTACGGCGCCGTCGGCTGCGGCGTGCGCGAGGGCACGCTTGTCAAGGTGATCGGAACTTCGACCTGCGACGTCGCCGTTGTCTCCACGGCAAAGCGGGTTGCCGACATTCCAGGGATCTGCGGCATCGTCAAAGGCGCGATCCTCCCCGGGTTTTTCGGGATCGAGGCCGGCCAGTCGGCCGTGGGCGACATCTTCAAGTGGTGGGTCGAGGGCGTCTTGGGCGGCGACGCCGCGCTGCACGAGGAGCTTAGCGCGGAAGCGGCGAAGCAGCGGCCCGGGCAGGCCGGCCTGCTGGCGCTTGATTGGAACAACGGCAACCGCACGGTCCTCGTCGATCAGCGGCTGTCCGGTCTGCTCATGGGTCAGGACCTCTACACGACGCGCGCGGACGTCTACCGCGCGCTGATCGAAGGGACCGCGTTCGGCGCACGCGCGATCATCGAGCGCATTCAAGAGTATGGCGTGCCGATCGATCAGGTTGTCTGCTCCGGCGGCATTGCGGAGAAAAATCCGCTGTTGATGCAGATTTACGCTGACGTGACCGGCCGCATCATGCATGTCGCCGGCTCCAGCCAAAGCGGCGCGCTCGGGTCCGCCATAGCGGCTGCGGTTCTCGCCGGCGTTCATCCGGATTTCGCGGCCGCGCAAGCCGCGATGACCTCTTTGAAGCCGGTGAAATATTCGCCGGCGAGCGAAAACCAGCAGGTCTACGACCGCCTTTACGCGCTTTATCGCGACCTTCACGACAGCTTCGGTGGCCTGAACAACTCGGCCGATCTGTCGCACGTGATGAAGACCCTGATGGACATCAAGGAAGCGCAACGCGCATGAGGGCCGGATTGAACGAGCGGACAATGATCCGCGAACCGCCCGCCGACGAACTTCTTACGTCCGGTTCGCGGCCGGAATTGTCAGTGTCAAAGCCATCGAGACGATCATGATCAACCTCGCCTCTCCGGAAGTCTGGTTCATCTGCGGCTCGCAGCATCTCTATGGGCCTGGGCCGCTGCAAAGAGTCTCGGCCGACGCGCGCGACATTGCCGGCTCGCTGGCGGAATCGCCGAGACTGCCTCTCAAAGTTGTCTTCAAATCGCTTCTGACGACGCCGGACGAGATCGCCCGGCTCTGCATGGAAGCGAATTCCGACGACAATTGCGCCGGCCTCATTCTCTGGATGCACACGTTCTCGCCCTCGAAGATGTGGATTCGCGGGTTGAACGCGCTGCAAAAGCCGTTCGTGCACCTCCACACGCAGTTCAACCGGGATCTGCCGTGGAGCTCGATCGACATGGATTTCATGAACTTGAACCAGTCGGCGCACGGCGACCGCGAGGCGGGATTCATCCATACGCGGATGCGCCTTCCGCGTAAGGTCGTGGTCGGCCATTGGGCCGATCCGGAGGTCCGCGATCGGATCGCCGCGTGGATGCGAGCCGCCCGCGCCTGGCACGACTGGCAGGGCGCGAGGTTCTGCCGCTTTGGTGACAATATGCGGCAGGTTGCCGTCACCGAGGGCGACAAGCTCGCAGCGGAGATGAATTTTGGCTTCGCAACCAACGGCTACGGCGTGGGCGAACTCGCATCGGCGGTCGCCGCCGTTTCAGACGCCGAGGCGAGGGATCTGGCCGGCGAATATGAAGAGCTCTACCGGGTCGTTCCGGAACTGCGCCGGGGCGGCGAGCGGCATGACTCGCTTCTTTACGGCGCGCGGCTCGAACTCGGATTGCGCTCGTTTCTCGGCGAAGGCGGGTTCAAGGGCTTCACCACGACCTTCGAGGATCTGCACGGGCTGAGGCAGCTCCCCGGCCTCGCGCCGCAGCGTCTGATGGCGGATGGTTACGGCTTCGGCGCCGAGGGCGACTGGAAGACGGCGGCGCTCGTGCGCGCGATGAAGGTGATGGCGGAAGGGCTGCCCGGGGGCACGTCCTTCATGGAAGACTACACCTACCATCTGGAGTCCGGCGGCGAACTGGTGCTCGGCGCTCACATGCTGGAGGTTTGCCCATCGATCGCGGCGGCCAAGCCGTCGCTCGAGATTCACCGCCTGACGATCGGCGGGAAGGAGGATCCCGTTCGGCTCGTATTCGACGCGCCGCCCGGACCGGCGCTCAACGCGACGCTGATCGACCTCGGCGCGCGTTTCCGCCTGCTGGTGAACGAAGTAACCGTAGTCGAGCACCCCGCATTGCCGAAACTGCCGGTGGCGCGCGCCGTCTGGGAATGCAAGCCGGACTTCAAGACGGCCTGCGCCGCGTGGATTCTGGCGGGTGGCGCGCATCATACGGGGTTCAGCTATGACGTGACCGCCGAAATGCTGGAAGATTTCGCGACAATCGCAGGCATCGAGTTCGTGAAAATCGGCGACGAGACCATCCTTCCTGTGTTCAAGCAGGATCTGCGCAACAACGACGTCTATTACCATCTTGCGCAAGGCTTGCGCGCCTGACGTGCGTCGAAGGCGGAGGCACGATGTTCACCGAGCTCAAGCGCGAAGCCTATGAAGCCAACATCGCGTTGCCGCGGCATGGCCTGATCAATCTGACGTTCGGCAACGCCAGCGCGATCGATCGCGCTCAGGGCGCGTTCGCGATCAAGCCGAGCGGCGTCGACTACGCATCGCTCGCGCCCGACGACATGGTCGTCGTCGACCTCGAGGGCCGAAGGGTCGATGGGCCGCTCAATCCGTCGTCCGACACGCCAACTCACCGACGGCTGTTCCTCGCCTTCTCGGGCATCGGCGGCGTGGTCCACACGCACTCATCGCACGCCACCGCCTTTGCACAGGCCGGCCGTCCGATTCCAATCTTCGGCACGACGCACGCGGACTATTTCAACGGTGAAGTGCCGATCACCCGCAGGATGACTCCGCAGGAGATCGCGGCGGCCTATGAATGGGAGACGGGCGCCGTCATCGTCGAGCGCATGCGCGGCCTCGATCCCGCCGACCTTCCCGGCATCCTCGTCAATCGGCACGCCCCTTTCACCTGGGGACCGACAGCCGCCAAGGCGGTCGAAAACGCCGTCGCGGTCGAATGCATCGCCCACATGGCGCTGATGTCGATGCAGCTTGCTCCGGATCTCGAACCGATCGAGCCGGAGCTGCTGGCGAAACATTTCAGGCGCAAGCACGGCGCCGAGGCCTATTACGGGCAGGTTTGAGCGCAAGTCGAGAGAGAGAGAGAGAGAGAGAGGAGGCGCTTCGCGCCGCCCCTCGTATCTGATCCGTGAAACTACGCCAGCGCGATGCTCATGCCGCTGAGATCGAGCGAGAACATGAAGCCGACCTGTCGGCCCCGAAGGCGCAACACCACGCCTCTCGCGTTCGAGAGGTGCACCGCGGTGCGGCCGCCGGCGATCGCCAGTCCGGCCCCGATCGCCGAATAAATGCCATCGATATCAGCCGGGCTATGCAAGTGGTAGGCCGTTCCCACCAGATCCGCGCCCGAGGCGCCGATCGTCGCGCCGGCGCTGATTCCGCCGATCCTCAGCGGATACTGACCCCCCTCGAAGCTCAAGACCCCGCTCCCGCCGGAGGCGCCAAAGATGAATCCGGCGCTGATGATCCTGATTGCGACAGAGCCGGTCGCCGCTTCAGCGGACGGCAAAAAGGCTCCCGTCGCCAGAGCGGCCCCGGAAACGATCAGGCCGCGGCGTGTGATGCTTTTCATGTCTTAAGACCCCCTTCAGATCAGACCCGCTCAGGCGTCTGGTTCTCGAAGCGCGTTCGACAACGTTCATTGCATAAACTTGCCGGTGCTAGGTTGACAAGCTTCTACGTCCTGGCCCTTGGGCTGCGGATACGACACAGGGCCGGAGAGCTGCTTAGGCAGGATCTCCGTCTCGATCCAATGTCGGACGCGCCGTCTGCCCGAGGTTTGCCCGACGTCCCTCACCCGCCTCTCGCCGCCGCCGCCCGACAAAGCCTGTCGTTGATCGCCGCGCCCAGCCCGCCGTGCGGAACAGGGGCCGCGGCTATGGTTCGCGCTCCGGACCCATCCAGAGCCCGCAGATGGGCAAACAGATTCGACGCCGCCTCGACGAGATCGCCGGACGGCGAAAGGTCGAGCCGGGCCAGCGCCGGTCCTCCCTTGAGCGCGCCAGCGAAATCAAGCGCGGCTTCATCGGGTTCCGCTCGAGCAGCGTCGAGCCGGACGCGGGCGCGCGGCGCGTAATGCGATTCGAGCTGCCCGGGCGCGTACGACCTCTTTCCCGACGCCGCGGGCGAGCCGAGCGGACGCCCGAGCACCGCCTCGATCGCTTCGCCCGGGATCGCGCCGGGGCGAAGCAGCGTCGGCGCGTCGAGGCAGGCGACGATCGTCGATTCGAGCCCGTGGCGCGATGGACCGCCGTCGAGAATCCAGTCGATCCTGCCGTCGAGGTCGGCGAGGGCATGGGCGGCCGTCGTGGGGCTGATCCGACCCGATCGGTTAGCCGAGGGGGCGGCGAGCGGAACTCCGGCCTCCTCGATCAGTCCGCGTGCGACAGGATGAGCGGGAGCGCGAATCGCGAGGCTGTCGAGGCCGGCTCGCGCCAACAGGCTCACCCGACATGCCGAGGCGGAAGGCAGGACGAGAGTGAGCGGCCCCGGCCAGAACGCCTGCGCCAGCCGTTCGGCGTCCCGACCGAATATCGCATGTCGCCGGGCCGCCTCGATGTCGAGGACGTGAGCGATCAGCGGATTGAAGGCCGGCCTTCCCTTTGCCGCGAAGATCGCCGCGACCGCGGCGTCGGACGTCGCGTCCGCCGCCAGCCCGTAAACGGTCTCGGTCGGCGTGGCGACGAGACCGCCGCCGCGCAGACACGCCGCCGCGGCCGCGATCGTCTGCGGAGATGCGGGGGCCAAATGCGTCGTTCGGCGACTCTCCGCCATGAACGCTTCCTGTCGAGCGTTGCGCTAAAACCCGTCTATACATAATCTGCATCGGCTTTGCCGGATGAACCGAAAGAGCCGCCCAACGGCGGGACGCCGGTACAGTGGAGGAGGCCGCCATGACCTACCGTTCGCCGGTCGCCGACATTCTGTTTTCGCTCCAAACGGTCGCCGGTCTGCCCGAAATGATCGGCTCGAACCTGCACGGCGATTTCGACTGGGAGACCATTTCGTCCGTCGTCGAGGAAGCCGGACGCTTCGCCACCGAGGAAATTGCGCCGCTCAATCGGACCGGGGATGTTGTCGGGGCGCGCTTCGAAAACGGAGCGGTGACCATGCCGGCCGGCTTCGCCGACGTTTATCGGCGCTGGGCCGAGGCGGGCTGGGGTGGCGTCTCGGCGCCGACGGAATTCGGCGGCATGGGACTGCCCCATCTCGTCAATGTCGCCTGCACCGAAATCTGGAACGGAGCGTCGATGGCCTTCGCGCTCTGCCCGCTGCTGACCGAGGGCGCTATCGGCGCAATCAAGGCGCACGGGTCGCGTGAGCTGCTTGGCGCCTATATCGCGCCGATGATCTCCGGACGGTGGACCGGCACGATGAATCTGACCGAGCCGCAGGCCGGATCTGACCTCAACGCAGTGAAGACGCGGGCGGAGAGAGCCGACGACGGAACGTACCGCCTTTTCGGCCAGAAGATCTTCATCACCTACGGCGAGCACGACATGGCCGAGAACATCGTCCATCTCGTGCTGGCGCGCCTGCCGGGCGCGCCTGCCGGCACGCGCGGTCTGTCGCTGTTCGTCGCGCCGAAATTTCTGGTCAATCCGGACGGGTCGCTCGGCCCCCGCAACGACCTTCGCTGCGCGAGCATCGAACACAAGCTCGGCATTCACGCTTCGCCGACCTGCGTGATGCTGTATGGAGAAAGCGAAGGCGCGAAGGCATGGCTGGTGGGTGAAGAGAACCGGGGGCTTGCCGCGATGTTCGTGATGATGAACGCGGCGCGCCTCGCTGTCGGGACGCAAGGGGTCGCGATCGGCGAGCGCGCCTACCAACAGGCGCTCGCCTTCGCGCGCGACCGACGCCAGGGCCGCGGACCGAATGGCGGCGACGGCATGGCGCCGATCGTCGAACACGCCGACGTTCAGCGCATGTTGATGACGATGAAGGCGTATGTCCATGCGGCGCGTGGAATCTGCCATCTGACTGCAGCCTCGCTCGACCTCGCGACTCATGGCCGCACGCAGGAGGACCGGGCGGCCGGCGCCAATCGCGCAGCGTTGCTGACGCCGATCGCGAAAGCGTTCTCGACCGACGTCGGCGACGAAGCGGCTTCTCTTGGGGTGCAGGTCCACGGCGGCATGGGCTTCATCGAGGAGACCGGCGCTGCGCAGCACATTCGGGACTCCCGCATCGCCGCGATCTACGAAGGCGCGAACGGCATCCACGGCGTCGATCTCGCACTCCGCAAGCTGCCGCTGGCAGGAGGTGAAACGGTTCGCGGCGAAATCGCCCGAATTCGCGCAGTCGCGCGAGCCGTCGAAGAGCGCGGCGACGAAGCGTTCGGCGCTACCGCTGCACGGCTTTTGGAAGCGACGGAGGCCCTCGATCAGGCGACGCGAGACATGCATCGATGGCTGGCGGACGACCAGCAAGCGGCCCTGGCGGGCGCCTCGCAATATCTGCGCCTGTTCGGATTGACCCTTGGCGGCGCGTGCCTGGCGAAAGCCGGCCTCGCCGCCCAGGAGCTTGCCGAAGGCGGCAATCGCAGTGAGCTCGGCCGAGTCGGCCTTGCCCGCTTCTTCGCCGAAAAGCTGCTTCCTGTCGCCCCGGGCGTCGCGCAGGCCATCGCCTCGGGCGCGGAGCCGCACAAGGCCTATGAAGCCGTTCTTGCGGACAGCGCATGACCGACGGGATCGAGATCACGCGCGAAGGCGCGGTCCTCTCCGCAGCCTTCGCCAGGCCGGAGAAGAAGAACGCGATCACCGGCGCGATGTATCAAGCGCTGATCGTGATATTCGACAGGGCCGATGAGGACGCGAGCGTCGGAGCGCTCGTTCTCAGCGGCAAGGGCGGCGTCTTCACCGCCGGCAACGATATCGGCGACTTCCTCGCGATCGCGGGCGGAGCCGCAGGGTCGCGCGATCATCGCGATTTTCCGGCCTGGCGTTTCATCGCCAAGCTCGCCGATTTCGGCAAACCGCTGATAGCGGCGGTCCAGGGCCCGGCGGTCGGCATCGGCACGACGCTTTGCTTCCATTGCGACCTGGTCTACGCCACACGCGACGCGCGTTTTCACATGCCGTTCGTTAACCTGGGCCTCGTTCCCGAGGCGGGCTCGTCGCTGCTCGCGCCGGAACGGTTCGGCCGGGCCAGGGCCGCCGAATATCTGCTTCTTGCTGAGCCATTTGACGCCGAGACGGCCGTTGCGCTCGGCTTGGTCAACGAGGTGCTGCCGGAATCCGCTCTCCTCGTTCATGCCATGGAGAAGGCGGCCGCGCTCGCCGCCAAGCCCCGTTCCGCTCTTCTCGCCGCGCGTCGGCTCATGCGCGGCGATCCCGCCGCTCTGAAGGAACGCATGGACCGCGAAATCGAGGCGTTCGGCGCCGCCCTCGCGTCCGAAGAAGCGCGCTCGGCCTTCGTCGCCTTCATGTCCGGCGCAAAGGGCTAGAGCGACGACGCTAATGGGCGATGCCGGAACCCGCTGCCTCGTCGATGAGGCGACCCGAGGCGAAACGATCGAGGTCAAAAGGCCGGCTGACCGGATGGTGCGAGCCGGTCGCCATCAGATGCGCGAGCAGCGTGCCCCCGGCCGGAATCGCCTTGAACCCGCCGGTGCCCCAGCCGCAGTTGAGAAAGAGCCCCGGCGTCGGCGACGGGCCGATGATCGGCGAAGAATCCGGGACCACGTCGACGATTCCGGCCCACTGCCGCATGAGCTTGAGCTGGCCAAAGGCGGGGAACATCTCGGTCAAGCCCGAGACGACGATCTCCTGCATCGGCGGGCTGCCGCGCTGGCCGTAGGAGGGAATGCGGTCGAGCCCGCCGCCGAACACGATCTCACCCTTGTCCGACTGGCTGGCGTAGACTCCCGTGCCGATATGGAGAACGACGATGTACAGGCACGGCTTCACCGGCTCGCTGACGAAGGCCTGCAGGGAGTAGGAATGGATCGGCAGCCTTACGCCCGCCTTGGCCAAGAGTTGCGACGAGTGGCCCGCGACGGCGACCCCGACCGCCTGGGCGCGGATCTCTCCTTGGGTCGTCTCGACGCCGGCGCAGGCGCCGTTTTGCATCACGAAGCCGGTGACCTCGCAGCTCTCGACGATGTCCACGCCGAGACCGTCAGCCGCGCGCGCAAAACCCCAGGCGACGGCGTCGTGGCGCGCTGTGCCGCCTCTTCTCTGCCATACGCCGCCGTTCGGCAGAAAGCGCGCGTCGAGCGACTGGGTCATCAGCGGCAGGCGCTTGCGGATCTCATCCGGCCCCCAGAGCTCGGCGTCGACCCCATTAAGCTGCATGGCGTTGGCCAGCCGCGCAGCGATTTCGAGCTCAGCGGGAGTGTGCGAGACGTTGAGAATGCCGCGCTGGCTCAGCATCACGTTGAAGTTGAGCTCGCGCGACAGGCTCTCGTAGAGCCTGAGCGCCAGATCGTAGAGCGCGACGGATTCGGGATAGAAATAGTTCGAGCGCACGACCGTGGTGTTGCGCCCGGTGTTGCCGCCGCCGAGCCAGCCTTTCTCGATGACGGCGACGCGCGTGCGGCCATGATTCTTCGCCAGATAATAGGCGGTCGCGAGGCCTTGCCCGCCGCCACCAACCACGACGAAGTCGTAGGCCGGCTTCGGCTTCGCCTTGCGCCAAGCCTGCGTCCAGCCCTTGTGGCCGCCGAGGCCCTCGCGCAGAAGGGTCAAAGCGGAATAGCGCCGGATCTTCGACCGCCCCTGATGGTCGCGAGGTCCGGCGCTCGTCATGCGCGCATCCCCTTGCCGGCGGGATCGTAGGGCGACGGGGGGATGACGCGCGCCTTGCGCTCGACCCCGACGATGTGAGCCGTAAGCTCATTCCCGACGCCTGCCGCCTCCGGCGCGATCAGCGCCATCGCCAGGCTCTTGCCGACCGTGTGCCCGTAGCCGCCCGAGGTGACGAACCCCACCCTGCTCCCGTTGCTCCACACGGGCTCGTAGCCGGCAGCGTCGGCATCGAGGGCGTCAATTTCCAGGGTGACGAGTCGATGTGCAGGCGCCGGTCCGTCGCGCTCGGCGAGCGCCCGCTTGCGGCCGACGAAATCGCCTTTGTCCCAGGCGATCCATCGATCCAAGCCGGTCATCCCGGGCGTATAGGCCTGGGTGAATTCGGAGGACCAGATGCCGAAGCTCTTTTCGAGCCTCAGCGCGAGCAGCGCATTATAGCCGTATTCCCTGACGCCGAGGTCCGCGCCCGCCGCGAGCAGGATCTCTCGCAGCACGCCGTGTTCGAGCGCCCGGCAATTGATCTCGTATCCGAGCTCGCCGGTGACCGACAGGCGCGCGACCTTCGCCCGAATGAGGCCGACGTCGAGGTCGGTCGCCCCCATGAACGGCAGCGCGGCGTTGGAGACGTCCTGGTGGGTCACCCGCTCCAACAGCGCGCGCGCCTTCGGCCCGGACAGCGAGAAGCCGATTACGTCGTCGGAAATGTCGCGCAGATGCGCGCCCTCGCGGGCGTGCTGGGCGAACCAGCGCATGTGCCATTGGCGGAGATAGTAGGAGCCTTCGATCCAGAAGGTCCCGTCGCCCCAGTTGATGGCGGTGAGGTCGCCCTTGAGCCTGCCGGTCTCGGACAACATTGGGGCGAGCTTCGCGCGTCCGGCTTTGGGCAGGCGCGCCGCCATCAGCCAGTCGAGCCAGCGCTCGGCCTCCGGCCCAGTCACCTCGTAGCGGGAGAACGGAGCGATATCGAGGATTCCCACGCCTTCGCGCACGGCGCGGCACTCGGCCCCGACGATGTCGAAGGCGTTCGAACGCTTCAGCGTCGGCTTTTCCTCGAACCCGGGCGGCCCGAAGTAGAGCGGGATCTCCAGGCCCCAGGAATTGCCCCACTGGCAGCCGGCGGCCGACATGGCGTCGTAGGCCGGCGTCGTCTTCAGCAGGCGACCGGCGGGCAGCTGTTCGTTGGGGTAGCTCATGACGAACCTGCGCGCGTAAAACTGGCCGGTCGTCTGCCTGATGTATTCCCGATTGGATGCGTAGGGCCCGTAGCGGGCGATGTCGAGGCCGTAGACGTCCTCGGCTGTTTCCCCGCGGATCATCCATTCGGCGAGCGCCTTGCCGACGCCGCCCCCCTGCAGGAACCCGGCCATCACGCCGCAGGCGAGCCAGTATCCCCTCTTTCCCGCGATGGGTCCGATGAGCGGATTGCCGTCGGGTGAGAAGGTGAAAGCGCCGTTGACCCATTTGCGGATGCCGGCCCTCTGCAGCACCGGATACCGACGATGAACAAGCTCGAGCTCGTCAGCGATGCGGTCGATGTCCTCCTGGAGCAGCTCGATTCCGTAATCCCACGGCGCGCCCTCCATCGACCAATGTTGCGGTCGGGTTTCGTAAATCCCGATCAGCATCCCCTTCTGGTCCTGGCGCATGTAGGTGTAGCCCTCGAGGTCGACGACCATCGGCATTTCGGTCTTGAGCGCCGCGATTTCGGGGATCGTTTCGGTGATCAGGTAATGGTGCTCGAGCGGGGACAAAGGCAGATCGAGTCCGACCATCCGGCCGACCTGCTTGGCCCACAGGCCTGCCGCGTTGACCACGTGTTCGGCGTTGACCGTTCCGTTCTCGGTGATGACGTCCCAGGATCTGTCGGGCCGTTGATTGAGCTCGACAACCCTGTTGCGCTCGATCACCGTCGCGCCACGCTTTCTCGCCGCGCCGGCATAGGCCCAGACCGTGCCGGTCGTATCGACGTAGCCTTCGCGGTTGGCCCACATACCCCCGAGCACGCCGTCGATGTCGATGACCGGGCAGTGAGCGCGGATCTCCTCGGGCGCCATCAGGCGCACGTCCTCGATGCCGATCGCCTGGAATCGGCGGTAGGAGGACTGCAGCCACTCCCAGCGTTCCGGGGCGGACGCGACGTGAATGCCCCCGGTCATGTGCATGCCGATCGGCTGGCCGGACTCGGCTTCGACCTCCCTCAGAAGGTCGATCGTGTAGGCCTGCAGGATCGCCATGTTGGGATTGGCGTTGAGCGCATGAAAGCCGCCGGCCGCATGCCACGACGAGCCGGCGGTGAGGACGGAGCGCTCCATGAGCGCGACGTCGGTCCAGCCGAATTTCGCGAGATGGTAAAGAACCGAAACTCCAACCACGCCGCCGCCGATCACGACGACCCGATAGTGCGACTTCATGCGCGCCCCAATTTTTCGACTCGCCCCTAACGGTAGCGAAGGCTGCCGAAAAGTATAGACGCCCCCAGTGCTGAATTTCTGCACTCTTTTTCCCGGAGCTCGGGCAGTCCGGCAATCCTGCCGCCCTGGTTCGACGGATCGTGTGGAAAGAGGTCGTAGAGCGTTTTCTGATGGACTTTCTCGCCCATCGCCTTGAGGATGCTGCGCATGTTGGGCGTGCTCTGCTCGTTGTTGAAATATTCGTCGCGGCAACCGCCTTGAAGCCGCTAGCCCGCGAGCTTGCGCAGATAGTCCCAGCTGTAGAGGCCGGTGTCGTGGCCGTCGTCGAACACGAGCTTGATCGCGTAGTTGCCGATCGGCTCGACGTCGACGATGGCGACGTTCTCCTTGCCGGTGACGGTCCGCTTCTCGCCAGACGAATGCCCCCGGACCTCGGCGCTCGGGCTTTCGACGCGCAAGCGCTCCGCGGTCAGGCGGACGGTTTCGCCGTCGTCGAACACGACTTCCAGAATCCGCCCCCTCTCCGTCACGGTGATATCGGTCGGCCAGGCCATGTGCGTCCCCGGATCAGGCGAAGTGGATGCGCGGCGCGGGTTTCGCGCCCGGAGCGCCCGCCTCGAGGGTCTGCGCCACGTGGCGCGCGATCTCGAGGAAGGCGCGGGCGTGGCCGCTGTCGGGTAGGCTCGCCACGACCGGGCGGCCGTCGTCGGAATTGGCGCGGATGACGATGTCGAGGGGCACCTCGCCGAGGAAGGGAACCCCGAGTCTTTCAGCCTCCCTTTGCGCGCCCGCGTGAGAGAAGACGTCGGTCCGCCCGCCGCAATGCGGGCAGAGGAAATAGCTCATGTTCTCGACCACGCCGATGAGCGGCACCTGCACCTGCTTGAACATCGCGATGCCGCGCCGGGCGTCGATCAGCGCCAAGTCCTGCGGTGTCGAGACGATCACCGCCCCCGACAGCGGCACGTTCTGCGCCATGGTGAGCTGGGTGTCGCCGGTGCCGGGCGGCATGTCGACGACGAGCACGTCGAGCTCGCCCCAGTCGACCTCGCGCAGGAGCTGATTCAAGGCCGACATCACCATCGGCCCGCGCCAGATCACCGGCGCGGCCTCCTCGATCAGGAAGCCGATCGACATCACCCTGACGCCGTAGGCCTCGAGCGGGATGAGCTTCTTCCCGTCGGACGCGAGGTCGGGCCTCGCGGTGATGCCGAACAGCCTCGGCATCGAGGGGCCGAACAGGTCCGCGTCGAGGACGCCGACCTTGAGGCCGAGCTTGGCGAGGCCCACGGCGAGATTGCAGGCGATCGTCGACTTGCCGACGCCGCCCTTGCCGGACGCCACCGCAATGATGTGCCTGACGCCTGGGATGGGCGCGGTCGAGCGGCCGCCATGGCCCGGCTGACGCTGCTGCGGGCCGCCGGCGTGCGCGCGACCTTGGGCGGCCGCGGCGGCGCCGATCTCGCGGGCGGCCTCGGCGGTCAGGGTGACGACCGCGCTCGTCACCCCGGGCGCCGCCTTGATCGCCGCCTCGGCGCGGGCGCGCATCGGCTCCATCGCCCTGGCCTTGTCGGGTTCGACCATGATGGCGAGAAAAACCTTGCCGTCCCGGATGGTGAGGCCGGAGATCGCGCCCGATTCCGGCAGCGACGTCTTTCCGTCCGGGCCGGGAACCCCGGCCAGCGCGGCCATCACCTCGTCGCGAGACGCCATCACGTCGCTTCCTCTTGTTGTCGCCTTCAAGGCCAACGGCCGGCGCGGTTTTTAGATAGGCAATTCGCCGGGCGACGGAAAGGCGGCGGAGCATAAACATTCAGAAATTCGCATGATAAAATGTTACCGTGGCTGCACTGTCAAGATTACTCGCAGCAAGCGACAGGGGCTTGAAAAGCTGGGCTGGGGCTCGGGGAACGAGCATAACATAACGAGAACAAAGAGCTTGCTTGTCAAGAAATTGGTTGATCGGCCTTGGCCGCCCGCCTTTCCAGCTGGTTCGGCAGACCGCAAGAATCCGCCTCATCGGAACACGCTCTAGAGTTCTAAGGCGCCTGGAAGCGCGGGTTCGGCTATGATCCATCAGTTGCGCGCCATTCACGCCAGGAGCGTTTCCGCAGGAAAGTAACAGATGAATTCTTTCACCTTGAGTTTGGAACGTTTTAACTTCCTTGTAGAAGGAAGCTTTGCTTTGTGAGCCGTCAGTGAACCGATAATAATCGATACTGTAATATTTTTATTGACGAACCCCCTACAATTGGCACAACAATTAGAAAATTGGCCAGGCGCGGGCATCTTGATTCCGAATTACGATGTAATCAGCATTCTGAATGATTCTCGGTTCGACAGTTGATCAGATGGGCCGATGCCCACGAGCTCGCGTTAGTCGTCGGTCCAATATTTGATGGTCGAGGGAGAAAACTGGTTAGCGGGATGCTCCTCGAATCATTGCCCAGGGCCAGGAGCAAGTTAGAAGTAGGATAGCCGTTGTCACCCGCTGTTCCTGAGGCCCGCCGACACGCCGTTGATCGTCAGCTGGATCCCCGTCAAGACCTTCTCGCTCGTGGACCGCCCGCGGTGGAGCTTCAGGAGCTCGACCTGCACGTGGTTCAAGGGGTCGAGATAGGGGAAGCGGTTGCGGATCGAGCGGTCGAGCAGCGGGTTGCTCTGGAGGAAGCGGGACTGCTCCATGATCGCGTTCAGCGCCTCGACCGAATCGCGCCATTCGAGCGAGATGCGGGCGAAGATCTTTTCCCGCAGGCTGACGTCCTCGCAGAGCCGCGCGTAGCGCGAGGCGATGGCGAGGCTCGACTTCGACATGACCATGTCCATGTTGGAGAGAAGCGTGCGGAAGAACGGCCAGCGCTTATGCATTTCTCTCAGCGATTCGAGCCCGTCCTGCGGATGCGCCGCCAGATAGGCCTTGACCGCCGAGCCGAAGCCGTACCAGCCCGGCAGCATGAGCCGGCACTGCGCCCAGGAGAACACCCAGGGAATGGCGCGAAGATCGGAGATCGCCTTCGTCTTCTTGCGCGAGGCGGGACGGGAGCCGATGTTGAGGCTGGCGATCTCGGTGATGACGGTCGAGGCCCAGAAATAACGCTCGAACCCTGGCGTCTCGTAGACGAGGCCGCGATAGGCGGCGTATGCGCTCTTCGAGAGTTCCTCCATCGTCTCGAGGAAGGCGGGATCGGGCGCGGGGCTCTCGTCCATGAGCAGCGTCGCTTCGAGTGTGGCCGAGACCAGCGTCTCGAGATTGCGCCGGCCCACGTCGGGGTTGGAATATTTGCTCGCGATGATCTCGCCCTGCTCGGTGATGCGGATCTGCCCCTGCACGGCGCCGCCCGGCTGCGCGAGGATCGCGTCGTAGCTCGGCCCGCCGCCGCGCCCGACCGAGCCGCCGCGGCCATGGAAGATTCTGATCCGCACGCCATGGCGGCGGAACACTTTCACGAGGCCGATCTCCGCCTTGTAGAGCTCCCAGCCTGAAGTGATGAAGCCGCCGTCCTTGTTTGAGTCGGAATAGCCGAGCATCACCTCCTGCTCGCCATCGAGCGAATCGACGAGTTTTCGGTATTCGGGGATGGCGAGAAGAGCGTCCATCACCCCGACGCAGGCGTGCAGGGAGGCGATCGTCTCGAACAGGGGAACAACATGGAGCTCCGCCAGCCCATCGGCGCCGACGAGGCCGACCTCCTTGAGGAGGAGCGCCAGCTCCAGCATGTCCGAGACGTCCTCGGCCTGAGAGATGATCGAGGTGCGGATCGCGCCGGGACCGTAGGTCTTGCGGATGGCGGCGGCCGCTCGGAGCACGCCGAGCTCGCCGGCCGTCCCCTCGCTGTAGGCGATGAAGGGCGACACGATCGGACGCGGAGAGCGGAGCTCGCGCCGCAAGAGTTCGATCCGCTCGGCCTCGCTCATCGCCCGAAAGTCGAGGCCGGGCGAGGCGGCGGCCAAAATTTCCGCCACGGTGCGCTCGTGGACGTCGGAACTCTGCCTGAGATCGATCGGGGCGAGATGGAAGCCGAACACGTCGACGGCGCGCATCAGCGCGCGCAAGCGGCCATGGGCGATGATCGCCCCGCCGTTCGCCTTGAGCGAGGCGGCGATCACATCGAGATCGGCCGCGAACTCCTCGGCGCTCTTATAGGGGGGCGCGTCGGCGATCGGCTGGCGCAGCGCCACCACATGGTCGAGGTCGCGCGCGGTTTTCGCAAGGCGGGAATACATGCCCGCGATCGCGCGCCGGTATGGCTCGTTGCGTCGCACGGGAGAGTCGTCTCCGGCGCGGTCGGCGAGGGCGTTCAGCTCCGGACTGATCCCGACGAGGCTCAAATCGAGCGAAAGAGCCCCGCCGAGCTCGTGCAGCTGGTCGAGATAATAAGCGAGCGCGCGGGCGCTCTGCTGCCGCACCGCCTCGCTCAGGACGTCGGCGGTGACGTAAGGGTTGCCGTCGCGATCGCCGCCGATCCATGAGCCGATCCTGAGGAACGAGGGGATCGGCCTGTCGTGGCGCTTTCCCCCGAGGGCGTCGAGCTCGTCCTCGATCGCGCCGTACAGGCGGGGCAGCTCGCGGAAGAAAGTGTAATCGTAATAGGAGAGGCCGTTGACGACCTCGTCGATCACCTTGAGCCTGGTCTGACGCAGCATGTTGGTGCGCCAGAGGATGAGGACGGCCCGCCTCAGCCGCTCCTCGTTGAGCTTGAGCTCCGTTGCGTCGCCGTGGACGCGGTCGCGCTCGTCCAGAAGCTCGGCGATCTCGAGCTCACGGGTGAGCGTGCTTTTGCGTCGCACTTCGGTCGGATGGGCGGTGAGCACTGGGCTCACCAGCGCATGACCGAAGAAGGCCTCGAGCCGCTCGGGCTCGACGCCCATCTCGCGCGTTCGGTGGAAGGCGAAGCCGATCGAGCCGGACCGCGGCGCCGAGCCGGCGATGGCATGCGCGTGATTGCGGCGGATGTGATGCTGGTCCTCGGCGATGTTGGCGAGATGGGAGAAATAGCTGAAGGCCCGCACGATCGCGAGCGTCTGATCGGCGCTCAAGCTGTCGAGGATCGCCTCGAGCTCCCGCCGCGCGCCCGGCTCGTTGTGGCGATGGAAGCGGACGGACGCCTGCCGGATCTGTTCGACGAGGGCGAAAGTCTCCTCACCCTCCTGCTCGCGCACTGTGTCGCCGAGAATGCGGCCGAGCAGGCGGATGTCTTCGCGCAGTGGCCGGTCCTTGTGCGCGTCGTCGGCGTCGGCGGGTGTGGGGTCGAAAGCCATGGAAGCGCGTCCGTCGGCGAAGTCGCTTGCGCGATGTTGCACCGCGGCAGGGACCGGCGCAAGCAAGGCGGGGGACCGGCCATATCCTCATCCAACGCCATGGGCCACAAGCCCTGAATACGAGGCCTTTTCCACGCGGATTCTTGCGCAAAAGGCCGAGTTCGCGGCGTTGCAGGGAATTTTTCTGCTCGCCCGCCACAAAGCCCGCACGGTGAAGTTCCTCGCGCCACAATGGCTCGGGAGCCGACTTTTCCGACCCGATTGCGGAATAGCGACGTTTCCTGCAGGACTATCGATTTGCGCCCTTCGGCTCGAACGCCGCCTCGATCGACTTCGACGACGGCAGGCCCGCGAAGGCGTCGAAGCGGCCGTTCTCCGCGATATCGCGCGCGGCGCGCAGCAACGCTCCCCAGGCCACGCGGGCAAGGGCGCCGCCGGTGGAGATGCGCTTGACGCCGAGGTCTTCGAGCTGGCTTCGGGTGAAACCCGGCGCGCCGACCAGCACATTGACGGGCAGTGAGCCTGCGACCCGCACGACCTCGGCGACCTCCTCCGGCGTCTTCACCCCGGGAGCGTACAAGACGTCGGCGCCGGCATCGGCGTAGGCTGCGAGGCGCCTGAGCGCCTCGGGAAGGCCGCCGCCGTTTTCGCGCCAGACCGCCTCGCTGCGCGCGGTCAGGAGCGCCGTCTGCCCGCTGGCGTCGATCGCCGCCCGTGCGGCCCTCAACCGCTCGACCGCTTCGGCGAGGGTATAAAGCGGCGCGTCGCCTTGGCCGACGTAATCCTCGATCGAGAAGCCGGCGACGCCCGCGCCGATCACCAGCCGGGCGCTTTCGTAGACGCCCTCAGCGTCAACGGCGAAGCCGGACTCGAAATCGGCGTTCAGCGGACAGTCGACCGCGGCGGCGAGCTCGCCGATGTGTTTCAGCGCGTCGGCCCGATCGATCCCGCCGTCCGGCCGCCCTGCCGCGAACGCCATACCCGCGCTCGACGTCGCAATCGCCGGAAAGCCGAGCGAAGCGAGAAATTTCGCCGAGCCGACGTCATAGGGGTTCGGCATCACGAAGAGGCCGGGCGCGCGGTGCAACTCGGCGAAACGCCGGCGCTTCTCGGCGGTGGTCTGAGTCATGGCGCGGCCCTCGGCATGAGCTCGGAGAGACGGTTTTTCTGGCGCCCGTCGGCGTCGAAATTGTCGGGCGCGAGCCAACGCTCGAAGGCCTTCTTCCGCACGGGCCACTCGCTGTCCAGCATGGAGAACCACGCGGTGTCGCGATTGCGGCCCTTGACGATCATGTGCTGGCGGAACACCCCTTCGAAGGTGAAGCCGAAGCGCTCGGCGGCCCGCTTCGAGGGCGCGTTGAGCGCGTTGCACTTCCATTCGTAGCGCCGGTTGCCGAGAACGTCGAATGCGTATTGGGCCAAGAGATACTGCGCCTCGGTCGCCCCCGCGGTGCGCTGCATGACAGGCGTGTACATGATGCTGCCGACCTCGATCACCCGGTTGGGAGGATCGATGCGCATCAGCGAAAGGTACCCGACGGCGCGCGCAGAGGAATTGTCGACCACGGCGAAGAAATGCGGATCGACCGACAGCGCCTTGAGCTCGATGTCGGCGGCGAAAGCGGCGAAGCTCGCGAACGGCCCGTTGGACAGATAGGTCCAGACGCTGTCGCGGACCGCGTCGCCGTTCGAGCCTTCGAAGAGCGCCTCGGCGTGTTTCTCGGCGTCGAGCGGGGCGAGGGTGATCCAGCGTCCCTCGAGCGTAACGCGCTCCGGACGTCTGGCCTGATGCGCGTCGACAAGCGAGCCGATGGGTTGGGGGACGTTGGAGGTCGTCATCCTGGACTTACCTTCGTCACCTGGACTTATCTTAAGATAATGCCAGCGCGTGTCCGGCCGTCCCATCGCGCCCATCGTCCCGTCAATGATTGTCCCTCGGCGCGGGATTCGTCTGTGCCAAGCGCTGATATTTGATCGCCGGCTTCAGCACCATGCCCTCGTCGAACTGCGCGACCATCTCGCGCTGGATCTGTTGCCAGGGCGTCTGGCTCTTCGGGTAGTCGTAGCCGCCGTGCTGGGCGAGGGCGGCGCGGCGCTCGTTGAGCTCGGCGTCGGAGATCAGGATGTTGGCGTGCCGTTTCTTCAGGTCGATCCGCACCCGATCGCCGGTCTTGAGCAGCGCAAGCCCCCCTCCTGCCGCCGCCTCAGGCGAGGCGTTGAGGATCGAGGGCGACCCGGAGGTGCCGGATTGCCGCCCGTCGCCGATGCAGGGCAGCTCGTGGACGCCCTTCTTGATGAGCGCCGCGGGAGGCTGCATGTTGACCACTTCCGCCCCGCCCGGATAACCGATCGGCCCCGCTCCGCGCATGAAGAGGAGGGAATGCTCGTCGATCCCGAGCCCGGGGTCGTCGATGCGACGGTGATAGTCCTCCGGGCCGTCGAACACGACCGCCCGCCCCTCGAACGCCTCCGGATCGGTCGGATTGGAGAGGAAGCGGGCGCGGAACTCGTCGTCGATCACGCTGGTCTTCATGACTGCGTCGTCGAACAGATTGCCGGACAGAACGATGTAGCCCGCGTTCTCTCTCATCGGCTTCTCGACCGGGAAAATGACGTCCGGATCGTCCGATTTCGTCCTGGCGCAGTTCTCGCCCATGGTCTTGCCGTTGGCAGTCAGAACGTTCTCATGGATGAGCTTGCGCTTCATCAGTTCGTGCACGACCGCGGGCACCCCGCCGGCGCGGTGAAACTCCTCGCCGAGGTACTTGCCGGCCGGCTGCATGTTGACGAGCAGCGGCACGTGATGTCCCACCCGCTCCCAGTCGGCGATGTCGAGCTTGACGCCGATGTGGCGGGCGATGGCGTTGATGTGAATCGGGGCGTTGGTCGAGCCGCCGATAGCGCTGTTGACCACGATCGTGTTCTCGAACGCCTCGCGGGTCAGGATGTCGGAAGGCTTCAGGTCTTCCCACACCATGTCGACGATGCGCCGGCCCGTCTCGTAGGCGATCTGCCCGCGCTCGCGGTGAGGCGCCGGGATCGCCGCGCATCCGGGCAGACTCATGCCGAGCGCCTCGGCGAGCGCGTTCATCGTAGAGGCCGTGCCCATGGTGTTGCAATGGCCGATCGAAGGCGCGGAGGATGTGACGATCTCCATGAATTGCTCATAGTCGATCTTGCCCTCGGCGAGGTCGGAGCGCGCCTGCCAGACAACGGTGCCCGAGCCGGTGCGCTCGCCGTGGTGCCAGCCGTTGTTCATCGGGCCTCCCGACAGCACGATCGCCGGGATGTTGACCGTCGCCGCCGCCATGATGCAAGCGGGCGTCGTCTTGTCGCAGCCGGTCGTCAGCACCACGCCGTCGATGAAATAGCCCATCAAAATTTCGACGAGGCCGAGATAGGCGAGGTTGCGGTCCAGCGCCGCGGTCGGCCTTTTGCCGGTCTCCTGGATCGGATGGACCGGGAACTCGAACGGAACTCCGCCGGCCGTGAGGATCCCGTCGCGCACCCGCTTCGCCAGGTCGAGATGATGGCGGTTGCAGGGCGAGAGATCGGACCCGGTCTGCGCGATCCCGATGATCGGCTTGCCCGACCGCAGCTCGGCCGGAGTCAGGCCGAAATTGAGGTAGCGCTCGATATAGAGCGCCGTCATTCCGGGGTTGTCGGGATTGTCGAACCACAGGCGCGATCGCAAAGGCCGCTTGGGCTCGCTTCTCGAGCCGCCGTTTGACTGGGCCTTGGACTTCTCGGCCATCGTTTCCTCCGTCACCCAGAACTCCGCCGACTGCGGCGGACGCATCTGACATGTCAGTATGCGGCGTTCCCCAGTGCGATTCAATGCTTTCCGCGAGTTTCCGGCTATCGAGCGATCCGCCGGGGCCGGAAATCAGCTAATTTTCTCTGTAGATATTCAGCCGGAATGCGACACATGAATTGCGTGGATAAGCGGGATTTCAAGGCCGGAAAACGGAGGCCCGCCATGGTTCAATTGCTCGCCCTCAGTTCCAACCTCGTATAAGGTGCACGCAATGCGCCTTCAGAGAAGAACCATTCAGAACCCGGTAAAGCAGCAGCCGCCGCTTAGCCAAGCAAACCGACCTCCGAAACGATGCCGCATATGTTCTTGTGACGGCCCGAGCAACCTACGCCATGGCGTGCAGGGTTCTAAGCCGCAATATTGCCACGACTAGATGATTCAGCAGCCATCGGGGCGCAAATGGAGCGGAGTCGCCGTCGCCTAAGTTCGTCAATCATCAGCGGGGATGAAGGGAAGGGAGGCAAGGGCATGCTGATGTTCGCTGCCTCGGCGCGGCGTTTCCTTTGCGGCTGGCTCGGCGGCAAGGGAGAGACAGCCGTCCTCGTCGCTCTTGCTTCGCTCGCGGCGCAACCGCCGGCCATCGCCGCGACCCGCAATCCGGGATTGTCGCCTTGGCAATCGGCTCAAGCGACGTCCTCGTCGCAGCCAGACGCCGCGAAGGACGACGATAAGAGCAAGGGAGAGAAGACAAGCGTTCCAGCCACGGTCGTCGACGAGCAGCAGCTTGAGAGCGTTCTCGGCATCGAAGCGCTTAGCTCGACCGGCGAAGACATGGGGCGTGTGGTCGACATTATCGTTGATCGCACTGGCCAAGTCAGAGCCGCTATCATCGATTTCGGCGGCTTTCTGGGCGTCGGCTCTCGTAAGATCGCCGTCGACTGGCGCTCATTGCATTTTGACCCCAAGAAAGTGGGCGCGGTCGTCGTGAATCTGACGAAAGATCAACTGCGGGTCGCGCCGGTCTACAAGGCGGCCGAGCCGGTCGTAATGGTCGGCGGCCCAGCGGCGAAGCCTTAAAGAAGCCGCTTCTATCGCTAAAGGAGGTCGCGTCAATCGCTCGCTTCGACGCGATGACTATCTGTAGGATTGAGGAAGACGCTCCAGAGAACTGATGTCCGATTTCTTAGAAGCTGAACTGCCGAGAAGGGAACGGGCTCCCCGGGCCGACAAGGCGCCGCCGGAGTCCTCGCGACCTGATCGCCAAAGGATCCGCTCTCCTGGTCCCTCGCTCACGAGCCGCCGAGCGCTCGACTGGTTCGTCTTCTTTCTGGCGGACGTGCAAACCGGATTTGGCGCTTTCGTCTCGGTCTATCTGACCGCGCAAAAATGGACTCAAACCGATATCGGCCTTGTCTTGACGGTCGGCGCGATTGTCGGTCTGGTTGGTCAAATCCCCGGCGGCGCGATCGTCGACGCCGCCCGCTCGGTGCGATGGGTGGCTGCGGCAGCCGTCCTTGCTGTGGGGATAAGCGCGTTCGCGCTCGCCTCATCGCCGATCTTTGTCGTCGTGTTCGCCTCTCGGATCCTGCAAGCGGGCGCGAGTTGCGTGCTCGGCCCCGCGATCGTGGCGATCAGCCTCGGCCTTGTTGGTCGCAAAGCCATCGGCGCGCGCCTCGGCCGCAACGCGGCCTTTGCATCCGTCGGCTCGGGTCTCGCCGCGGCCGGAATGGGTGCTTGCGCGTTTTACTTTTCTGACCGCGCAGCGTTTATCCTCGTGGCGAGCATGTCGCTGCCGGCGCTCTTCGCCCTCTTCAATTTACGAGCGGATGAAATCGATCCGGCGAGAGCGCACGGCGGCGTTCCCAAACCTGAACGGCAAACCGCGATTGCTGGCCTGCTCGGTCTGTTCGAGATCCGCCCTCTCCTGATTTTCGCCGGCTGCGTCGTCCTTTTCCAGCTCGCCAACGCCGCCATGTTGCCATTGGCGGCAAGCATGATGACGTTGCGCTCAAGCAAGTTCGCCACCCTCCTCGTCGCCGCTTCGATCGTGGCGCCTCAGCTCATCGTCGCCCTGTTTTCGCCTTGGGTCGGCCGCAAGGCCGAGCAATGGGGACGGCGCCCATTGCTTATTCTCTGCTTCGCCGCCTTGGCGGTCCGCGGCCTGTTGTTTGCGTCTTTGATCAATCCGTATCTGTTGATGGCGGCGCAACTCCTCGACGGCATCTCCGGCGCGACGCTCGCGGTTCTGGTGCCTCTGATCATCGCCGACGTTGCCGGCGGCACCGGTCATTTCAATCTGGCGCAGGGCGCAGTCGGCTGCGCGGTTGGGGTCGGCGCCTCGATCAGCACCACCCTTGCTGGTTATGTCAGCGATCGCTTCGACAGCCCGACCGCCTTTTTGATGCTGGCCGGAATTGGTCTCGCCGGCCTGGCGGCCGTGCGGTTCGCCATGCCGGAAACCCGCCCAAGCGAAGACGAGATCTAGCTCATCGCTCCGGAGACCGATGCGATTCTCGGGCGAAGCCTCGCGGCGCCGAGCAAATCCCGGTAGACCGCCAAATAGTCTCTCGCCATGCGGCGCGCCGTGAACCGCTCTTCAAAGCGCTTTCTGATCGCCGTGCGCGACAATCGCGAGAGATGACGGACGGCCCCGACCGCGCTGGTTTCGTCTTCAACAACGAAACCCGTCACGCCGTCTTCGATCAATTCTGGGACGGCCCCGCGATTGAACGCGATAACGGGCGCGCCGCAAGCCAAGGCTTCGATCATCACCAATCCGAAAGGCTCTGGCCAGTCGATCGGCACGATCAGCGCGACGGCGCGGCTCAAGAATTCGGACTTCTGCGCATCGGCGATCTCGCCGACATATTCCACGTGCGGTTTGGCAAGCAGCGGCCGGATCATTTCTTCGAAATAGTCCTCATCGACGGGGTCGACTTTTGCTGCGATCTTGAGCGGCAGGCCGCAGCGCTCGGCGATGTGGATCGCGCGATCAACCCGCTTCTCGGGCGAAATGCGGCCCAAAAACGCGAGATAGGAGGGATTCGCCGGCACGGGCCTCAGGAGATCGTCCGGCATCCCGTGATGAACCGTGCCGATCCAATGAGCATTCGGGGCAGGGCGCCGCTGCGCGTTTGAGACCGATACGACCGAAATTGTCGGAAAGGTCGAGAAAACCGGCTCATGCTCGGGCAAGTCGAGACGGCCATGCAACGTCGTCAGAAAGGGCGTCGACTGCCGGGACATGACGGAGAAAGGGTAATAATCGAGATGGAAATGCAGTAAGTCGAACTCCTTCGCCCGTTGGCAGACTTGTTCAATCATGGTCACGTGAAGCGCATTGGGATCGCGCACCGAGCCGTCAAGCCTGAGAGCGGTCGGCCACATCGGCTCAAGCCGCGCGCTCGTGACCGAATCGCCGCTCGCAAACAGCGTAACGTTGTGCCCGAGCGCGACAAGCTCCTCTGTCAGCCACGAGATCACGCGTTCCGTGCCGCCGTAGAGTTTCGGCGGAACGGCCTCAGTCAGCGGCGATATCTGTGCGATGCGCAATTTTTCCTCCCATCTCGGCGCGACGGCGCCGCAGCTCCATGACGAACTTTGAATCAAAGCGTTGGCGAAGAGTGCAAAAACGAGCCTCAACGCCTCACGGCGAAATAAGTTCCTGGGATCGATTCATAATTTGGACACGGTGCGAAAACCTCCAAGACGAAAGGCTCGTCAAACTTTGCCCATTTTTGTCGCAAAATTTAGTCGTCGATGTACGAAGCAGGGCCTCACTAAATATGAACGTCGAACCTTAGCGGCCGCTAAGTGCGCGCAGCAATTCATGTGGCGATCGCCGTGCTTACGGCGGTGGGTAAGTTCGGATAGCACGCAATATGGCGCCCAGAGCCTGATCGACGCGACGTCAGAGCCATCGCGTGTTGGAAGCCGATCGCTCGGCGGTCTGTTGCGCGAGCACCATCGCTTCGACACCGCTGCGGCGCCGCCCACGCTCGCCCTCGTCGCTGTCATTCTGATCCTCGGTTTGCTTGGCTGGGCGATCCCTCTCTCTGGCAGCGTAATGAGGCGGCTGTGGGCGACGTCATTCTGGTCAGGATGCTGGCTAGTCTCACGCTGAGCATATGGGGTGCTCAGCGCGGCGCCCGATAAAGGACCTATCGCCGGAACTAATTTCGCCGCGAAGCGTTAAGGGTTGCTTCTGTACTTCTCGCCAACGCTTTGACCCAACGTTCCCATCAAAACGTTTCGTTGTCGATGTACGCCGACCTCACCCAATATGGACATCGAACGTTGGCCTTTCTCGGCCGCTACGTCCGTTTGCGCGCCGCGCCCCATGCGGCGATCGCGGTCGCCGTGCTTGCGGCAGTGGGGTGTTCGGTCAGCACGCAATATGGCGTCAAGAGGCTGGTCGACGCGATGTCGGCGCCGTCAAGGGGCGAAAGCCCATGGCTCGCCTTTTGCGTTCTGGTGTTCTTCATTGCGGCGGACAACTTGTCCTGGCGCGCCGCGGGCCTCATGGGTAGCTACACATTCCCACGGGTGACCGGCGACATTCGCGCCGATCTGTTCAGACATTTGACGGGTCATGCACCGAGTTATTTCGCCAAGCGGATGCCTGTCGTCTTGACGAGCCGAGTGACGGCGACGTCCAACGCCGTCTTCACCATCGAAAATATGTTCGTCTGCAATGTGGCGCCGCCGTGCCTGGCGACCATCTGCGCTATCGCGTTTCTCGCCACCGTCAACGTCGAGATGGCCGCCCTCCTCGCCGCGGTTTCCTGCAGCATGATCGTCGCAATTTTCAACATCGCCGCCGCAGGCAAACCGTTGCATCATGATTTCGCGGACAAAGCCGCGGAGGTCGACGGCGAAATGGCGGACGTCGTCGGCAATATCTCGATGGTGAAGGCGTTCGGCGGCCTGTTGCGCGAGCATCGTCGCTTCGACACGACGGTCGCCCGGGAGTTGGAAGCTCGCCGCCGGAGCTTGCTTTACCTGGAGAGGCTCAGGCTCACGCATGCCCTCGTCACTGTCATTCTGATCCTCGGTTTGCTTGCCTGGGCCATCCTTCTCTGGCAACGAAAGGAGGCGACCGTCGGCGACGTCGTTCTGGTCTGCACGCTCGGCATGTCGGTGCTCAGCGCGACGCGCGATTTCGCCGTGGCGCTGGTCGACCTCACTCAACATTTTGCTCGTCTGTCGGAGGCGCTTGTCACGCTGCTCTCTCCGCACGAGCTGACGGATCATCCGCAAGCGGCCGCGCTCGCGCCCAAGGGCGGGGCAAGCATCGCTTTCGAGCGGATCAGCTTCACGTATGCCGAGGACCGCCAAGTCTTCGACCAGTTCACTCTGGCCGTCGAGCCCGGTCAGAAGGTCGGTCTGGTTGGCCCGTCGGGGGGAGGGAAGTCGACCCTCATCGCGCTGCTGCAGAGATTCTACGATTTGCCGCACGGCCGCATCTTGATCGACGGACACGACATCTCGCGAGCGACGCAGGAGAGCCTCAGGCAAGCGATCGCCGTCGTGCCGCAAGACGCCGCGCTGCTCAACCGCTCGCTCCTGGAGAACATCCGCTACGGACGTCCGGACGCGACCGATGCGGAGGTCTGGAGCGCATCGGTCGCGGCCCGATGCGATTTTATCGAGAACCTGCCGGCCGGTCTCGACACGATTGTCGGCGACCGGGGCGCACAATTGTCCGGCGGCGAGCGTCAGCGCGTCGCGATCGCGCGAGCGTTCCTGAAAAATTCCCCCATCCTTCTGCTCGACGAAGCGACCTCGGCTCTCGACATCGAAGCGGAGGAGGCGATCCGCGACGCGCTTTCGCGCCTCATGGAGGGACGGACCGTCATCGCCATCGCGCATCGGCTCTCGACGCTGCGGAATTTCGATCGAATCGTCGTCTTGCAAAACGGAAAGATTGTGCAAGACGGCGAGCCCGAGCGGCTGCTGCGGGTGGATGGACCGTACCGAACGCTCGTGACGCAGGAAGTCAGCCGTCTCTTCCAGGCGGCGTGAGCCTCGCGCGATTTGGCGCTCCCATCGAGTCCGCATTGGGGAAGATATCCGCGCGCGTCGCGTCTACTACGGGAGCGCTTGCCAAGATTGCGTTGTCGAGCGCTAGCGTCGAATCGAGTCGCTCGAGCATGCCGCCACTCCGCTGCGCTGGTCGGAACGCATGCTCATGGTCGCCGACCAGTCTCATTTCGGCGTCGGCGCGTCGCGGCGGATTAGGCCTTCGCTCTTCAAGTCCGACCAGAGCGATGCCGGGATCGGACGGCCGCAATAGTCGGCGTTCTGCCGAACCTGATCTGGGCCGATTGCGCCTGGGATGATTGATGCGACTATCGGATGAGCGAGCGGGAATTGGAGCGCCGCCGCTGGGAGAGGCACGTCGTGGGCCGAGCACACGGCCTTGATTTTTGCGACCCGATCCATCTGTTCGGGTGTCGCATCGCTGTAATTGTACTTGGCGCCCGGTATCGGA
>DASRSL010000250.1:0-13659 GCA_035656495.1 Roseiarcus sp.
CGCCGGCGCCGCCCGCCGGTAGGGGTCCTTCGCCGAGCGGTCCTCCGACAGGCTGCTGGTCGACGACTCGACCAGGCTCTCGATCGCGTCGGCGATGTGGACTTCGTTGATCGCCTTATCGCCGCGCGCGATCCTGAGATTGTGCGCGGCGAACAGAACGTCGGCGCGGGTGAAGCCTTGCGGCGCGTCGAACTTCCAGCACGAAAGCTCGATCAGCAGGCCGAGCGGGTCCTCGAAGTAGATCGCGTCGAAGATCATCCGGTCGCGCACGCCGGTGTTCGGAATGCCGCGCGCGCCGAGCCGCTCGACCGCCTGCATGAAGACCGCGCGCGAGACGTTGAAGGCGATGTGGTGCACGCAGCCGGTCTCGGTCGGGGTGCGGCGCTGGATGGGCTTGCGGTCTTCCCGGGTGAAGACGGTGATGAGCCGTCCGTCGCCCGGATCGAAATAGACGTGGCTCTCGGCGGCGCCGTCCAGATTGGGCTGCTCGAAAACGAACGGCATGCCGAGCACGCCCTCCCAGAAGTCGATCGAGGTCTCCCGATCGGCGCCGACCAGCGTGATGTGATGCAGACCCTGCGTCTGAAGCTTTTGCATCAGCCTCTCCTCATGCCTTCTCGACGAGTTTCGATTTGTATTCGCTGCGCGGCAAGCTTCCCGGCGGCTCGAGATCGATCTCTGTCGTCACGATGAGCTTCTCGCGAATGCGGGCGCGGATGCGTTCGGCGAGCCCCTCGGCGTCCGCTCCCGCCGCCATTTCGACGCTGACCGGCAGCGGCGGCTCCTGCCGCACGCCCTTTGCCCGAGGGCGGATCAAGACGACGCCCGAGACGGCGGGCGCGAATTCGTTGACCACTTCGCGCACCGCAGAGGGGAAAACGTTGACTCCGCGGACGATCAGCATGTCGTCCGTGCGGCCGATGCAGCGGACGCGCGGCGAAGTGCGGCCGCAGGCGCACGGGCCGACGCTCGTCCGCACATGATCGCGGGTGCGAAAACGCAAGAGCGGCGCCGAGCGGTTGACGAGATGGGTCAGCACCAGCTCGCCCTCGGCGCCGTCGACGATCGGCTTCGACGCGCCGGTCTTTGGATCGATCAACTCGATGTGGACGAAGCCGCGGCCGCTGAAGTGCATGCCGGCCTTCTCTTCGCATTCGCCCCACAGGCTGACGGAGATGTCGCCGATCCCCATCGCCTCGGTGACGCTCGCGCCCCAGGCGGCTTCGAGGCTGGCGCGCATCGCGCTCTCCCCGCCGCCGGGCTCGCCCGCCACCATCACCCGATTTACGCTCGACTGCGCGAGGTCTTTGCCGCGCTGGCGCGCCCATTCGGCGAGATGAGCCGCGTAGGACGGCGTCGTCACGACGGCAGTCGGCTCGAGGAGCTCGATCGCCGTCATCAGCCGCTCGGTGTTTCCCATGCCGATCGGGATGTGGCAGAGCCCCAGGCGCTCGAAGGCGCCGAGCGCCGCGCCGGCGACGAAAGGCCCCGCATTGTAGGTGGAGACAATGCGTTCCCCTCTGACAATTCCCGAGGCGGCGTAGGAACGCGCCGAGGTGCGAACCCAGACCTCGAGATCGGCGTCGGTCAGTGGAATGTAGCTCGGCGTCCCGGTGGTGCCGCTCGTCGAATAGATGCGGACGATCTCCCCGGGCGCGGCGGTCAGGTGCGTCCCGATCGGCTCCTCGGGCGTCCGCGAGGCGCGCAGCTCGTCCTTCTCCGTCAGCGGCAGCGCATGAATCGCGTCGAGCCCGCCGACCGCGCCATGCGTCGCAAAGCCGGCGCGCTCGAGCTTGACGCGGTAGAAGCGCGACCGCTCGAACAGATATTCGATCTGCCTAAGGAAGAGCGGCGCTTCGGCGCGCGCCTCATCCTCCCACGGCGCGGATTCGACTTCCGGCTCGACCATCGGCATCAGGCGCCGTCCCTCGTTTCGGCGGCGGCATGGTCGATCGCCTCCTCGCCTTTCGAGGCGAGATAGAAGCCGATCGGCGTCTCCGCCTCCTCGATCAGATGGGCGATCAGCCCCGCCGTGCGCGCGAGGATCGGAACGGCGCGGATGACCGCCGGCGGGACGCCGGCGTCGCGCAAGGTCGCCGCGATCGCCATCGAAACGTTCATCGGCAGCGGCTTCATCCACTCCTCCGCGACCGCCTTGCTCAGCGCGGCCGCGGCCTCGACCGAGCGGCCCGCGACACGCCGCTCGCGCGCGAGCGCAATCATCCGCTCGGCGCGCGGATCGACCGGCTTGTGCAGCGGATGGCCGAAGCCGGCGATGGGTCTGCCCGACTCGCGATGCTCGCGGGCGACCGCCCGCGCCGCCTCTTCCACCGACCCGGCCAACTCCGCGCGCGCCAGCACGTCCTCGAGAAGCTGGCGGCAATGGTCGGCCGCGCCCAGGATCACCGTTCCGCAACCGAGCACGCCGGCGGCGACCGCGCCCTGGAGAGCGGCGGGATCGGCGGCGTAGGTCATGCGCGCGGCCTGCACCGAGGGGGTCAGCCCGTGCTCGGCGATGGCGACGAGAGCGAGGTCGAGAAAGAAGCGCTGCTCCTCGTTCGGCTCGCGGCCGGTCGCGGCGAGGAAGAAGAATTCGGTGAATGTCGTCCGGCCCATGAGATCTGCGGCGAGGTTGCGTCCGCGCACGCTGACGCGGTCGGACGACGCGGCGGCGACGGCGGTTTTCGCCGCGCCGGGCTTGCCGATCAGCATGGCTGCCTCTCCTCCCGCTCAGGGGTCCCACGACTTCTCTGACGTCGCGGATTCGACGACTTTAGGACAACCGCCGCGGCTGCGCCATCGCCGAGATGATACTACGCGGCATGCCGCGGCGGATCCCGCGTATGTTTCATCGAGACGGTGTGAGGCCGCTTCCTCGGTGCGGAAAGCAGCCACCCGGTCAGGTCCGGTTTCGCACGATGACCTCGGCTGCGGTCAGCGGCTTGTAGGAAAGCTCGGGCGCCGCGAACGCACGGGTCAGCTCCTACACGCGGACGTGGCGGAGGGGCGGCGACCGCCGCCCAAAGGTGCGCGGGCGCACCCTCCAGATGAGCCTCACGCGGCGTAGCGCTCGATTGCGACCGGCACGCGCCGCGCGCCCCAATGACCCGGCTTGGCGGCGAACACGCCGGCCATCATCGTCCCGCAGCTCAGGCAGCGGCCCGCGGCGTCGAGCGAGTAGGCGGTGATCTCGTAGCGGTCGCGGCCAATGCAGCGCGCCCCGCAGACAGGGCAGAGCGTCGCCTCGCGCGCCGGGTCGTGAATGTTGCCGACATAGGCGTGCTTCAAGCCGTTCTTGACGCCGATCGCCCGCGCCCGCTGCAAGGTTGCGAGCGGGGTCGGCGGCGTGTCGAGCATGCGGTAGTCGGGGTGGAAGGCGGTGAAATGCAGCGGCACGTCGGGCCTGAGCTCGGAGGCCACCCACTTGGTGAGCGCCTCGATCTCCCCGTCGGAATCGTTCTCGCCGGGGATCAGCAGCGTCGTGATCTCGGTCCACACGTTCGTCTCGTGAACGAGATATTTGAGCGTGTCCTTGACCGGCTCGAGCGCGCCGACGCAGCGCTTCTCGTAGAATCTCTCGGTGAAGGCCTTGAGATCGACGTTGGCCGCGTCCATGCCGGCGAACAGGCGTTTGCGCGGCTCCTCGCAGACGAAGCCCGCGGTGACGGCGACATTCTTGATCCCCTTCGCCCGGCAGGCCTCCGCCGTGTCGAGCGCGTATTCCATGAAGATGACCGGGTCGTTGTAGGTATAGGCGACGGAAGCGCAGCCCAGGCGCTCGGCGGCGCGGCCGATCGTCTCCGGCATGGCGGCGGAGCTCAGGCGCGCGACCTCACGGCTCTTGGAGATATCCCAGTTCTGGCAGAAGGCGCAGGCGAGGTTGCAGCCGGCGGTGCCGAATGACAGCACCGAGGTGCCCGGCAGGAAGTGGTTCAGCGGCTTCTTCTCGATCGGGTCGATGCAGAAGCCGGTCGACCGGCCGTAGCCGGTCAGCTCCATGCCCTCGCCGTCCTCCCGCGCGCGCCTGACGAAGCACAGGCCTCGCTGGCCGGGGCGCATCTTGCAGAAGCGGGGACAGAGCTGGCAGCCGATCCGCCCGTCCTCGAGCTTCGTCCAGTATTCGACGTTGACGCACTCGCCGTCCATGTCACCCCGGCCGCTTTCGCGACGCCGCTCCTCATAATCCTGTCCCTAATGTCGGAGGCCGGCAGGCCGATTGCAATGCGCCGCGTGGCAATTGGCCTCAGTCACTGGCGCCGCGGGCCGCCGGCGCTTAGATTGCCAAGGCAACTCCATGGTCATCGCCGGCGCCGGTCAGCGATGGGGGACCGCATGGTCGAGGAAGTCCATCCCGCGCAGGTTGCGGGCCTGTTCTATCCGGAGGGGGCGCAAAGCCTTCGCAATCTGATCGCACGGATGGGCGAGGGGGCCCGGCCAGACGGCGGGGTCTCCCCGAAAGTGGCGGTCGCCCCGCACGCTGGCATCGTCTATTCCGGCTCGGTGGCCGCGACCGCCTTCGGACCATGGGCGCGGCGGGTCGATCCTCCCCGCCGGATCGTCATCATCGGCCCGGCGCACCGCTTCGTCTTTCGCGGGCTCGCGATCCATCCGGCCATGGCGTGGAGTACGCCGCTCGGCGAGGCGAGGGTGGCGCCCGATCTCCATGCCGGCCTCGCGCAAGCGGGGGCGGCGGCCGTCGACGCGCGGCCCTTCGCCGGCGAACATTCGCTCGAGATGCATCTCGTGATGCTGCAGGCCCTGCTGCCGGCGCCGTTCGAAATCCTGCCGATCCTCGTCGGCGACGCCGAGCCCGCCCGCGTCGTCGAGGCGCTCCGCCTCGTCTGGGGCGGGCCGGAGACCGCCATCGCGGTCTCCTCCGACCTGTCGCACTTCCTCGACCGCGAGAGCGCCGAGGCGATCGACGCCGACACCGCCCGCCTCATTGAAACGCTCGACGCGGCCTCGCTCGAGGGCCGGCGCGCCTGCGGCTATCTGCCGATCATCGGGGCGCTCACGATCGCGGCGGAACGGGATCTGAGGGTCAGCGGCCTGCATCTGGCGAGCTCGGCCGACGTCGGGGCGGGCTCCTCGCGGGTCGTTGGCTACGGCGCCTTCGCCTTCGAATACGCGGCCTCGGCCCAGCTGAACGACGCCGACCGGGCGCTCCTGCTCTCCACCTGCATGGCGGGCCTCGCCGCCGCGGCGAGGCGGGGCGGGCGGATGCCGGCTCTCCGCCTCGATGGCCGCGTGTCGCCGGTCCTCGCCGCGCGGCGAGCGACCTTCGTCACCCTCGCCCAGGGCGGCAGGTTGCGCGGCTGCGTCGGCTCGCCAGCGCCGAGAACGTCGCTGATCGAGGACGCGATGACGAACGCGGTGCAGGCCGGCTTCGCCGATCCGCGCTTCCCGCATCTCACGGAAGCCGAGCTCGACGGCCTCGACATCGGCGTGTCGATTCTCTCCCATCCGCGCCCGGTTCCAGCGCAGAGCGAAACCGACCTCGTGAAGGCGCTCGAGCCCGACCGCGACGGGCTCATACTCGGCGTCGGGCGCCGGCGCGCCCTGTTCCTGCCGAGCGTCTGGCGCCAGGTCGCCGATCCCCACGAGTTCGTGCGCTGCCTGATGCTGAAGGCGGGCCTTGATCCGCAGAGCTCGCCGAGCGGCCGCACCACCGAGCGTTTCCGCACCGAGACGTTCGGCGCGCCCTGGCGCGCGACGAGCCCGGCCGACATCGCTCCCCTCAGGATCGACGAGACGCACGCGCTTCATTGAGCCGCGCCAAGCAGCGTGTGAGAGCGAAGCGGCGCGGGCTGGCGATGCGCGGCTTTGCCTTTGCGTCGCGCCCGCGGGATCAATCCGCCCCCATTCGGCGTTTGATGCGTGAAGCGCTTAGCCTGGCGTCTTGAACTTGCGGTAACTAGAACAGCGCGCGTCCGAATCTTTCAATCTCTGGACGTGTCTTGCTCCAAATAAAGCCCAATTGCTGTTCTAGCCTGTCGATTAGGAAACAGACTAATCGACGAATCCGCGAGCGGATGCTGGGTGGGCGCGCAGCACACAGGAGAGTGCCATGTGCGACTATTCGTTGGAGATGTATGGATCCCGTCCTGCGCGTGAAGGCGAACTCTATGTCACCACGCGTTTCCCGAGCGGGTCGATCGGATTTGCAGCCCCGGGCAATCCGAGAATTCCGGTTTGCGTGCAGTGCGACACAAGGGTCGTCCTGACCGACATCCCCTTCACGATGCAGGCGACCTACGGGATCGGCTCGGAAGTCGAGGCGATTTTCGCCCAGCGCGAGACCGGGCTCTATCGCGATGGCCTGCGCCTCAAGGACGGACGGTTCGTCTCGCTGCAGGACCTTCAGCCGGGCGTCGGCGCCTACATCCCGAGCCTGCTCGAGCGCCAGGGCGCCGCCAAGAAAGTCCGGGCGACCGAGAAGGTCGACTGACGGCGAAGTCATAAGAGCCTCTCCGGTCTCGCGCCCCGCGCACCGGGACGCGGGACCGTGAGGCGCACTTTCCGCTCGCGAACCGCGCCGAGCTCCATGTTCGGCGCGGCGTATTTTGTGGAGGGGACTCTTTCCTTGGATCGGGAACAGCGGGGATGGGGGGAATCTCTCGTCGTGCACATACGCGGCGACTTTTTGTTTGTTCACGGAAAACATGCGCTCGCGGACAGGGGCACGTTGAAGGTCGCCGGCGCCGCGGCGATTTGCACCGTCACAGCGGCGGCGACCTGATGGCCGCACGCGGGCGTGGAAGCGGTGAACGTCGGAGCGCCGATCCCGTGGTAGAAGCCTTTGACCGTCACGGTGACGTTTCCGCTGCCGTTGACGAAGCCTATTGCGCGGCGACCGCCTTGGCGACGGCGGCGTAGTTCGTGCCGCCCTCCATTCCCGCCGCGATGGCCGCCGAATCGGCGGCGTTCTGCATGGCGCGCTGATGGAGCTGCCAATAGGACGCCTCGACCGCGAGTCCGGCCGCGCCGAGGATGATTGGGCTGGCGGCGGCGAACATGACCGCGACCGCGCCGCGGTCCTCGCCGAAAAGCGCCAGAGTCCGTGGAGCCGTCAATCGGGACCGAATCGCCTTTAGCCAGTCCAGGCTTAAAATCCGAAACCCACCCATTGGACGCATCCGTCAACGAACCTTGCCACTGGCCTGGCGCTGCGCGAGGCAGGAGCGGATGTTCCTGTTCCTGCGCCGACCGTGCAAAGCTTAGGCAATTGTCGCTCGTAGCCGCTCAGAGAGCTTGAACACGCTGAGTTAACACCCATTTTACTTGCTGGAGACGAGCGGATTAAGCCTAATGATTGCTTAGAAAATGGCACACTGGAGACGGAATCTTCTTTGTTCGGCGTTGCTACGTGGGGTAGCAGGCGCTGACATTGACGGTGATGTCCGGCAGGGCGGGGACAAAGGTCGGCACGCTGTACGTCGCGGCGACTTTCGAGCTGTTCGAGCCGCAAGAAGCGGACGTAACGGTGAACGCGCTAGTGGAAACCGGCAGACCAACGGTGGCGTTCACCGCATAGGATTTGATGTCGGCGGCGCAACTGATGGCGGCGCAACGCGAAGCCGCATCCACCGCGCGCTGGAGCGAAAAGTCGGCCCAAAGCCAGAGGCCGACCTGCGCCAGACCGAACAGTCCCAGAAAGAAGATCGGCGAGGCGAGTGCGAATTCAACGGCCGTGGCGCCGTCTGCGTCGCGAAGGAACCCGCGACTGGTCATTCGATGCGCACCACGGCCGTCGAAGTTATGGTCGATGGGTAGGAAATGCCCGCCGCGCTGAAGAGCGCAGTGAAGGGCATGGTCGCCGTCACTGAGACATATGTGCCGGCCGTCGCTCCGGTCGAAGTTCCTGATGGGCATGTCGCTCCCTGGGTGGAAGCGGTCACGCCGGTCGCCGTCGCGCAGCCGTAGTACGAGCTCGGCGTCGGACTGATCGAAATGTTGGCGGCCGGCGTGGCGGAGCTCGCAGCGGTCGAGACCGCGGCACTGAAGGCGGACGCCATCGGGTAGGGGGGAGCGTATTGGTGGTCGTCGGCATGTGCTGCGGCGTATGCAGTTCCGGCGCTCGCAGCATAGGCGACCCAGGTCTTGTCGAACGCGAACCGGCCGAGATCCGTTACGCAGAGCACGCACAAGAGCAGGACAGGCGCGATGATCGCCAGTTCGATCGCGGCGAGGCCGTTGCGATCGCGTGCGAAGCGCTTGAGGACTGAGGCGGCCGCTATCATTCGACTAACTTCGTGGCGCCCATGACTGCGGGCTCGATTTTTTTGGTTCCGTAGGTCGAGCAATCGCTGTCGACGGTGGTGTTCCCGGAGAAGCTGACCGTGTCGCCGATGATCTGCGTGCAATTGTGGCCGTTGCCCGAAACGCCGGTGCCGCTGAAGCTGACGCCCTCGCCCGGGGCGACGATCGCGCCGCCGAAATAGGTGGTGGAGGTCCCGTTTATGGTCAGCGTGTCGGATTTTGTCGTGTCATTGGAATACACGACCACCCCGGAGAAAGAGCCGCTGGTCGGTCCTGTGACATTGACCGTCGAGGTGCCGTTCCACTTGAACGAAGCGCCGTTGGTGAGCACGAAGGTGACGCCTGAGCCGGTCACCACCGATCCGCCGTTGAAGGTGAGCGAGCCCCCCGAGCTTCCATCGATGATGTAGACGCCCGGATTGAGGCTGACGACCTGGTGGCTGTTTATTGTCAGTCCTTGTCCTGAGTAAGTTCCAGGCTGAAGCGTCGCGCCTCCGTTATTCGTCTGACCGGTGCACGCGATGGTCCCGGTCGGGTCGCAATTCGAGGGCACGGAAAGTGAGTACGGGTCAGGCAGGAAGCAGCCTGAACCCGTCAGGTTCCAGTTGTCGACTAGGCCCGCGGTGGCGGTGATTCCGCCGTCCCCGCAGGCGCCGTTGACCGTCACCGAAGGCGAACCGCTGACGTCTATTGCGTTGGAGGCGCTCGAATCGGAGACGAGATTGCACTCCGGCATGTTGACCGTGGCGTTGCCGCTGCCGTAGATCGCTTTCTGAGCGGTCGTGTCGAGCGCCATCACGCATCCGGGTCCGCCGCCGTAGGCGGCGACGGCGCGGCCATCAATCACGTAGTTCGACGAATGAAACAGGGCCGACAGCATCGGAGCCTGGGTCGTGCTGATGATCACTTCGACCACGCTCGACTTGCCGGCGTTCAGACCCGACGTCGGCGGGCTGTTGACCGTCACCGCGACGCCGTTCTGTCCGTCCACGTAGCCCATGGCAGCGGCGACCCCCTTGCCCTCCATTGTAAATGCGCTCGACGAGCCATTGAACGAATTGGCGGCGCTGACCGCGGCCTGGTCGGCCGCCGCCTGGACGGCGGCCTTCTTGAAATAAAGCGAACCGCTCTCGGAGCCCAAAGCCGCGAGACCGATCACCACCGGAAAGCTCAGTGAAAACACCATCAGGATATTTCCCGAGCGGTCCTTAACGAAGGACCGCAGCCGATCTCCGAACCTTTTCAACGCGAACCCCAAACGCATGTCAGTCGCCCTCGACCTGGGCCGGCCGCAACTAGCGATACGCTTGTGGAACTAATGCTTTGTGAAAAAATATCAGGAAATTCTTGTGCGGAGCGCGCAGCAATGCACGTCCCTACCGCAACCGGCAAGGGCACCGTTGTTAGGGATTCGGCGTCGGCGCCGGTTTCGGTAGGAGGCTCCGCCGCAACGACTTGAGCGGAGGCCGCGGAGCTTTCGCAACAGGAGCGCGTGGAACAGCGCCGCCGTGCGAAGAGCCGTGTCTCACGCCGCCTTGCGCCGAGCAATTTCACCGCGGAAGAGCGGAATCTCGACCGCCAGCGCTCCCGCGACGCTGGGGCGTGTGCGCATGCGGTCGAGATAGGCCTTGACGTTCGGATAGGACGTAAGGTCGATCTCCGGCGTCGCCTGCGTCCAGCTGAGCACGGTCGCGAGATAGGCGTCGGCAATGCTGAAGCTTTCCAGCAGGAAGTCCCGCCCTTCGAGCTTGTCGTTGAGGTAGGCGATGCGGGAAGCGTATTTGCCCAAGACCCAGGCCTTCACCTCCGGCGGCGTCGCGCCGCCGAGCAGCGGCGTCATCAGCGCCTTGTGCAACTCCGAGCTTATGAAGCTCAGCCATTGCCGCAGCTTCGCCCGGCCCACATGATCGGACTCGGACGGCGCGAGCTTCGCCTCGGGGAACGAGTCCGCCGCATATTGCAGGATTGCGGCGTTCTCGGTGAGCACGGTCCCGTCGTCGAGGCGAAGCGCGGGCACGTAGCCGAGCGGGTTGATCGCGCGATAATCCTCGCCCGTGGCGAGCACGCGTTTGGTGTCCGGATCGACCTCGATGAAATTGACGGGGGCGTTCGCCTCGGCGAAGGCGATGCGGGCGGACATCGAGCAGGCGAGCGGGGAAAAGAACAGGTCCATGCGAGTCTGCCTCACGATTTTCGTCTGGCTATTTTTGTACTCTTTCGCATAAAATAGACGCCGTCAAGGTTTTTGTTCGAGATGGTACAAAAATCGACGTCCTCGTCGTCCAAGACCGCGTCCCGCCGCCGCGGCCGTCCACGCGCGTTCGAGCCGGAGACGGCGCTCGCCCGCGCGATGGACGTCTTCTGGAAAGACGGTTTCGCCGCCACCTCGCTCGACGACCTCAGCGCGGCGACCGGGCTCAACCGCCCGAGCCTGTACGGCGCCTTCGGCGACAAGCGGGCGCTCTACCTTAAGGCCTATCGGCGCTATCGCGAGCATGTGCGCGAGGCGTTCTCCCCCTTGTTCGCCGAAGCTGCGCCGCTGCGCGACAAGCTCAGGCGCATCCTTCGCGCCGCGCTCGATCTCTACCTCAGCGGCGAGGACGGTCCGCGCGGCTGCTTCAGCGTGCTCAGCGCCTCCTCCGACGCTGTCTCCGATCCGGAGATTCGCAAGTTCGTCGGCGAGGCGATCGACGCCGCGGATCGCGCCTTCGAGCGCCTCTTCGAGGGAGCGCGGGCGGCGGGCGAACTTCCCGCCGACGCGGATCCGCGCCGCCTGGCGCTGATCGCCTCGGCGGCTCTCCACACGTTGTCGGTCCGCGCCCGCGCCCGCATCCCGCGCGTCGAGATCGAGCCGATCGTCGAAGGGACCGTCGAGGCGATTTGCGGGCCAGCCCGACGGCGCGAGGAGGGGTAAGCCGAGATGGAGTGTCGCGGAGAACGATTGGGTAATTCTCGTCCGCGATAATCCGGAGGAGCGCGTCGCCCTGCGCCGACGTGAAGATTTCTGGGGGTCGCCAATGATCGTCGCCACGACAGAAAACGTCGCCGGGCATCGCACTGTGCAGACGCTCGGACAATGTTTCGGCGTCGTCGTTCGCAGCCGGGGCCTGGGCGGCAATTTGATGGCCGGTTTGCGCTCCATCGTGGGCGGCGAGATCCACGAGTACACCCAGCTTCTGGAGGAGGCGCGCCGCCACGCCCTTGACCGGCTCGTCCAGAACGCGACCGCGATGGGCGCGAACGCCGTCCTGATGATGCGGTACGACAGCTCCGAGATCGGCGAAACGATGAGCGAGATCGTGGCTTACGGCACCGCGGCCGTCATCGAACGCGTAACGTGATCGGCTCCCTCGTCTCCCGCAAGAGCGCGGCGGCTTTCCCTTGCGAAAGCCATTCAGCGGACGCATCCTTGCATTCGTGCGGATGACAATCGGCTGCGCTTGGCGAATCAGCCAGGAGCAGCTTCCTAGGGAGTGGAAGCATGCCCCCAGGCGATCACGGCCACGGTCAAGGCTCGGAATTGTCGGAGATGAGTTTGCGCGTGCGCGCCCTCGAGACAATTTTGACCGAGAAAGGCTACGTCGATCCTGCGGCGCTCGACTCGATCGTCGAAACTTATGAAACCAAGATCGGCCCGCGAAATGGAGCCAAGATCATCGCGAGAGCCTGGAGCGACGCAGCGTTCAAGCAGGCGCTGCTCGAGGACGCAACGAAGGCCGTGGCCGCGTTCGGGCAAATCGGTCGTGTCGGCGATCATCTGGTAGCGGTCGAAAACACGCCAAGGCTCCACAACATGGTCGTGTGCACGCTTTGCTCCTGCTATCCGGTGGACCTTCTCGGCACTCCCCCGGTCTGGTATAAATCCGCGCCCTACCGATCTCGCGCAGTCAGGGATCCGCGTGGCGTACTGGCCGATTTCGGAGTGGTCTTGCCGGCCGACACGGACATTCGAGTCTGGGATTCGACCGCTGAAACGCGCTTCCTTGTACTGCCCATGCGTCCGACCGGAACGGATGGCTGGGACGAGGAGCGGCTCGCTGCGTTGGTCACGCGCGATTCAATGATCGGCGCCGGATTAGCGAAGAATCCCGAGGATGCGAGTCAATGAACGGGATCCATGACATGGGCGGCATGGATGGCTTCGGCAAAGTCGAGCCCGAGCCGGATGAACCCGTGTTTCACGCGCCTTGGGAAGGACGCGTGATGGCGATGATGCGCGCGATGGGCGCC
The DNA here is from genome assembly GCA_035656495.1 of Roseiarcus sp. Taxonomy (GTDB): domain Bacteria; phylum Pseudomonadota; class Alphaproteobacteria; order Rhizobiales; family Beijerinckiaceae; genus Roseiarcus. The sequence goes on from DASRSL010000250.1 coordinate 12,490, forward strand.
GCGGGCGCCTGGAATCTCGACATGTTCCGCGATGCGCGAGAGCAGCAGCCCCCGGAAGTTTATCTGGCCTCTTCGTATTACCAGAGTTGGCTGCTCGGTCTTGAGACGCTCGCGCTGAGGCGCGGGTATGTCGCGCCCGAGGAGTTGGCGGCCGGCCATCCTCTCCATCCCGCGAGGTCGTTGCCGCGCGACGTGTTGCGCGCAAGAGACGCGCCCGCCGCGGTGCTGCGCGGTTCATACGAGCGGCCCTCGACATCGCCGGCGCTGTTCAAGGCAGGCGATCGCGTGCGAACAAGAAACATGCATCCGACAACGCACACTCGGCTTCCGAGATACGCGCGCGGACGGCTGGGTGTGGTCGAACGGGTGCTCGGATGCCAGGTTTTTCCCGACAGTTCGGCGCTCGGAAACGGAGAAGACCCTCGGTGGCTATATACGGTCGTCTTCGAGGGACGCGAATTGTGGGGCTCCGACACTGACGCCACGCTCAAGATCTCTATCGATGCTTTCGAGCCTTATCTGGAGCGCGCGTGACAGCGATCGACCCTAAAGGTCAGGGCTGGACGACGGAACCGGCGCCGGGCCTCGTGCGTGACGAGAGTGGTCCTGTCTTCCGCGAACCTTGGGAGGCGCAGGCTTTCGCGCTCGCGCTGACCCTCCACGAACGCGGCGTCTTCACCTGGTCCGAATGGACGGCCTCTCTCGGGATGGAGATCCGACGCGCCCAGTCCGCCGGCGATCCCGATACCGGCGAAACGTACTACCATCATTGGCTTGCAGCGCTGGAGCAGATCGTCGTTGCGAAGGGCCTGACAACATCCGCAATGCTCACGCGTCACCACGATGCATGGGAAGCGGCGGCCACGCGCACGCCGCATGGAAAGCCGATCGAACTTGGACCGCACGACTTTCCGCCATGACGACGGGCCAGCTCCCGAACGGCCGCTTTTCTTCTTCGCGAGGTTCTCCCGGGGCTTCGATGAATCGCGCTCAGGGCGGACAGCGCGCCTGCAAGGGTTGCGCCCCGAGAAAGCCCGCCTCCCGCGGCTTCGCGACATTCGGGCCTGAACGCCAAGCGCCGGATTTATTGACATCAGCCTACCGCCCTGCGGCGCCTTCCTTCCGGGGTCACTTTCCGCTCAGCCGGGTGAAGCCGTCCGCGCTCCAGTC
>DASRSL010000251.1:0-13694 GCA_035656495.1 Roseiarcus sp.
GCGGGGACGTTGGTGGAGCTTCCATTCGAATGCGCAGGCCGGCGCTACGTCGCCCTCAGGCACGGCGACCGCCACCGCGGCCGCGCCGAGTCGGCGCTTCTCAACATGATGCGGCCGGCGCCTTAGCGTGAAAGATCTGAACGGTGACGGGGTGGACGGCGGCCAGCCGCTCCGGGTCTCGGCGATCGCAACTCCGGGTAGATCGCCGCGGCAGGGCCGAAAATGCTCCATTCGTTGGTTTTCTCTGCCTCCGATCAAGCTCTCCAAAAGCCTTTTATTCCGTTTTTCAGATAGATATGGTATTATCTTAATGCGATGAGTGAGATTCTCGGAGAATGCGGCGATGGCGCGCCCTTTTGAGGGCCCTAGCCGCGCCCCGCCCTCTGCCTTTTCCGCACGATCGCCGCCCTGTTATTTTGCTGAAGACCGGGGTGAGCTTCCGTGCAGAGACGGTTGGAATGAAAAACATTTCTCGGCTTGGCGGAAGAACCGCCGTTTTTCCTGTTACCAGGGAGAAACAGGGCGGCTCGTTACCAGCGAGAAATAGCGTGGCCGCATCCTCCCTACCCAAAGCAGCGCCGTCCCGCTATCGTGCCCTCTGGTCGCGCGGGTCCATCTAGGCGCGAGGGAGGTCTGCTCGATGGGGGCGCTCGAAGCCTTCGCCTGGGAATGGGGATCGGCGCTCATCCGCTGGCTGCATGTGACGGCGGCGATCGCCTGGATCGGCGGGTCGTTCTTCTTCATGCATCTCGACGCCAGTTTGAGGAAACACGCCCGCGACGATCCGGCGCTCGCCGGCGTGTCGTGGCAGGTGCACGGCGGCGGCTTCTATCAGATGAGCAAATACGCGCTCGCGCCAGCCGCGCTGCCGGAGGAGCTCATCTGGCACAAATGGCAGTCCTACTGGACCTGGATCAGCGGCTTCGTGCTGCTCTGCTGGGTCTATTACGGGCAGTCGACCTTCTTCCTCATCGACCCGGCCGTCATGGCGCTTACGCCCTGGCAGGCGGCGCTGATCGGCGTCGCCGCGCTCGCCCTCGGCTGGGTCGTCTACGATCTGCTCTGCCGCTCGCCGCTCGGCGACAACGAGCCGCTGCTCGCCGTCGTCGGCTTCGGCTACGTCGTCCTGACGAGCTGGGTGTTCACCCTCATCTTTTCTGGCCGCGGCGCCCTCATCCACACCGGCGCGCTGATGGCGACCATGATGACCGGCAACGTCTTCTTCGTCATCATGCCGAACCAGCGCAAGAGCGTCGCCGCGCTCATCGCCGGCAAGAAGCCCGACCCGAAATGGGTGAAGACGTCGAAGACGCGTTCGACCCACAACAATTACATCACGCTGCCCGTGCTGTTCCTGATGCTGTCGAACCATTACCCGATGACCTTCGCCAACCCGAAGGCGATCCCGGCGATCGTCATCTGCGTCATCGTCGCCGGCGCGCTCGTCCGCTATTTCTACAACGTCTGGCACCTCGGTCACGACAAGGCGCCGTGGTGGGCCTGGGCGGCGGCCGCCCTCGCTATCTTGTCCGCATTCTATATCGCGGCGGGGGCTTCGCCCGGCATGCGCGAGCTTCTGGGGATGAAGACGCTTCCGGCCGCGCCCGCGTTCGCCTCCGAACCGAAGGCGCCGCCGGAGGTGGTCGACATTATTACGACTCGCTGCTCGATGTGCCATTCCGCCGCCCCGATGGAGGAGATCGGCGAAGCGCCGAAGGGCGTGCTGCTCGACACGCCCGAGCACATCGCCCGCTTCGCGCCGGCGATCCGGATGCAAGCCGTTCTGACCCACGCCATGCCGCCCAACAATTTCAGCCAGATGACCGATGAGGAGCGGGCGGTCCTCGCCCGCTGGCTCAAGCTCGACCTGGCCCAGCAATGACGTCGCGACGCCTTTCCGACGCCGATCTCGCGGCCGGCCGCAGGCTGATGGCGCGGCTCGACGCCTTCGCGGGCTTCACCGACGAGCCGGGACGGCTGACGCGGCTTTTTCTCTCCGACGCGCACAAACGCGCGGCGCTGGCCTTCATCGGCTGGTGCGCCGAAGCCGGCCTCGAAGCGAGGATCGACGCGGCCGGCAATGTCGTCGCCCGCTACGAGAGCCGGACAGCCGGCGCGCCGGCGCTCATGCTCGGGTCGCATATCGACACGGTGCGCGACGCCGGACGCTACGACGGCAATTACGGCGCGCTCGCCGCTCTCGCGGTCGTCGAGGCGCTCGCCGCGCGGGGCGAACGGCTCGAGCACGCCGTCGAGATCGTCGCATTCGGCGACGAGGAAGGCGTTCGCTTCCGCTCGACCCTGACCGGCTCGCGCGCGCTCGCGGGAGCCTATGAGGACGATGCGCTCGACCAGAAGGATTCAGCCGGCGTGCGGATGCGCGACGCGCTGAAGGCGTTCGGCGGCGACCCGGACGAGGCAGGCTCGATCCGCGCGCGGAACGTCGCCGCCTTCGTCGAGGCCCATATCGAGCAGGGTCCGGTTTTGGAGGCGGCGGGGCTGCCGCTCGGCGTCGTCACCGCCATCAACGGCGCGACCCGCCTCGAAGTCGGCGTGGACGGCGTGGCGGGCCACGCCGGCGCGACGCCGATGTCGCTCCGCCGCGACGCGCTGACCGCGACGGCCGAGATGGCGCTGGCGATAGAGGCGCGCGCGCGGAGGGAAGCCGACCTCGTCGCCACCGTCGGGCGTCTCGAGGTTTGGCCGGGCGCCGCCAACGTCATTCCCGGCCACACGCAGTTTTCCATCGACCTTCGCGTGCCGGACGACGTGCGCCGCGCCGCCGCGCTCGCCGACCTCGAGGCCAGCATCCATTCGATCGCCGCCGCGCGCGGGGTCAGCGCGACGGTCGGCAAAACGCACGAGGCCGACGCCTTCGTCTGCGATCCGCGCATCGTGGCGGGACTGGCGCAGGCGGTCGAAGCGGTCGGCGTCGAGCCGCGGCTCCTGCCGTCGGGGGCGGGGCACGACACGATGGTGATGGGCGGGCTCGCCCCCGCCGGCATGCTGTTCGTTCGCTGCAAGGGCGGAATCAGTCACAACCCGCTGGAATCGATCACGCCGGAGGATTGCGCCTTCGGCCTCGCGGCCTTGACCCGCTTCGTGCGGGATTTCCGCATCGAACAAGTTTCGAGCTCAGGGAGGACATGATGACCACGCGGTTTTTCGGCGATATCCGCCCCGTGCGCTACGAGGGGCCGGAGAGCGACAATCCGTTCGCATTCCGCTGCTACGACCCGGCGCGCGTCGTCATGGGCAAGACGATGGCCGAGCAGCTGCGGCCGGCCGTCTGCTACTGGCACAACTTCGCCTGGATGGGTTCCGACATGTTCGGCGCGCCGGCCTTCGCCCGGCCCTGGGAAGGCGACGACATGAAGGCGGCCCGGCTCAAGGCCGATGTCGCCTTCGAGATGTTCTCGACGCTCGGCTTCCCGTTCTTCACCTTTCACGACAAGGACGTGGTTCCCGAAGGCGCGAGCCTCGCCGAATTCGGGCGCAACCTCGCCGAGATGACCGACCTCTTCGCGCACAAGATGAGCGCGACCGGCGTCAAGCTCCTGTGGGGCACGGCCAACCTGTTCAGCCATCCGCGCTACATGGCCGGCGCCGCGACCAACCCCGATCCGGATGTGTTCGCCCACGCCGCGGCGCAGGTGAAGAACGCCATCGACGCGACTCACAAGCTCGGCGGCGACAATTACGTGCTGTGGGGCGGGCGCGAGGGCTACGAGACCCTGCTCAACACCGATCTCTCTCGCGAGCTCGAGCAGCTCGGCCGCTTCCTCTCGCTCGTCGTCGACTACAAGCACAAGATCGGGTTCAAGGGCGTGCTGCTGGTCGAGCCGAAGCCGCAGGAGCCGACCAAGCACCAGTATGACTTCGACGTCGCGGCAGTCGCCGGGTTCCTGCGCCGCTTCGGCCTCGAGCGCGAGGTCAAGCTCAACATCGAGGTCGGCCACGCGGTGCTCGCGCATCATTCGTTCGAGCACGAGGTCGCGCTCGCCGCCGCACTCGGGCTTTTGGGATCGGTCGACGCCAACCGCAACGACTACCAGTCCGGCTGGGACACCGACCAGTTCCCCAACAACGCGGCCGAGCTCGCGCCGGCCCTCTATTTCATCCTGAAGCAGGGAGGCATCGCGCCGGGCGGCTTCAATTTCGACGCGAAGGTGCGCCGCCAGTCGATCGACCCGGCCGATCTGCTCTTGGGCCACATCGGCGGCATCGACGCCTGCGCCGGGGCGCTGATCGTCGCGGCCAAGCTCATCGAGGACGGCAAGTTCGACGCCATGCGGGAAGAGCGTTACGCCGGCTGGAGCGACCCCAAGGCGCAGACGATGCTCAAAGCCGGCGCGAGCCTCGAGGCGATCGCCCGGCGCGTCGCCGACGAGAGGATCGACCCGAAGCCGCGCTCGGGACGGCAGGAGCTCTTCGAGAACATCTTGAACCGGTATCTCTGAGTTCAATTTTGTTTGCTGCGGCTCGCTGAAAGCGAACCTGGTCAGCTTCGGGCCAGAAACGACGAGCACCCTCGCGAAGGACAACTCCGGAGGGGAAGCACGTGTCGACGATGTCAAAGATTGTCTCGAGTCTGGCGGACAGTTTCTCCGGCAACCTGGACGCTGACGGGTTCACGACGACGTTCGCGCCGTCCGATTTCGTCTCCGGCGCCGCGCCACCCGCCTACGATTACACGAGGACTGTCGCCGCTTTCAACAAGACATACGGTCTGACCCCGGTCGAGGCGAACGGTCTGATGGTGGAGATGCAGGCGACGGATATGCGTGACACCGCGTCTTCCGCGGGATTCGGCGTCGATTCGATCGGGGCCAACGGCGCGGCGAATCTCGCTTCGGCCAATTTCGCGCTGGTCAACAACCCGGTTCCTGCGATGGGCGTTCTCGGCCTGTCGGTGGAAGCGACCGGAGTCCATAGCGATTCGAATTCCTCCTTCGTGTTTGGAGCCAATGTGGGCTTCCTCGCGGGCGATGCTTCCTTCCGGTCGCTCACCGTCACCGGCGCTCTGGTCGGGGGCAAGACGCTGACCTTCTCGGGGGACGCCGCGCCGGACACGGTGCTCTACTCGAGCTCGACCGTGACCATCACGCTGGACGCGCAGACGCTGCTGCTTCCGCCTACGGCGGCGAGCGGCTTTATTGGTCCGAGCATCACCACCGATGCGATCGACATCCGGTTCAACGACGCCAAGTTCGGCGGCCACACGATCTCCGGCGACTTCGCTATCGGCCAAAGTTCGGCCAGTTACGCGCTGATGCACGCTTAGCCAAACGGCAGCGAAAGCCGGCCGCTTTCGAGCGCCGGCGTTTACCCGATTTTGATCGTTCCTGGGCAAAACTGCCGGCCTCCGCGCCATTCGGTGACGCTGCCTGTTGGGATCGGCATGGTCAAAGGCGTTGTTCTGTTCGCGGTCGCGGCCGTCGGCGCGGCGCTGCTTGCGCCCTCCTACCTCGACCGCGTCGCGATCGCCCTCTCGCAGCCGGCGCCCGAAACGGCTCCGGCCACCCCGGCGGAGGAAGCGGCCTCGAAGCCCGCCCAGCGGCCGGCCTCGGAGTACCGGGAGACCGCGATCGAGTCGGACCCGCACGGGCAATATGTGACGGACGCACTGGTCGACGGAATGCCGGTTCGCATGATGATCGACACCGGCGCGACCTTCGTCGCTCTCTCCGCCTCGACCGCCGCCCGGCTCGGCCTCGTCCCCGGCGCAGGGCCAAAGTGGAGGATCAAAACCGCCAACGGCGAATCGGTCGCCTCGCCGGTCACTCTCGACGCGGTGAGCTTCGGCGGCCTTTACATGAAAGACGTTCAGGCCCTCATCCTCGCGCCCGAGGCGGGCGAAGTGAATCTGCTCGGCGCAAGCTTCCTCAAGCGGCTGGTCAGCGTCGAGCAGCGCGACGGGATGCTGATCCTCCGGCAGTAGGCGACGCGCTCGCCTTCGCCGCCGGCTCAGCCGGACATGATCTCGCCGAACGGGGCCCAGCTCTCGCCATTGAACGAGGCCAGCTGCAATCGCCGTATCGGTCTGAAATTGTCGGGCGAGGTGTCGAGCGTTATGCCCGGGAACAGCATCGGAGGATGAAAAGCCTTGAGATTGGCCGCCTGCCTCATGATGTTGAGGCGCGAAAGATCCCCGCCACACTGTTTGAGAACCTGAACCATCGTCGCCGCCTCGCCAAAACCGCGAGCCGCGTTGGCGTCGACGAACTCGGTCGCCGACATGTATTTCGAGGTGAAATCCTTCCATTGCTTGAGACCCGGATCGTCGCTGAAGCGCGGGTCGTTCACGTCGATGACGAAGACGGCGCTGATGAGGCCCTTTGATTTGTCGAAGCCGGCGGGCTTCAAGACGGCGGCGACCGATTGGGCGGGGAAGCTCAAGTAGCGCGTCGCGTTCCAGCCGAGGTCGAAGGATTTGCGGATCGCCTGGGCGGCGAACTTCGCCACGGCGGCGATGAGGAATACGTCGGCGCCCGAACCTTGAAGGGTTACGACCTGCGAATCGACCGTCGGCTCGGACGTCTCGTAGGACGCTTCCTTGACGATCATGCCCGCCCGGTCCGGGCCGAGCGTGTCCTTGAGCCCGACAAGATAGTCCTTGCCGAAGGAGTCGTTCTGATAGAGCACCGCGATCCTGGCGTCCGGCTTGGTCGCCAGGATGTGCTTGGCGTAGATGTGGGCCTCGGTCTGATAGGCGGGGAGATAGCCCATCGTCCAGGGAAAGTGGCGCGGATCGGAAAAGAGAGAGGCGCCGCTCTCGAGGAAGAGCTGCGGCACTTTGTTGTCGTTGAGATATTGGCGGACCGCCGCGTTGGTTGGCGTGCCGATGCTGCCGAAGAGGAATGCGACCTGCTCCTGCTCGACGAGACGGCGGGTCTGCTCGACGGTCTTCGGCGGGCTGTAGGCATCGTCGAGGCTGATGAAGTTGATCCTGCGGCCGTTGACGCCGCCCTGGTCGTTGACCATCTTGAAATAGGCGGCGTCGGTGCGGCCGATCACGCCGTAGGCCGAGAGGGGCCCGCTGTAGGGCGCCGTCTGCCCGATCTTGATTTCCGTATCGGTGACGCCGGGAGCGTTTTCGGCGCGCGCCGGCCCGGCGCTGGCGACGAAAGCCGAGGCGGCGCTCGATTGCAGGAACGAACGTCGGGTAAACATCGGGCTTCCTCCCTTTCTATCCTCTATCGGGCTACGCGAACAGCCTCATCAGAACGAGCGCGGTCGCGACGATCCTGAATCCACGAGGGGCGAGTCGCATCGCGAACGCCGAGGGGAACTTGGCGATCAGAGGGCGTCCTCGTTCGCTTCGCCTGTGCGAATGCGTACCGCGCGCTCAATCGACGTCACGAAGATCTTTCCGTCGCCGATCCCGCCGGTGCGCGCGGATCGCTCGATGGTTTCGACGACATCATTGGCGCGGCTGTCGGGAACGGCGATCTCGATTCTCACCTTAGGCAGAAAACGAATGACGTATTCGGCCCCACGATAGATCTCGGTGTGCCCCTTCTGGCGGCCGTAACCCTGCACCTCCGTTGCGGTCATGCCGTGGACGCCGATCCGGTCGAGCGCGTCACGCACCTCCTCGAGTTTGAACGGCTTGATGACCGCCGTGATCAATTTCATGAATCACCGCCCGCGATTTCGCTCCACCCTTGCATATTCGGTGGCGACCGCACGAAAACTTGCCTGATCCATGACCGTCATGCACAGAAGATCGGCAAAAGCAAGCGCTTACCAGCTTGGTCTAAGCTTGTGCGAGGATCTGTCCATTTGAAAGTCTAGGCCCGCCTCGCCCTCAGCGCCAAAGCGCTGCTCGGGCCAAAGGGCTGACCCCTGGACTTTTCCACGCCTGCGATCCTCGACGGCGATAGACTTGCGCCGTCGCAACGTGCGGGGGCCGAAGCCGAATGTCGTTCGAGCGCAGCGAGCTTGCCGTTCGGGTCTATTATGAGGACACCGACTCTTCCGGTCGCGTTTATCACGGCTCCTATCTCCGCTTCCTCGAGCGGGGGCGCACCGAGTGGCTGCGAGGGCGCGGGTTCAGCCACTCTGACCTGGCTGCGAGCTCGGGGATCGCCTTCGCCGTGCGGTCGATGCAGATCGATTTTCTTGCCCCGGCGCGGATCGACGATCTCTTGTGTGTCGAGACGAGCGCGCCGACGGCGCGCGGCGCGTCGATCGAGTTTCGTCAGCGGGTCCTTCTCGGCGAGAAGACGCTCGTCGCCGCGACCGTGCTGGTCGTGGCGATCCGCAACGGCCACCCGGCGCGACTTCCCGCCGCGCTCCGGGAGGCGCTTGCGCGCCCGTCTCTGTAGCCGGGCGCCATAGCCCTTCGAAAGACGGGCGTCCTGGCGGACGCCTTATGGAGCGCGGCGGCGCGGCGCCCTCTTGCGTCCGCAAATCGCCTGTGGCTAAGCCTTGCGCCTCCCCTTCGAGGATCGGTCCCCATGTTCCCCACGCCGTCGCCGCTGCTCTTTCCCAACACCTACGCCTTCGAGTCGCTGCCGATGGTGAAGCCGACCGGCTTTCGCGAATACGACGCGCGCTGGCTCTTCGAGAAGGAGATCAATCTCATGGGCGTGCAGGCGCTGGGCCTCGGGCTCGCGCGCCTCTTGAAGGAGCTCGGAGTTGCGCGCGACGTCGTCGTCGGCCACGATTTTCGCAGCTATTCGGCCTCGATCAAGCTCGCCTTGACCGCCGGCCTGATGGCGGGCGGGGCGAGAGTGCGCGATATCGGGCTTGCGATCACGCCGATGGCCTATTTCGCCCAGTTCGCGCTCGACGTCCCCGCGGTCGCGATGGTGACCGCCTCCCACAACGACAACGGCTGGACCGGCGTGAAGATGGGCGCGGCTCGTCCGGTGACCTTCGGGCCCGAGGAGATGGGCCGCCTGCGCGACATCGTCATCGGCGGCGACTCCGCTTTGGAGCCCGGCGGCGGATATGAGTTCGTGCCCGACTTTCCGCTCCGGTATCTGGCGGACCTCACGAACCGGCCGAAGTTCACACGGCCTATGAAGGTCGTCGCGGCCTGCGGCAACGGCGGCGCGGGCGCCTTTGCGCCGAGGCTTCTCTTCAAACTCGGCGTCGAGGTCGTCCCTCTCGATTGCGAGCTCGATTGGACGTTTCCACGCTACAATCCGAATCCGGAAGACTTGAACATGCTGCATGCGATGGCCGAGGCGGTGAAGGCGGCGCGGGCCGACGTCGCGCTCGGCTTTGACGGCGACGGCGATCGCTGCGGCGTCGTCGACAACGAGGGCCAGGAGATCTTCGCCGACAAGATCGGCGTCATGCTCGCGCGGGATCTGTCGAAGCGGCATGAGAAGGCGACCTTCGTCGTCGACGTCAAATCGACCGGGCTCTTCGCGACCGACCCCGCGCTCGTCGCCAATGGCGTGAAGGTCGATTACTGGAAGACCGGCCATTCGCACATCAAACGCCGGGTGCGCGACCTGAACGCGCTGGCCGGCTTCGAGAAGTCGGGCCATTTCTTCTTCAACGCGCCGATCGGGCGCGGCTACGACGACGGCTTCGTCACCGCGATCGCGGCGCTCGACATGCTCGACCGCAATCCTTCGAAGTCGATGGCCGATCTCTACCGCGATCTGCCAAAAACTTTCGGCTCGCCGACCATGTCCCCCCACTGCGCCGACGAGGCGAAATACGCCGTCGCCGAGCGGGTGACGGCGCGCTTCAAGGCGATGCAGGCCAAGGGGGAACGGCTCATCGGCCAGGAGATCCGCGACGTCGTCACTGTCAACGGCGCCAGGGTGACGGTCGCGGACGGCACCTGGGGGCTCGTGCGCGCGTCCTCCAACAAGCCGGAGCTGGTGGTGGTGGTCGAGAGCCCGGTGTCGGAAGCGCGGATGCGCGAGATGTTCCACGCGGTCGACGGCGTCCTGCGCGAGAACAAGGAGGTCGGCGCCTACAACCAGACGATCTAAGCAAGATCCACCGGCTCGCCCCGCGCTGCTTCGGAGGGTGCGCGTCCGGAGGACGCCACTCTTGCTGACGGGAACGGCAAACTTATCGCCAAATGGGATAGCGAAGCTACAACTCCATTCGACGGCACGATCCTAACTTACAATGGCCGGACTTATAGATGTTCGCATCAGGGCACATTGATACCGGGAACCGGAGTTGCGCCGTAGCGCGTCCGGCCGGATGTGTTCTGGCGACATCGACAATTTGGCCGGGCGCCACAAGCTGACAACATGCTGGCCCTCGCCGCGGGAGAGATAACCGAAGCCGACTTTGCCGACTGGTTGCGCGGGAATGCGCGAAAAGCGAAATTCGAATAAAACGCTTTCATGGGACAATCGGAACCCGTCTTGCCCGACGTCCTCGAGCAGGGCCTCAAAATCGTCTTCTGCGGCACGGCGGTCGGGGCCGTTTCGGCGAGACTCGGCGCCTACTACGCCCACCCGCAGAACAAGTTCTGGCGGGTGCTCCATGCGGTCGGCCTGACCCCCAAGCTCGTCAGGCCGGAGGAATATTTCGAGCTGCCGCGCTGGGGACTCGGGCTCACCGACATCGCCAAGCACGTCAGCGGCATGGACCGGGAGCTGCCGGCCGGGGCGCTCGGGATCGAGGCCTGCGCCGCGCTGACCGCGAAGATCAGCGAGGCTCAGCCGAAAGTCTTGGCCTTCACCAGCCTCACCGGCGGTCGGCGCTGGCTCAGCCGGCCGGCAGGCTTCGGCGACAGCGGCGAGCGCATCGGCGTGACCCACGTCTGGCTCCTGCCCTCGCCTTCCCCGACGGCCGGCTGGAATTTCGACGAGATCTGGTGGCGGAAGCTCGCCGAGGCGGCGGGAGATTGAATGCCAAACGTGGCATCGGGGCACTCCAAAGCCTTATAAGGCTCCACCTGCGCGCCATGAGGAGGCTCCACTGGGCCAGTTCTCCACCCGTCCGCCTCACTCTCCGCTGCCGGTCCGCCACCCGCTCGTAAACCCGCGACATGCCGGCAAAGGCGTTCTCGTCACCGGCGCGGCCGGCGGCGTCGGCCGCGCGACCGCCGAATTGCTGGCGGTGGAGGGGGCGCGCGTCGCGCTCGCCGACATAAGGCCGGAGGCGCTCGACGCGGCCGTCGCGGCGACAGGAAGCGCGGAGGCTTTCGCAATCCGCCTCGACCTCGCCGACCCGGCCTCGATCGCTCGCGCCGTCGCGACCGCCGAGGCGCGGCTCGGCCGCATCGACGGCCTCGTCAATTGCGCCGCTATCGTCGTCCACGCCGATCCGCTCGAGACCGCGTGGGCGGATTGGGAGAGGATTTTCCGCGTGAACCTGTTCGGCGCCTACGAGGCCTCGCGGCTCGCGGCGAAGTCGATGATCGCCGCGGGCGCGCACGGCGCGATCGTCAGCGTCGCCTCCGAGGCCGGCAAGAAGGGGCACATGGAGTCGCTCGCCTACAGCGCCAGCAAGGCGGCGCTGATCAACATGACTCGGATGCTTTCCGCCGCGCTTGCGCCGCACGACATCAACGTGAACTGCGTCTGCCCCGGCGGGGTTAAGACCGACATGCTGCGCGACGTCGCGGCCGCCTACGGCCTTTTGGCCGGCGCGCCCCCGGAGGAGGTCTTTCCCCAGCTCGTCAGCTCGCAGCTCTTGCGGCACATCGAACCCACCGAGGTCGCCCGGACGATCTCCTTCCTTTTGAGCGACGACGCGATTATCATTCGCGGCCAGGCAATCAGCGCGGACGGGGGCGACACGCCGTATTAGGCCCGGGTGCGCTTTTGTGGAGTGGCGTGGCCTTCCGTGGGCTGTCGCGCCGTCGTCTCCCGCTCGCGGTCGCTCTGGACAGGGATTGGCGGCGGAGGACGAGTCTTCGCCTCTATATGAGCTCGAGCCGCAGTTGACGGCCGACCAGAGCCGCCGCGCGCTGCAGGCTTTCAATCGTCACATTGCCTTTGGCCTTCAGGATGCGATCGACCTGGGCTCGGCTCGTGTGCATGCGCTCAGCCAGCGCCGACTTGGTGATGCCCTGCCGCTCCATTTCCTGGCTCAGTTGCCATGCGAGCACACGAGTCAAAGCCCCGGCCTTCGCGGCTTCACGGATGCCCTCCTCGGTGAGGAATTCATCGAGGGTCGTGCCCCAATGCGGGTTCTTCTCCGTCATTCCTTCATCTCCTTCATCCGTCGCCGCGCCAGATTCAGATCGTCTGCTGGTGTCTTCCGCGTCTTCTTGATCAACCCGTGCACAACGCCGATCCGGCCCTCCCCGACGAAAAACAGCAGCCGTGCGATACGCCGGCTCGGCAGGGAACTGCGCACTTCCCAGAGGCCGTTCCCAAGCGGCCGGCAGAGCGGCATTCCGATCGGCCAGCCGAATTGCACCGTCGCGAGGTCGGTCCCTATCGCCCGCCGATCGTCGGCCGGCAAACTCCGCAGCCAATCCAGAACCGGCTCCGCCCCGCTGGACGTGCGATAGAAAACAACCGGTATCTCGGTCAGTCGTGCAGGGTTCATCCGTTTTTCCTGCGTATCATTTAAAGTACGCTCCATTAAGCGCAAGGCCCCTCGGAGGAGCCCTCGGAGGCGGGCTCTACGCATGCCGAAAGCGCGTCTCAGCCTTGGCGGGTGACGGTCCTGCCCGTACGATCTCCTTCCTTTTGGACGACGACGCCATTATCATTCGCGGTCAGGCAATCAGCGCGGACGGCGGCGACACGCCGTACTAATAGGGAGCAGGCCCGATCATCCGCTTGAGGATCTCGGAGTTCTCCGACAGACCAAAGAAAGATAAAGGATGATCCGACTGGTTGAATTTTGGAGGAGCTGTGATTTTGATCAGCCTCCGTACGTTCACGGCGATGATCTACTTTATATCGACGACGCTACAAATATGGGCGACGTCGCCGTTGTTCTGCGGAACCATCGAGAATTCGTTGAGCATCGTACTTTCGGCGAGGAGAAAGACACCCTGCTTCATCTTGGGCTCTTGCCTTTCCCAATTCAAGGTAACCTATTCCAAGCAGATATTTTCATCCTCATGCTTAACCCCGGTCTCGGACTGTGCGATTACCAGACCCAGGAAGACGCAGGGCACGCCGAGCAGGTTCGCCTGATCATTAAGCAGGAGTTCGCCAACGTAGAGTATCCCTTTCTGTCCCTTAATCCCGATTACGCATGGACAGGAGGCTTTCAGTGGTGGGAAAAAAAGCTGCGCGAAGTCATCAAGAGAGTTGCAATCGACTATTGCGAGGGTAACTATGCTGCGTCACTTCGCCTTCTATCGCAGCGTTTAGCTGCGATAGAAATCTTTCCGTATCATTCCCGGAAATTCAAGGCTAATTCGCTCATATCAAGACTCCCGTCGGCTCTTGAGGCGAAGGAGTTTGTGCAAAGCTTGCTTCCCCGCGCACAGAGGGGAGAAATCACCATTGTTGTTTCAAGGGGAATCGATTTTCTCGGAATAGGTGATCATGATTTTGTGAACTACAATCACAAGCTCAGGCGTGCAGCTCCACTTGGCCTCAAAACTCCGGGTGGAAGCGCCATCATCGAAGCCCTAAAACAAAGGCCTCCGCACTAAGGACGATCAGCCATGAAACGCGCCGCTGCCTTCGCCTTTCTCCCGTTCGCCGCCCTTTTCGCCGGCCGGAGCCTCGCCGCCGAGAAGCCGCTTTTCATCTACGTTTCGCCGAACCCGCTCGGCGTCAACGACTTCCTCA
>DASRSL010000252.1:0-5337 GCA_035656495.1 Roseiarcus sp.
CGCTGGTGACTTCCGCCCGCGTGACGCCTCGGGACTTGTCGTAGAGTTTGCGGTAATCCGCGATCATTTCGCGGATGAAGAACAGCCTGCGCTTCGTCGCCACAAGCCTGATGAAGTTCGCGGCGATCCCACCGATTTCCGCTTGCGCAAGGATGGCGTCAAGGGCCTTAAGCTGGTCGGCCGCCGAAAACACGGGACTCCGCACCATCCGCTGCAGGTCAGGGCTCTCCGCAATGAGCGCGTCGAATCTCGTGAGCGCCTCAGCGACCGACTCGGCTTGGCGCTCGTCCTGGGCAAGCGAAAACAAGGCGGACGCGTAACGTCCGGCTACGCCCGAAACGACCGTGTCTTCTTCCGCCACCCTGTCACCCCAGAAGACGCCCGCTGAAAGCCCGCCTCGCTTCCCCGAAGGCTTGCACGAACCTCGGAAATTCTTGACGATTTCGCGCTCGAAACTGAGCGCTCGGCTTGAGCCTGCCCGAAAGGCGGGGTTGCCTAACATAGCCGTTTTGCAGGCGCAACCCGTCGCGAACGCGCGTGGCGTCTCGTCTCAATGCGTGGGCGAACGGCGGCGCTGGGAGCCTGCCTCGGCAAGCCTCAAACGCTCGGACGCGCTTCAATTTCTTTCGGTTTCGCGCAAGCACTTCGCCAAAACCGCGCCCGCCGTCGAGCGCAGCGAGGCGGCCAGCGCCTCGAGCGCGGCTTCGCGCGGCGAGCCGCGCTTGAAGATGAGGCTAACCAGCCGCGAGGCGCCGGCGCCGACAATCTTCAAGCCTGCGATCCCGGCGTCCGAGCGTCGCCAATCGGCGTAGGCGAGCAGGGGCGCGAGCGTCGCCCCCTGTCCTGCCGAAGCAAGATGCCGCAATGTCTCGAGGCTCGTTCCCCGGACATCGGCGCCCAGCGCCGTCCTCTCCGCCGCATGACAGAGCGCCAAGGCCTGATCGCGCAGGCAATGGCCCTCGGCCAAGAGAAGAAGGGTGCTCGGATCGATCTCCTCGACGCCAATCGAGCCTCGCCCGCGCTTTTTTGTGTGACCGGAGAAGACGAGGAAGAAAGGTTCGTCGTAAAGCTCGATGGACGCGAGCTTCGCCTCTCCCGGATCGGTCGCGATGATTGCGGCGTCGAGGGCGCCGTCGCGCAAGCGCTGAAGAAGCCGGTCGGTCAGATCCTCAACCAGATAGAGGGGCGTTTTCGGAAGCGCCTCAGCGAGCGCCGGCAGCGCGATCGGCAGCAGGTAGGGGGCGACCGTCGTGATGATTCCGAGGCGCAGTTCGCCGGCGAAGGGATCGCGCGCCGCTTGAGCCGCGGCGCTGACGCCCGCCGCCGCGGCGAGCGTCGCGCGCGCCTGCGCCACCACGGTCGCCGCCCTGTCGCTGACGGGAGCGCCGCGGCCCTCTCGATCGAACAGACGAAGGCCGAGCTCGGCCTCGAGCTTCAGAATTTGGCCGCTCAAGGTCGGCTGACTGACGTTGCACGCCGCCGCCGCCCGGCCGAAATGGCCGTAATCGGCGACCGCCACGACATATTCGAGGTCACGAAGGTTCATGGGGCAAAGATCGGTCCCGCCAATCGCTTGTCAAGAGACAATCGATTGGACCTATCCTGCGTCCGAGCTTATCCAGGCGCGGACGGGATGGCGATGACGCGGAACCGCCATATGCGGCGGCTATGATCCTCGTTCACTATTTGGATCTTCGACGGCGCGAGACGCCGAGCACCATTGGAGGAAAGCATGGCGGAAGAAAGCAAATGCCCGGTCTCAGGCGGCGGGACGCGAACGCGCACAAATCGCGACTGGTGGCCGAACACGTTGAACGTTAGCGTCCTTCACCAGAACTCCGACCTGTCCGACCCGTTGGACGAGGATTTCGACTACGCAAAGGAGTTCGAAAGCCTCGACCTCAACGCGGTGATCAAAGACCTTCATGCGGTGATGACGGACTCGCAGGACTGGTGGCCGGCCGATTTCGGCCATTACGGCGGCTTGTTCATCCGGATGGCGTGGCACAGCGCCGGCACCTATCGCATTGCTGACGGGCGCGGCGGCGCCGGAGCCGGCCAGCAGCGTTTCGCGCCCTTGAACAGCTGGCCGGACAACGCCAATCTCGACAAGGCTCGTCGCCTGCTCTGGCCGATCAAGCAGAAATACGGACAGAAGATCTCGTGGGCAGACCTCATGATTCTGGCGGGCAACGTCGCGCTCGAGTCGATGGGCTTCAAGACGTTCGGATTTGGCGGCGGGCGTAAGGATGTGTGGGAGCCCGAGGAGCTTTACTGGGGACCCGAGGGAACATGGCTCGGCGACTCGCGCTACAGCGGCGAGCGCCAGCTCGAGAACCCGCTTGCGGCCGTGCAGATGGGCTTGATTTACGTCAATCCGGAAGGACCAAACGGCAAGCCGGACCCAGTTGCGGCAGCTGTGGATATCCGCGAGACCTTTAAGCGCATGGCGATGAACGACGAGGAGACGGTCGCGTTGATCGCCGGCGGGCACACCTTCGGCAAGACTCACGGCGCGGGCGATCCGTCCTTTGTCGGCGCCGCGCCAGAAGCCGGCGCGATCGAGGATCAGGGCCTCGGATGGCGGAGCAAGAACAAGACGGGCTTCGGCGCGGACGCCATCACCGGCGGTCCGGAAGTGATCTGGTCGCAGACGCCGATCAAATGGAGCAACCATTTCTTCGACAATCTCTTCAAGTACGAATGGGAACTCGAGAAGAGCCCGGCTGGCGCCTATCAGTGGGTCGCCAAAGGCGCTGAAGCCTCGGTTCCCGATCCCTTCGATCCGTCGAAGAAGCGGCGCCCCACCATGCTGACGACCGATCTGTCGCTGCGGGTGGACCCGGCCTACGAGAAGATCTCGCGGCGCTTCTACGAGCATCCGGATCAGTTCGCTGACGCGTTCGCGCGGGCGTGGTTCAAGCTCACCCATCGCGACATGGGCCCCAAGATCCGCTATCTCGGGCCGCTCGTTCCGAAGGAGACGCTGATCTGGCAGGATCCGATTCCGGCCGCGGCCCACCCGCTGATCGATGAAGCGGACATTTCCAGTTTGAAGGCGAAGATCCTGGGCGCGGGCCTGTCGGTTCGCGAGCTCGTTTCGGCCGCCTGGGCGTCGGCCTCGACATTCCGCGGCTCCGACAAACGCGGCGGAGGAAACGGCGCGCGCATCCGCCTCAATCCCCAGAAGGACTGGGAGGTCAACAATCCGGCCGAGCTTAAGAAAGTGCTCGAGAAGCTCGAGGCGATCCAGAAGGATTTCAACGCCTCAGCCAAGGGCGGCAAGAAGGTCTCGCTGGCCGACCTGATTGTCCTCGGCGGCGGAGCCGCGATCGAGAAAGCCGCCAAGGAGGCCGGCCACGACGTAAAGGTTCCCTTCACGCCGGGACGCGCCGACGCGTCGCAGGAGGAGACCGACGTCGAGTCTGTCGGGGTGCTCGAGCCGCGATCCGACGGTTTCCGCAACTATCGCGGCGCCAAAGAGTTCATGGCGCCCGAAGAGGCGTTGATCGACAAGGCGCAGTTGCTCAAGCTGACTGCGCCGGAGATGACGGTTCTCCTGGGCGGCTTGCGCGTGCTTGGCGCGAACGCCGGCGCGTCGAGCCATGGCGTTTTGACCAAGAAGCCGGGAACGTTGACCAACGACTTCTTCGTCAACCTGCTCGACATGAGCACCGAATGGAAGCCCGCCCAAGGCGCGGAAGGGGTCTACGAGGGGCGCGACCGGAAGACGGGCGAAGTCAAGTGGACCGGCACGCGCGTCGATCTCATCTTCGGCTCGCACTCGCTCTTGCGCGCGCTTGCGGAGGTTTACGGGTCTTCCGACGGGAAGGAGAAGTTCGTGAAGGACTTCGCCAAGGCATGGGCCAAGGTGATGAACCTCGATCGCTTCGACCTCATCTACAAGAGCGAGCCCGCGCTCAAGATCGCGGCGGAGTAGCCCCTTCTCCACTCGGATGAGGTGGCCGCGCGAAGCGCGGACGGATGAGGGATCGTACCCAAGGCGAGGGCGCACTTCCGCTGTTCAACCGGGGTGATTGTCGACATTTTGGACCGGGCTGATGGTCGACAAATTGTGGGATGGGGCGCGTTCCGCTGTGGAGCGGAGCCCCGTACGGGGCGGAGCGAAACGGAGGAATGCGCCGCGGCGGTCGAGGATTCCGAGATCATGGCCGCAAAAGCGGACGAGGTGATCGCCGCTCTCGAGTTCGGCCAGGCCGACGAGCTCGCCGATCAGCGCCTCGCTGACGAACGCGAACCCGCCCCGCCATTTGATGTCCCCGCTCGTTCGCACGCGCCTGACCTCATGCTCGGCGTCGTACCAAGGGTCTTCGAGGCGTTCGGGCATCGTTCGCCGCGAGGGCGCGTAAAGCTCGGCGGGCGGCCTCTGACCGAGCGCCTCATGCGGGCGCTCCTCGTTATAGTGTCTGCGGAAGGCGTCGAAACGGGCCTGCTGTTCCTCGGCGTCGACCGCCGGCGGCTTGGAGGTCTGTTTCTTCAGCGTGCGATGCATGCGCTCGTGCCGTCCGTTCTCCTGCGGCGAAGCGGGGCGGATGAAGTGCGGCTCGACGCCGAGCTTCAGCCACCACGCCGAAAGCCGCGTCAGGCCGCCTGCCCCGCACGAGCCGAATGGAGAGCCGTTGTCGCAGCGGATCGCCCGTGGCAGGCCGTAGGCCGTAAAGGCGCGGGCAAAGACCGCCTGCGAGCCCTCGACCGTCGGCGCCGTGATGCGCGCCTCGATCAGAAACCGCGTATGGCTGTCGCTGATGGTCAAGGGATCGACCCGGCGCTGGTCCTTGGTGCGGAACCAGCCTTTGAAGTCGGCCGCCCATTCCTCGTTCGCCGCCTCGGCTGCAATCGCCGATCGCGGCGCATCAAGCGGGCGGCGGCGCCGGCGCACAGGCTCGATGAGGGCTGCTCGCTTGAGAATGTCGCCAATCGTCGAAGCCGCCGGCCAATCCGTCTGCGCCTCCCGCCGAGCCAGGACCGCCAGAAGCTTGCGCGGACCCAGATGCGGAAATCGCCGGCGCATCGCTATGATCTGCGCCTCGACCGCCCCATCCGTGCGATGCGGACACGCGCGCGTCGCATGCGACCGGTCGCAAAACCAGTCCGCTTCACCGCTCGCTCGCCGAGCCCGCCAAGCGTAAAACGTATCCCGGCTCACCCCATAGCGGCGGCACAGGTCCGACACGCCAAATATCCCCGTGTCGTACTCCGCCAGCATGCTAACCCGTTCCTCCATCCGACAGGTCTCCACAAACGGCATCGGAAGCCCTCCTTCCGATCCTCTTTGACCTGTCGACCATCAACCCAGTCCAAACTGTCAGGAATCTA
>DASRSL010000253.1:0-32169 GCA_035656495.1 Roseiarcus sp.
CCGACCGATCGTCTCCGCAATCAGCATCCCCCACCGCCCGCTTCGCGCCAAAGCAGGCACCCGAACAAGCCAGAAATCAGGGGGTCAATTTTGGACGCCGATCCCCTACCTCATGGGGTCACTTTTCCACGCCGAAACACATTCGATGGCTCTGCGCTGGATGGGCGCCGCCATGCAGGAGGCCGTCAAGGGCTTCCGGCGCCTCAAGGCCCATAAGCAGCTTCCGCTGCTGAAGGACGCCCTCGCAAAGCACAAGGCGAAAGCCGTCCCCTCGAACGAGCATCTTGCTCACAACGCGAAGGCCGCCTAGCCTTCATGTCAGCGACGCCCGCTTCGCGCTTTTCAACATCAAGCGGGATATCCCCCCTCGCGCAGCGACCCTTGGTTCCCTTTCAGCGCCAGCACGTAGTCGGCCTTCTTCTCCACCACTTCTGCGCGATGTCGCGCTGACACCCATGGCGTCGATGGTGATGATCGCCCCCTCGATGACCAGCAGGTCCAGCAGTTTGGGGATGGCGACGATCTCGTTGGACTTCTCCGCCACCTTGACCTGGCCCAGCACCAGGCGCTGGCGCGCCGCAAAGGCGGAAACCATGTGAATTGGCGCCTGGCCCTTCCGTTTCTGGCCGGACCGCCGGGCGGTCTTGCCATCGATGGCGATGACCCCTTCGGAGGTTCCGGTCAGTGCGCTACCCAGGCGACAAAGCAGCGCTGGAACTGCTCGTGGTCCAGTACGGCGAGGATATCGCCAAGATGGTCGTGCGCCGGCGTGCCGTTGGCGAAGGGGCGGAAGCGGCGTAGCAGGCCCAGCTTCTTGCGGCCGAACAGGGCGATGTCGGTGATGGTCTCCGCGCCGGCCAGGACGGCGATCAAGCAGAGGAGCAGGATCTCATCCAGCGGGTAGTCCACCTTCCCCTGCTGGCGGGGATCCTTCAGATCATTGAAATGACTCAGAAAAACTACGGTTTCTTCGAACGCCGCGCAGTCTGCTGCCGCCCCGCCATGGCTCGCCCCTCTGATGCGAATCGAGGCTCGTCATGGATTCAGCACTTTCGCCGTTTGTCACCTACTTCTTCACCCGATTACCCTGAAACGTAGCTTGACACAGCCCTTGTCCACCTATGAGAGCGGAGTCTCCTTCGGAGATACCGCCCACGCCCCTTCAGACACAGCCGACCGCCGGCCGCGCTCAGTGCATAGCCTCCTGCTGCGCAGCCGCTCCTCCGGACATGATCAGGTGGACGATATCGTTCTTGGTCGTCCGTTTCGTCATGAGCTCACCGGCCATCCGACCGCGGTATAGAACTGCGATTCGGTCGGTAACGGCCATGACATCGTTCATGTTGTGCGTGATGTAGACGACCGCAACATTCTGCCTCGCGAGGCGTCGAGCGAGCTCCAGAACCTTGTTCTGTTCCGGCACCGAAAGGGCAGCCGTCGGCTCGTCAAGAATGACGAGATTGGCCTTCCAGTGCACCGCCCGGGCGATGGCGATCGCCTGTCTCTGTCCGCCCGACAGCCTATCCACATTCATTTTGAGCGAGGGAATGTGAATGTCGAGCCTCCGCAGGCTTTCGGCCGTTTCCTTTGCCATTGCCCCCTTCCGCATGATGCGAATGAGTCCAGGCAGCAGATCATAAGTCATCTCACGACCGATGAAGAAGTTGTCGGCGACCGCGAGATTGGGAACGAGCGCAAGGTCCTGGAACACCGTTTCGATTCCAAGGTCATGCGCGCGGCGCGGGCTCTCGATCGTTTCCACGACTCCATTGCATTCGATTCTGCCGCTGGATGCGTGGTGCACGCCTGAGATGATGTTGACCAGCGTCGTTTTTCCGGCGCCGTTGTCGCCGAGCAGGGCAAGAACTTCGCCGCGCCTGACATCCAGGTTGACGTTCTCAAGGGCGTGAATGCCGCCGAACGTCTTGGTAATGTTTTTCAGGCGCAGAAAGGTCCTGGCATGAGGCCCCGGCTCCGTTGCTGCGACGCCCATTTCCTTTCCTCCCGGCGCCGTCACAACCGATCGACGAAGACTTTGCCTTCGCGGAGAATCTGGTATTCCGTTTCGTGATAGCCGTACACTTGCGCCTCGTATTCGACCGACAAAGCCCCGGCATATGCGATCGAACGTAGACGCTCGACCAGGCGAACGAAATCGATGTCGCCTCTGCCAAGCGGAGGAAACTTGAAACTCGGAAAATGGCCGCTGCCGTCCTTGAGATGGACGTGAACGATTTGGTCGCCGAGTTCGTCAACCACCCTCAGCGGGCTCTCGCCCTGAACCTGAAGGTGGCTCGGGTCGAAATTGACCTTGAACGGCACGCCGGGAAGTTCGCGGCGCAGACGATGGTAGTCATCGACTTTGTGGAACACATGCCCGGCGATCGCCTCGATGCCGAGGGTGACATTGCGCGCGGACGCATATGCAGTGGTCTCCTCGACTGCGGCGCGAAACCAGTTCCAAGCCTCCTCTCGATCGGCCCCGTCGTCGAGCGGTCCGGAGAGAATGTGCACCACGGGCGCGCGTACGTCGCGCGCGAGGTCCGTGCAGCCGTTGACGAAAGCAATGGCCGACACTCTTGTCGCAATGTTCCGAGCGACCATCGGGATATGAGCTCCGACCGCTGGGATCGTCAGGCCGCGCGCCTGGCAGGCTCCTGCAACCTCTCGCCGCGTCTGCTGATCCGCCTCGGGCGTGATGTGGGCGGGCGCCCAGGGCAGCGTCTCCGCATTGAGTTCGATCGCGGCGTAACCGCCATCCGCCACCATGTTGATCGCTTCCTCAAGCGAGCGGGACGGAAGACCCACGCTATGGAAACAGGAGCGCATCGCGACCACCTTCAGCTATATTGAGGAACAACGAATGGAGCGTCTTGGGCCAGCGGTAGATCGACCCAAGTACCGGATCGCATCGAGAGGTAGGCGCCCTGTACGAATTCCTGCGCGCGCAGGCCGTCGAACCCGCTGATCTTGGCGGCCTTTCCTTCGCGGATGCTCTCGCAAAAGGCGGCGAACTGCTTGCGGTATGGACTCTGGCGGGGCGGCTTGACCGTTATCCATCCGCCCTCGAAGCTCTTCCACCACGCCTCCGGATAGTGCGCTTCCCGCAGCACGTCCGGGAGATCCGCGGCGGGCCTCTCCGTATAGACGGCGAGCGGCGCCGATGCGAAGGGCGATGCTGTTTCGCTCGCGATGTGGATGGTGCCCTCTGTACCGAACAGATCGGTGCCGTCGCCGATGTTGGGCGAATAGCGATTGCTGGCCAGACTGCCGCGCGCGCCATTGGAGAAGCGCGCCAGCAGGAAGACGTTGTCGTCGACGAGTTCCGGCAGCGCGCTGTGGATAAGTTCGCCGAACACGCCCGAAAAATCCCCGACGAGGTGTCGAGCGAGATCGATGCGGTGGATGGTGAGATCGATGATGGTCGCGCCGCCGGACTGTTCGAGATTGTAGCGGTAGCGTGTGCTCGCGGGATACGCAGTCGACTTCTCGGAGTAGATCGAGCGCATCTGGTGGACCTTGCCGATGAACCCCGCCTGGATCAGCTGCTTGGCGATCTCGACCTGAGCCCAGAACCGCTGATTGAAGCCGACTTGCAGGATGACCTTGGCGTCCTCGCACGCCTTCACCACCCGCCGCGCCCCCGCGGCGTCGATCGTCAGAGGCTTCTCGCAAAGAACATGCTTTCCATGCTTGGCTGCAGCGACAACGCCCTCCTCGTGAAACTTGTTCGGGGTCGCCACTATGACAGCGTCGAGGCCGGCCACATCGAGCATGGCCTCGAGATTATCGAACGGCTTGCCGCCGAATTCCTTTGCGATGGCCTCGGCTCGCTTCACGTCGGCGTCAAAAACGGCGACGAGTTCGGCTTCGGCGCTCGCCTTGATCGTAGGCGCATGACCGAGTCGCATGATAGCGCCGGCGCCGACAAGTCCGATTTTGATTCTTGCTGACTGCATGGATGCCGATCCGGTTCGAGATTCGAGGTGATTTACTTGATGATCCGAAGCTTACCGCGCCGGATCGAAATCATGACGGCGACGATCAGCACGAGACCCGTCAGAACGGTCTGCACGTTGCTTGGAACTCCCATAATAATAAGTCCGTTCGCCAACGACATGATGACCAGGCTGCCGACAATGGTGCCCAGGATCGATCCGGCGCCGCCGGTGAGAGGGGTTCCGCCGATGACGACGGCAGAAATCGCGAGGAGTTCAAAGCCGGTGCCGACCGTCGGGCTGCCGGAGCCGAGCTGAGAGGTCAGAATACCGCCGCCAAGTCCAGCAAGGGCCCCTGACAGGGTGAACATCGCAAACTTCACGCTGCGGACAGGCACGCCTAGGATGCGGGTCTTCTCTTCGTCGCCGCCAATCGCGAAGGTGTAGCGCCCGAAGGTTGTAAACGAGAGAAGCGAGCCCATGACGATCGCGACCCCCGCCGCCGTCAAGAACGGCGCCGGCGGAATCCCGAAAACGTCGAATCTGCTAGACAGTGGAATGGAGATCGGACTGCCGCCCGTGTAGATCACCGTTGTGCCGCGCGCGATCGAAAGCATTCCGAGCGTCACGACAAAGGACGGGATGCGAAAGAGAACGAATACGGCGCCGTTGATGGCCCCGAGGAGAGCGCCCACGATCGGGGCAAGGAAGATCGCGTAAGCGCCCCAGTCTCCCGCAAAGGTGGCCGCGAAAGCGCCGGATAGCGCCATGACGGAGCCGACGCTGAGATCGATGCTGCCGCCAATGATGATGAAGGTAATGCCGATCGAAACGATGGCCAGGACCGCAGAATTTTGCAGCACGACGCCTAGATTGCCCATTGTCAGAAATCGTTCGGGCGACAGAATGCCGAATATAACAACGATGGCATTGAGGGCGAAATACGCCACGTAGCGGGATAGAAAATCGCCAACTGCGCGGGATCGCATTGAACAGCCGCCTGACTGTGCGCCAAGACTTTCGACGGCGGCCAGCAAGGCCACCGTCGACTGGAGCCCCACTACTTCGTAGCCAAGGGAAAAGTCTGGCTCTTGGCGCTCGGATTGTTCGTAAGCGTGTATTCCTTCACGTCATAGGGAGGCGCATTGTCGATGAACTGATGCTTGAAGGTCGCGAAGTTGGATGAGTTGACGCCTAAAAGATCAAGCCTGATATTGTCCTTGATCGGATTGTGTCCGTTGACCTTATCGTAAGCGATCATGATCCCGAAACCGACCTGCAACCAGTGGCCGCCGGTCGAGTAGACATAGTTTGTTTTGCGGTCGATCAGATCGAGCGCCTGCGGCACCAGATCCATTCCGCCAAGCTTGATTTCGCCATCGCGGCCGGCCTGCTTGATGGCGCGGAATGCGCCGAGGCAAAGCGCGTCGTTGTAGCACCAGACCGAGTCGATCGTCCCCGAAGGATGGGCCGACAGAAGATTTTGCATCGTCTGGTAGCCGTGGTCCTCGGACTCGCCGCCGCCGCTCACGTACTGGACGAGTTCGACGCCGCTCGCGCCCGCGATTGCTTGGCGCAAGCCTTTCTCCCTGCCTTCGGCGACCGATGAGCCGGGCAGACCCCCGATGGCGACCATTTTCTTCGCGCCCTGCGATATCAGGTATTTTGCGATGTCGGAGCCGGCGGTCACGTCATTCGGGCCGATGAAGGCGACGTAAGGCGCTTCGCTGTTGTTCGGCTCGAACCCCGGATAGCGATCAACGATAACAATCGGAACATGGGCCCGATCAGCAAGCTTGATGAGGCCAGGAGCGCTGGCGGTCGACTGGGGCGTGACAACCAGAGCCTGAGCGCCCGAAGACAGCAACGACTGGACGTCGGCCAGTTGCTTGTCCTCCCGATTGTCCGCGCCGACGACAGTCAGCTCGACGTTGAGCTCCTTGGCGGCATGCTGCGCGAACTTTATGGCGTTGACCCAGAATGGATTGTCCAGCGTCGGGATGGAAATACCGATTTGCATTGGCGGCGCCGCATACGTCAACGCTGTTGCAGACACCAGGACGATGCCGGCGCAACCTGCTACGCCCACCATCCGAACAAACATACGACGATTAAGCCCAACCTTCATGATATTTCCTCCCAATTCGGATGCGACAGCGGTCCATTGATGCTGACCACGGCCGGCGGCGCCAGTTCGCACTCCCGCAACGCCGTGGCTCTTGGACAGCTCCTCTGTTAACCACGACGATGCACCATAGTCAACGCCGATGCGCATCAAAGAGTTTATGCACTCAGCAGCGCCAGAGCGAGCTTTTGGCTGTCGGCAAAAATTCTTGGGCGGGATTGCGTCCAGCTGAAGGTTTTGATCACGCTCGAGATTGCGCACCAGCTTCCCGTCTCGCCTCAAAAAGTCTGCAACGACGTTGACCATTCTGCATCAATCTGCAATACGCTCTCCCACGGCGAGGGTTCAGCTATGGAAATTCGTTCGGTTACAAAAGCGATTCGCCTGTTGCAAATGCTAGGAGAGGGCGCAGGCTCGTCCCACGGCGTGTCCGAGCTTGCCCGCATGGTCGAGATCGACAAGAGCTCCGTATCGCGCATGCTTCGAACGCTGGAACAGGCCGGATTTGTCGAGCAGGACCCGGTTACCCAGCGCTATTCGCTTGGCCTCGCTCTCGGCGTCCTAGGTTACAAGGCGCTGCTCCGAACAGATCTGCGCACCGCAAGCCATGCGCTCTTGCAGAAGTTGGCGGAAAAGACCGGCGAATGCGCCCACGCCGCGATTCTTGCGGACAAGCGCGCCTTCTATATCGATCAGGCGGCGCCGGAACGGCGCGTCGGAGTCGATGCACCCGTTGGAACGCTGGCTCCGCTACACTGCACGGCGCTTGGAAAGGTCTTGCTGGCGTGTCAGCCCCCCAGGGTTGGCGAGGAGCTGATGAAAGCCATGACGTTTGAACCGTATACTCGGCGCACGATCAGCAACGCTGACGCCCTGCGCGACCATCTGAACAGCGTGCGGTTACAAGGCGTAGCATTCGACGACGAAGAGTTCAGCGTTGGGGTGCGCTGCATGGCGGCGCCCGTCTTTCGTTACGACGGCGCGGTGTGCGGGGCGATCGGCATTTCGGGCCCGAGCCCAAGGATGACCGATGCGCGCCTCTCCGAATGGGAGCAACTCCTGCGCGAGGTTTCAAGAGAGGTTTCGAACCGCTTGGGGTGGGACGATGGCTCGTCGCCCACTCCGGCAAGTCGCCAGAAAGTAAAAGCGACCGCCGCGGGTCGGCTGCCGGGCTGATCCTTATCGCACGACGCATCCTGGCTATCGTCTTGGAGGAACGCTTATGGACGAACGGGAGGTTCGCGAGCGTGCACGCGCCATTGCATCCGCCAGCGGAGTTGGCGAGGCGCTCGGCGGCGGAAAGCTTGCTCAGAGAGTCGACGTTACGCTTTCGGAGGGCGTCGTCCTGGGGCTTCTTAAGCAACGGGTTCGAAAATTCTTCGGGATCCTCGGCCACGGCAATACCGCGATCGGCGAGATATTGAGGATCTATAGCGAAGAGGGGGTCCTGCGCTTCCTTCAGTGCCGCAACGAAGTTGCGATGGCGCACGCGGCCACTGCCCTCGCATGGATCTACGGGGAGACCCCAGCCGTGCTCTGCTCGATCGGCCCGGGTTCGCTCCAGGCCTATGCTGGCTCCCTTGCAGCCGCCTCCAACGGCATCGGCGTCTACCATCTCTACGGCGACGAAACGACATACGGCGAAGGGTACAACATGCAGCAGGTGATCGGCCCGCGCCAAGGCGAATTCGGTCGGCTGACCGACATTATTGGACGATCCTACGTCCTGCATACGCCCGAGGCGTTACGGGACGCGTTGCGACGCGGGACGCAGACCGTGCACAGGCCCCACTTCGCCGGTCCGTTCTATCTGTGCCTGCCGATCAACACCCAGCCGAAGCTCGTAAAGAACCTCAATCTAGAGTCTCTTCCGGAACGCCTCGAAGCGCCGCCGACTGCGCCGAGCAATCCCGGCGCATATCGCGACGTCGCCGATTTAATTCGACGGACTGCGAGAATCGTGATCAAGGCGGGCGGGGGGACGCGCTATTCGGCCGCCGCCATCCGGCAGCTGGCGGAACGGATCGGGGCTGCGGTCGTGCTCTCGCCGAATTCGACGGGCGTCCTGCCCGACGAACATCCTCTCAACATGCACGTCGGCGGCAGCAAGGGTTCGATCTCGGGCAATTTCGCGATGGAGGAAGCCGAGCTGCTCATCGTCGCTGGTTCGCGCGCCGTCTGCCAGTCCGACTGTTCGGGTACCGGCTATCCAAAGGTTCGCCAAGTCATCAATATCAATGCCGAACTCGCCGACGCCAGTCACTACAATCGCACCGCGATGCTGGTGGGAGACCTCGGCGCCGTCCTCGATCGGCTGCTCGAGGCGCTCGGCAATGTCGAACGACCGGAGGAGCTCACTCGCGCTTCGTCCGCGTGGCTCTCCGCCTGCGCTCAGAAGAAGGCGGAATGGAAAGCGTTGCGCGAGCAGCGCACACATAGCGCTCCGAAGCTCGACCCGGCGTGGAAACGGGAGGTCCTGACTCAGCCGACGGCCGTCGCGACGGTGCAGGCCTTCGCCACACGCATGAACGCTCTGAAGATCTTCGACGCCGGTGACGTGCAGGCCAATGGCTTTCAGGTGAACGCCGACTCCACGCCCTTCGAGACGGTCACTGATTCGGGGGCGTCCTACATGGGCTTCGCCTCAAGCTCCCTACTGGCGGCGGCCGCCGCCGACAATCCGCGGTACATGATCGCGCTCTCAGGCGATGGCTCCTTCGTGATGAACCCCCAGATTCTGGTGGATGCCGCGGTTCACGGCGTTCGCGGCATGGCCGTTGTCTTCGACAACCGCCGAATGGGCGCGATCTCCTCGCTTCAGCAGGCCCAGTTTGGGAAGGATTTCGGCACGAACGACCACGTCTCCGTCGATTTCGTCGCCATGGCGAATGCAGTCGCGGGCGTGAAGGGGTTCTTTGGCGGGTACAGCGCTCCTGAGCTCGAACGCGCCCTAGGCGAGGCCTATGCGCACGACGGGCTTTCCATCGTCCATGTGCCAGTCTACTGGGGCGAAGACCAGGAGGGCGGCATGGGAACCTATGGCCGATGGAACGTCGGCCCGTGGGTCCCGGAAGTCGAACGGCTCTACTCCGATCAGACGATTTGAGATGGGTGCGCCATGTATGAGTCCTTCGGCCTTTTCATCGACGGCGACTGGCGCGCGGCGCGCCGCGGCCGCATGGTCGATGTAATCGATCCTGCCACGGAAGAGCGCGTCGGCTCGGTCCCGCATGCCGACATCGATGATTTGGATGACGCATTGAACGCCGCGGCGAGAACGCAGCGGAGCTGGTCGACAACCGCGGGATGGGAGCGTTCGCGGTTCCTCCGCGCCATTGCGGACATCCTGCGAGGCCGCACGGAGGAAGCGGCGATGATGATGGCGCGCGAAAGCGGCAAGCCGCTGGCCGAGGCGCGCGGAGAATTCGGCGCGGCGATCGATCAATTCGACTGGTACGCGGACGAGGCGCGCCGAATCTTCGGCCACACACTCGGCGCCCGCGATCCTAGCGCTAGGCTCGACGTCCAGTATCGGGCGGTCGGGCCTGTCGCAGCGTTCACCGCATGGAATTTTCCGGCGCTCCTCCCTGCACGCAAGATGGCCGCTGCGCTCGCAGCCGGCTGCACCATCATCCTCAAACCCTCCGAGGAAACGCCATTCAGCGCGTTCTTGTTGGCCGAAGCGGCAAAAGGCGCCGGCCTGCCGAAAGGGGTGCTTGGCCTCGTGACAGGTGATCCCGCGGAGATCTCGCGGCATCTGATCGCCTCGCCGGTCATTCGCAAGGTCTCGCTCACCGGCTCAGTTCCCGTCGGGAAGCTGATCATGAGGCTCTGTGCCGATGGCCTGAAACGCCTCAGCCTCGAACTTGGCGGTCACGCCCCCGTGCTCGTCTTCGGCGACGCGGACCCGGTCGCGGCCGGCAAGGCCTGCGCTGCAGCGAAGTTCCGCAACAATGGTCAGGTCTGTATTTCGCCGAGCCGCTTCTATGTGCATGCCTCGATCAAGGATGCGTTCGCCGGCGCCATGGTCGAAAGCGCCAGGGCTCTGAAACTCGGCAGCGGCGTCGATCCGTCTGTCACCTGCGGGCCGATGATCAACGCCCGCGGCCGCGAGCGAGTCGAGGGACTGGTCCAGGATGCAATCAAGCGCGGCGCGACAGTTCTCGCCGGAGGGGGCCGCCCGCACGCGTTCAACCGTGGCTATTTCTTTGAGCCGACCGTGCTCGACAATGTCCCGGACGAAGCCCTCGTCATGCACGAGGAGCCTTTCGGCCCAGTCGCGCCGATTTCCGTTTTCGACGATTTCAACGAGGTTGTCGAACGGGCTAACGGCACGCCCTATGGCCTCGCCGGCTATGTCTTCTCCAAGTCGCTGTCGCTCGCCAACCGGGCGGCGTCAGCGCTGGAAGTGGGTATGGTCGGCGTCAACGACATGATGCTTGCGGCGGTGGAAATTCCCTTCGGCGGCGTCAAGGAGAGCGGCTTTGGCCGCGAAGGCGGACAGATCGGAATCCTCGACTATCTCGAGCCGCAGTACATCAAGCTTCGGCACTCCTGAGACGTCCCATGAGGGAAGACAAAGCGCGACGCGGCGTCCAGCGCGGACTGACCAACTACGGCGACCGCGAGTTCAGCGCCTACCTGCGGCGCTCGTTCGCCAGCTCCATGGGCTACAGCCGGAAGATGCTCGAGCGGCCGATCGTCGGCATCGCTCATTCGGCCAGCGGCTTCAACAACTGCCATCGTCATTTCCCGGAGATGATCGAGGCCGTGAAGCGTGGAGTCCTCGCCGCCGGCGCGCTGCCAGTCGAGTTTCCGACAATCTCGCTTGGCGAAGTGTTCCTCAATCCGACCAGCCTTAAGTTCCGCAACCTCATGTCCATGGATGTCGAGGAGATGATTCGGGCGCAGCCGATGGATGCAGTGGTGCTGATGGGCGGATGCGACAAGACCGTGCCGGCCCAACTCATGGGCGCGGCTTCCGCCGATCTGCCGGCGATCCAGTTTGTCGCCGGCCCGATGTCCACTGGACGCTACCGCGGCGAGCGGCTCGGCGCGTGCACGGATTGCCGGCGTTTCTGGGCGAAGTTTCGGG
Source organism: Roseiarcus sp. (assembly GCA_035656495.1). Classification (GTDB taxonomy): domain Bacteria; phylum Pseudomonadota; class Alphaproteobacteria; order Rhizobiales; family Beijerinckiaceae; genus Roseiarcus. The sequence continues at coordinate 11,159 of DASRSL010000253.1, forward strand.
CGGGCGAAATCGACTACGAGGAGATCGACGTCATCGAGCATCGCCTCGCCTCGACTGCCGGGACGTGCGCCGTCATGGGCACCGCGAGCACCATGGCGTCGCTCGCCGAGGCTTTGGGCATGGCGCCGTCCGATTCGGCGGCGATTCCGGCGGTCGACGCCGACCGGCTGCGCATGGCGGAAGAGACGGGTCGTATCGCGGTCTCGCTGATCGGCGCCGACCATCTGCGCCCGAGCCGGATCATGACCAGGCTGGCGTTTGAGAACGCACTGAGGCTTCTCCTTGCGCTTGGTGGATCGACCAACGCAATCATCCATCTGACTGCGATCGCCGGCCGGCTCGGTATTGGAATCAGCCTGCGCCGCCTGAACGAACTGAGCGAAACCACTCCAGTACTGGTCGACCTCAAACCGACCGGCGCAGGCTACATGGAGGACCTGCATGCCGCCGGCGGCGTTCCGGCTGTCCTTCGCGAACTGCGCCATCTCATGCATCTCGATTGCGTGACCGTAACCGGAGAGACGCTTGGAGACCGTATTGAGAGGGCGCCCGCCTGGGTCGACAGAGCGACCATTCGTCCTTTCGCCGAACCAATAGGGGAAGACGGCGGCCTGATTGCATTATTCGGCAATCTGGCTCCGCGCGGCGCGATCCTCAAGCGTTCGGCCGCTGACCCAAGCCTGTTTGAACGCGAAGGGCGGGCCGTGGTCTTCGAGTCGCTCGAGGACCTGTGCGACCGCATCGACGATCCGGCGCTGGACGTCGCTGCGGACGACTTTCTCGTCCTGAAGAACGCCGGCCCGACCAGCTCTTCGGCTATGCCGGAGGCCGGATATCTCCCGATACCCGCGAAGCTGGCGAGAGCGGGCGTCAGAGACATGATTCGCATTTCTGACGCCCGCATGAGCGGCACAGCCTACGGAACAGTCGTGCTTCACGTCGCGCCTGACGCAGCTTCCGGCGGTCCGCTTGCGCTCGTGCGCAACGGCGACCGCATTCGTCTTAGCGTTCAAAATCGGTCGCTGGAACTCATAGTCGCACAGCCTGAACTTGAACGGAGACGGGCGGAGGTCCAAGCGTCTGCCGACACCTTACCGTCGCGCGGATATTCGCGGCTGTATCGCGAGCAGATCCTTCAGGCTGACGAAGGTTGCGATTTCGAATTCCTGAGAGCACACGAATAGGTCCTTGGTGGAAGGCTGCTCATGGCGCGATCTCTCGGGTTCTCCTATGCCGGATTCCGTCCGGATTCCCGCCTGAAAACTGTCCCAAACTGCTCAAGTTGGGCTAGCTTCGGCGCCTGATCACGCATCCGTGGGCTCAGTTCGGCGCGGCCAGAGACCCCCGCTCGCCCAGTCTTCGGATTCCGCAAGGGTCAACGCGGCGCCCTCTCCGCCGGTGCGCTTGAGGTCGACGTTGCGGTGGCGGCGCAGCTCCAATCGGCCGATCTGGTTGCGATGAACCTCGTCCGGACCGTCGGCCAGCCGAAGGAGCCTGGCGGTCGCGAAAGCGGCGCCGAGGAAATGATCGTTATTGGTGCCGCCGCCGCCGAAGACCTGGATGCCCCAATCGATGATCTTCTGCGCCATGTTGGGCGCCACGACCTTGATCATCGCGATCTCCTGACGCGCCGCCTTGTTGCCGACCTTGTCCATCATAAAGGCGGCCTTCAGCGTGAGCAGGCGCGCCTGCTCGATGAGCACGCGCGCTTCCGCGATGCGCTCGAGGGTGACGGTCTGCTCGGCGATCGGGCGCCCGAAGGCGACCCGCTGTTCCGCCCGATTGCACATACGCTCGAGCACGCGCTCGCTGAGCCCGATGAGGCGCATGCAATGATGGATGCGGCCGGGACCCAGTCGACCCTGGGCGATCTCAAAGCCGCGCCCTTCGCCGAGCAGCAGGTTCGTCGAGGGGACGCGCACGTTCTCGAACACCACCTCCGAGGCCCGGTCCGGCACGCCGTAGAATCCGAGGACCGGCAGCGCTCGGACGACACGGACGCCGGGCGTGTCCATCGGGACCAGGATCATCGACTGACGGGTGTACGAGTCCGCGCCGTCCGGGTCTGTCTTTCCCATAAAGAGGATGATTTCGCAGCGCGGATCGGTCGCGCCGGTCGTGTACCACTTGCGCCCGTTGATGACGTAGCCGTCGCCGTCGCGGGCGATGAGGCTTTCGATGTTGGTGGCATCCGAGGAGGCGACGTCCGGCTCCGTCATCGCGAATGCGGAGCGGATCTCGCCGGCGAGCAGGGGCTTCAGCCACCGCTCCTTTTGCACATCGTCGCCGTAACGCAGGATCGTCTCCATGTTGCCGGTGTCGGGCGCGCTGCAGTTGAAGACTTCCGGCGCAACATGCGACCTGCCCATGATCTCGCAGAGCGGCGCATAGTCGAGGTTGCTGAGCCCGCCATGCGACGTGGGGAGGAAAAGGTTCCAGAGCCCGGCCTCTTTTGCGAGCGGCTTCAGCTCCTCGACGACCGGCAGCACTTTCCAGGGACCTAGGCGCTCGGCTTCCTGATAGAAGCGGCGCTCGTTCGGATAGATGTGATCCGCCATGAACTCGCGAAGGCGGACGGCGAGTTCGGCGCTGCGGGCGCTCTGGGTGAGATCCATTGCGGGCCCTCGCGGTTCCTCACGCTATGCCCGATCAGGCGTCGGGCGGCTGTCCAGGCGTTTGCCGTCGTTGCCGTATCGATACCAGCCGCGGCCGGCCTTACGGCCATCGTAACCCGCCGCCACCATCTGGCGCAGCAGCGGCCGCGGCAGAAACCGCTCCCCATAAGCCTTGTAGAGGATTTCGTGAACGCTCTGAGAGAGCGAGTTCGCTGTGTTGTCGAGGAGCTCGAAGGGGCCGATCGGATGGCCAAGGCCAAGCCTGCAGGCGGTGTCGATGTCGGCCGGTGCGCAGACGCCCTCCTCGACCAGCCGGATCGATTCGATGACCAAAGCGTGCAGGAGGCGATTGACGGCGAAGCCGACGACATCCTTGACGCGGATCGGCGTCTTGCCGACCGCCTCGAGTTCGGCCCTCACCTCATCGACATAGACCTCATCCGCGTCCATGCCCGGGATCACCTCGACGAGCTTCATGCGCGTGACCGGCGAAAAGAAGTGGACGCCGACGAAGCGCCGGCGCCGCCCGGGACTGACCGACGCGGCGAGCGAGGTGATCGAGATCGACGACGTGTTGGAGGTGAGGCCGGCCCCGGGTGCAAGAACCGCGTCGAGGTGACGGAAGACGTCGGCTTTCACCGCCTCGTCTTCGAAGACGGCCTCAATGATGAGATCGCGGTCGGCAAAATCTTCGAGGCCGTCGACGACTCTCAGGTTTTCGAGCGCCGCGGCGGCGGCGGCGGCGGTCCAGAAATTGCGGGAAGCGCCGCGTTCGGCGAGCGCCTTCATTTTGGAAAGCGCCGCGTCCGCCGCCGCGCGGTCGCGGTCCGCAAGGATTGTGGGACGGCCCGCCAAAGCGAAAATGAGGGCGATCTCCGACCCCATCATGCCGGCGCCGACGACGCCGATCTTGGTGAAATGCGCCACGGCGACGCCCCTTTCGTTTGCCAGCCTCGCTACTGCCGCGCCGTGGTGCCGCCGTCGATCACCAAAACCGAACCCTGGCAATAGGTCGATTCGTCGGATGCGAAATAAAGGCATCCATAGGCCATTTCTTCCGGCGTTCCCGGCCTCTTCATCGGCGTGAGCCGGTCGGCCATCGCCGGATCGTCGAAGAGCCCGAGCACCGGGGCGACCATCGGCGTGTCGATGAAGCCGGGCGCGATGCAATTGGCCCGAATGCCGTCGCCGCAATAGGTGATCGCCAGCGATCGCGTGAGATTGATCGCGGCGCCTTTGGCTGCAGTGTAGGTGTGCGCCGCAGGCAGGCCTTGGAAGCCGGAGATGCTCGTGACGTTGACGATCGACCCGCTCTTTTGCGTCTTCATCTGAGGAATGACGAGCCGGCACATGTAGAAGGTCGAGTCGAGATTGATCGCCATCACCTCGCGCCATTTCTCGGGGGTCGTGTCATCGACGGGACCCATCGAGCCTGGGCTTTTTTCGAGCCAACTGTAGCCTACGCCGGCTGAATTCACCAGGACGTCGATGCGTCCGTACTGATTCATCGTCGCTTTGGACGCCGTCTCGGCGCCCTCCGGCTTCGACAGATCGGCCGCGACCACGATGCCCTCGCCGCCTACGTTTTTCACCAGCGACAGCGTCTCTTCGAGAGTGGCCTTTGTCCTGGCGACGCCGACCACCCTCGCGCCCTCGGCGGCGAACAGTTTCATGCAGGCGCGCCCGACCCCTGTGCCGGCTCCAGTGATGAGTGCGATCTTGCCCTTCAAGCGGTCCATGGTTCCTCCCGTATGGTCGGGTGAATGAGCTTGCATCCTGGACAAGCCTCCCGGTGTCGCTTATTGTAGGCAGAAATTGTAGGACAAGAAAAGACCACAAGCTCCACTTTAGCGCGGAGCTCAGCGAATGGGAGAAGTGTCGATGAGAGCGGCCGTTTTCCATGAATTGGGCAAGCCGTTGCGCATTGAGACGGTGGCCAAGCCGCAAGCGGGATCCGGCGAGATCGTGCTCAAGGTGCACTATTGCGGCGTGTGCGGCTCCGATCTTCACGCGACGCATCCCGGCGTTTTCGTCGTGCAGGACGGCACAATTCTCGGGCACGAGTTCGCCGGGGAGCTCGTCGAGTCGGGCGCGACGGGATGGAAGGTCGGCGACATGGCGACAGCCTTGCCGAACAACGCCTGCGAAGACTGCCGCAAGCTCGGTCTCGGCGAGTGCAAGGACAATCTGGGCATCATGTGCCCGAAGAATACGCTCACCGGATTCCATCCAAGCGCTCAGGGCGCCTACGCCGAATTCGTCAAGTTTTCCGTCACGCAGGCGTTGCGTCTGCCCTCCGCCGTGAAGAGCCGGGAGGGCGCCGCAGTCGAGCCTTTGGCGGTCGGTCTCCATGCGGTCAACCGTGGGAAGCTCACGATGGGCGAGCGCGTGCTGGTTCTCGGCGGCGGACCGATCGGTCTTGCGGTGGGGGTCTTCTCCCGGCTTGCTGGCGCGCGCGATGTGGTGGTCAGCGAATATGCGCCCGCGCGCCGGGAAGCCGCCGGCAGGCTCGGCGCGACCGGCGCCATCGATCCCTCAAAGGAAGACGTCGGCGAAGCCTTCGCCAAACTGGCGGGCGGTCCGCCAGACGTCATCTTCGAATGCGTTGGCGTGCCTGGCATGATCCAAAAGTGTGTCGATCTTTCCGCGCCGTTCGGCCGCATCGTCGTTGTCGGCGTGTGCATGGTCGAGGACGCGATGACCCCGATCTCGGCAATCTTCAAAGAGGTGAACATCCAATATGTGCTGGGCTATGGCCGCCCGGACTGGCGGCTTGTGCTCGACCTCTTGGACTCCGGCCGCGTCGAACCGAAGCCGATGATCACCGACATCGTCACCCTGGACGAACTGCCGTCGGCCTTCGAAGCGCTGCGTAAACCGACGTCCCAGATCAAGGTCATGGTCAGGCCACAGGACTGAGCCGCGCTGCGGGCAAGCAAATCTCTTGCCGCAAAAAGAACCGGCGGCTAAGCAGGCCCGAAAGAAATCGCGCTCACGGCTTTGCGATGGGTGGGGCAGTTGGGCGTGAGGCGCCGCGAGATCAATGACGATGGACACGCTTTCGGCCGCCGCAGGGCGGCGCACCGCGAGCGACAAGGCCGCCAACGAAGCGACCGAGCGCGCCAAGATGACCTCGCCCGATCGTGTCGTGGACGCCATCGTGCGCAGCATCCGCGCCGGCGTTTACGTGCCGGGCCAACGTCTCATCGAAGCGGACCTGACGCGGGACTATCGGGTGAGCAGGGGCCCGGTGCGCGAGGCGTTCAAGCGGCTCGCGGCCGAGGGCGTCTTGACCCTCACCCGCCACCGCGGCGCCTATGTGCGGGCGCTCTCGCGCGCCGAAGTGCGCGACAGCCTGATGGTGCTGGAGGCTCTGGTCGGGCTCATGGCGAATCTCGCCGCCCGCAACATCATGGCCGGTGACAACGCCGACCGGATGCGAGCGGCTTATGAGCGGCTGCGCGGGTTCGAGACCGACGGCGGCGCCGGAGCGTTCCTCGACGAGCGGCGAAGCTTCTACGACGTCATCATCGACATTGGCCGCAATCACGCGCTCAAGCGCATCTTGCCGCTCATGCAGATCCACCTCCTGCGAATGCAGTTCCAGGCCTACATCACCCCGCGCGACCGCAAGAAGCAGTTCGACGAGTACCGCGCCATCACGGACGCCATCCTGGCGGGCGAGCCGCCCCTCGCGCAGAAGGTCGCGGCGCAGCACATCCGGCGAACCCGGTTCAGCCTCATGAAGTTGCCGGACGAGGCCTTTCCCGCCATTCGCAGCTCCGACTGAGGCCGCATGACGATCCTTATCGCCGGCGGCACCAAGGGCATCGGCCTTGCCATCGCCAAGGCCTTCGCGCCTGACGCGGGCGACGTCGTGCTCGGCTATCACGCGACGACGCCGCGGCCGACGCGGCCGCCGCGGAAGTCGCGCGCGCCGGCGCCCGGGCCCATCTCGTCAAGGCGGATGCTGGAACGCCCGAGGGCTGCGCGGCCATGGTCGAGGCGATCCGCGCCGTATCCCCGACGCTCGATCAGGTCGTTCACTGCGCGGTCGATCCCTACCCTTCGGCTGCGCTCACGGCCGACCCGCGCCGCTTCGCGCAGGCGGTCACCACCAACGGAACGAGCCTGCTCTTTCTCGTCCAGGCAGCCCTGCCGCTCATGCAGCGAGGGGGGACCGTCTTGTTCCTCACGAGCCGCGGCGGGCGGATCGTTGTCCCGAATTACGCCGCCGTCGGCGTCGCCAAGGCGCTTGCCGAGAGCCTCATGCGCTACCTGGCCGTCGAGCTTGCGCCGAGAGGCGTCCGCATCAACGCCGTCGCGCCGGCTATCGTCGACACCGACGCGGTGAGGGCGATCTTCGGGGCCGACGCCGCCGATCTCGTGCGCTCGGCCGCGAGCCACAATCCAAGCGGGCGGGGCGTCGCGGATTCCGACTACACGAGCCTCATGCGTTTTCTCGCCTCCCCCGCTGCAGAGTTCATTCAGGGCCAGGTCGTCTTCGTGAATGGCGGCGCGAATCTCAGCGCCTGAACGAGGGTCGAAGGCGTTCGCCAAAAGCGTCACAACCGCTCGACCAGGGTCGCGTTCGCCATGCCGCCCGACTCACACATCGTCTGCAGCCCGTAGCGCCCGCCAGTGTCTTCGAGCGCCGCAATGAGATTGGCGAGCAGCCTGCCGCCGGAGGCGCCGACTGGGTGGCCGAGCGCGATCGCGCCGCCATAAGGGTTGACGCGGGAGAGGTCGGCGCCTGTCTCCTTGGCCCAGGCGAGCACGACGGAAGCGAAGGCCTCATTGACCTCGAACGCGTCGATCGCCGGGATCGACAGTCCGACGCGCTCAAGGAGCTTGCGCGTCGCGGGAATGATTGCGGTCAGCATCAGGATCGGATCATCGCCCGCGAGCGCGAAATGCGTGATCGCCGCACGCGGCTTCAGGCCAAGCCGCGCCGCCACTCTCTCCTCCGCGACGAGCGCGGCCGACGCGCCGTCCGTCACCTGACTCGAATTTCCGGCCGTCACGCTCCAGCGGATCTCGGGAAAGCGGGCGGCGATCGCGGCGTCCTCAAAAGCGGGCCTCAGACCCGCGAGCTTCGCAAGCGACGTGTCCCGGCGCGGGCCTTCGTCGCGCGCGACCCTTCTGAGCGTTCCGCCGCTTCCCGGAACCTCGATCGCAACGATCGCGCCTGCGGTCAGGCCCGAGTCCTCGGCCGCAATCGCACGCTCGTGCGAGCGAAAGGAGAATTCGTCCATCGCTTCCCGCTTGATGTCCCAGCGCGCCGCGATAAGCTCGGCCGATACGCCCTGCCGGACGAGTCCGCTCGGGTAGCGCCGGTGAAAGTCCGGGCCCTCGTTGTCTTTGCCCATCCGGTTGGCGCGCATCGGAACGAGGCTCATCATCTCGACGCCGCCCGCGACGACGAGATCGTAGGCGCCGGCGATGACGCCCTGCGCGGCGAAGTCGAACGCTTGCTGGGCCGAGCCGCATTTGCGATCGAGCGTCACTGCCGGCACGCTTTCAGGAAAGCCCGCCGCCAGCACCGCCTGGCGCCCGATGTTGCCCGACTGCTCGGCGACCTGAAGGACGCAGCCGGTGATCACGTCCTCGACGAGCGCCGGATCGACGCGGTTGCGCGCGATCAGCGCCCGCAGGGTCTGGGCGTAGAGATCTACCGGGTGCACCCCGTCGAGCGCGCCTCCGGCCCGCCCCCGGCCGAAGGGTGAGCGAACGACGTCGATGACGAGCGCGCGGCGCATGAGGCGATTAGCTCGCATTGCGGCGCAGTTCCAAAGTGAGCGTCGCCGACTGGATCTGCACGACGGGGGACTTTGCGATCTCCATAAGCCTCTGAACCTGGTCGAGCTCGGGAGAAGCGAGCAGCGGAAAGTCGCGCTTTGCCGGGCCCGCGGCGCGCATCTTCGCCAGATCGGGCTCCGGCACCAGCGCCCTCAGGATGAGCTCGTCGTCGTCGTCCGTGCCGTAACGCTTGCGGAGTTCCCGAATGGTCGGTTGTTCGGGGGGACTGGCGACGATTTGCTTGGCGCGCGGCGCGCCCATGATCATGTCGCGCACGGTGCCATCGATCGGCGCGACGGTCTCGCCGTAGAAGCCGGCCGCATATTGAATGACTTCGTCGGGAATGATGCTGTAGCGCTTGCCGGTGACGATGTTGAGAACGGCCTGAATGCCGACGAGCTGGCTGAACGGCGTCGCCATCCCGGGATAGCCGAGTTCACGTCGCACCACAGCCGTCTCGCGAAGAACGTCGTCGAGCCTGTCCGTCATGTTGTGCTGGGCAAGCTGGGCTTTGAGCGTGCCGGTCATGCCTCCTGGAATCTGGTGAAGGCTCGACAGCACGTCGTATTCGTTGTGCTGATGGACAGGAAATCCGGCAGCCCGGCCGACCTTCTCGAAATGCTCCGCGACCGGCGGCAGCAGCGACTTGTCGATCGAATGCGTGTGGCCAAGCAATTCGATGTTGTGCAGCATGATCTCGGTCGAGGGAACCGAGGGGCCGTTCGCCATCGGACGGCTGGCGGTATGGAGAATGCTCACGCCCAGATCGATTGCGTCGAGATAGGCCTTCGCCGATTGGCCGAGGATGTTATTGGCGTGGAATTCGATCGGCTTCCCGCGCGCCTTGGCTTGGATGGCCGGCACGAGCGTCTTGAGCCGCTCCTTATCCAATACGCCCGCGGTGTCGTAGAGCAGGAGCGTATCGATGTCGGGACTGGCGGAAAGCTTGTCGGCCTTGTCGGCGTAATAATCGTCGGTGTGCACCGGCGACAGCGCGAACATGATCGATCCTGCGACCTCCGAGCCGAATTCCTTGGCAACTCTGGCCAGACGGTGCATCTTGCCGATGTTGAAAAGCACATCGTAGATCCAGAAGCTGCGGCAGCCGTGCCGGTTGAGCTGCCGCATCCAGGCGTCCATGAGCGAGTCCGGCGTTACGCCGAAGGTGACGGACGCGTTTGAGCGCATGCCGCCCCGTATGCGCGTGCGGGGCATCGCGGCGACCAGGAGATCGAGTCCCTCCCAGGGATTCTCCCTGCAGGTGCGGATCATGACCTCGAACAGCGACGAGCCGGCGAGGTCGATGACGCGAAATCCGCTCCGGTCGATGAGCGGCGCGACAGGAAGGGCCATGCCCGCCTGCATGCGCATCCCCCAGAGGCTCTGTTGGCCGTCGCGCATCGTCTCGTCGAGGAACTCGATATGGGTCATGTCAGCGGGTCCTTAAGCTCGTCCGTAGCTGGGCATGAACTGCGTCTCGAGCCATCGAGTGTCGAGACGATTGGCGCGAAAGTCGGGATGCGCGGCCATGGCCCGCAGAAAGGGGATGTTCGTCGCCACGCCTTCGACCGCGAAACCGGCGAGAGCTTGTTGAAGACGCGCCACGGCGGTCTGCCGGTCGGAGCCATGGACGATGAGTTTGGCGATCATGCTGTCGTAATAGGGCGGGATCGTCGCCCCTTCGAACATGGCCGAATCGAGCCGCACGCCCTCACCGCTCGGCGGACGCCATAGCGAGATGCGGCCGGGCGACGGCCGGAAGCCCTGCGCCGGATCCTCGGCGATGACGCGGACCTCGATGGCGTGGCCACTAAGGGCGACGTCCTCCTGCCGATCGCCGATCGGCTCGCCTCCGGCGATCTCGATCTGCATGCGAACGAGGTCGACGCCGGCGATCATCTCGGAGACCGGATGCTCGACCTGGATCCGCGCATTGACCTCCATGAAGTAGAAGTCGTCGCGTTCGACGTCGTAAAGGAACTCGACCGTGCCCACGTTTCGGTAGTTGATCGACCCGAGCAGATCGACCGCCGCCCGATGCAGGCGCGCGCGCGAGCCGTCGCTGAGCACGGCGGCCGGCGCCTCTTCGACCATCTTCTGGTAGCGGCGCTGGAGCGAACAGTCGCGCTCGCCGAAATGCAGGACACGTCCGTCGCCCAGACCCATCGCCTGGACTTCGACATGGCGCGCCCGCTCCACATAGCGCTCGACATAGAGCGTTCCATCGCCGAACGCGTCCTTGGCTTCGGCCGCGGCGCGCTCGAAGCCCTCGGCGAGCGCCTTGGCGTCGCGCGCGATGACCATGCCGCGCCCGCCGCCGCCGGCCGAAGCTTTGGTGACCACCGGATAGCCGACCGCCGCCGCGAAGGCGACAGCATCCGAGGCGCAATCAAGCTTGCCACTGCCCGGCGTCATCGGGACACCCGCCGTCTTCGCGAGGCGGCGGGCCGCCAGCTTGTCGCCAACCGCCTCGATCGAAGCCGCCGCCGGGCCTACGAACGCGATCCCCTCTTCCTCGCAAAGCCGCGCCAGCGCCGCGCGCTCGGAGAGAAAGCCGTAGCCGGGGTGCAGTCCGTCGCAGCCCGTCGCCAGCGCCGCGTGCACGACGAGGCGAGCGTCGAGGTAGGAAGCTCGCGCGGGCGCGGGCCCGATGACGACGGCGCGAGTCGCTTCTTGCGCCGCCAGGCCGTCGCGATCGGCGGCGGAGGCCGCGACCACCGTCTCGACGCCGAGACTCCGGGCGGCTCTGACGATGCGCAGCGCGATCTCGCCGCGATTGGCGATGAGGATACGCTTCAGCACCGCGGGTCGCCTCAAGCCGGCTCGATCAGAAACAGCGGCTGATCGAATTCGACGAGTTCGGCGTCCTCCACCAGCACCTTCCTGACGAAGCCGGCGACGCCGGCGGGAACGGAGGTGAAGAGCTTCATCACCTCGATGAGGCAGACTTCCGTCGTCGGCTCGACCCGCTGGCCGACGGCCACATATGGCGGCGCTCCGGGCTTCGGCGCGCGGTAGAAGGTGCCGAGGTTGGGCGCGCGCACGGCGATCCAGGACTCGGGAACGTCCGATGCGCCGCCCTTCGCCTCGACCGGATGTGGCGCCGGCTTCAGACGCGGGGCGGCGGTGGCGTGCGTCGAATGCAATGGCGCAGAGTCGGCGTGCGGCGCTGCGATCGGCGCGACACGGGCCGCAGCGTGCGTTCCCTCGGGCGCGCGAGCAGAGGGGTCTTTGGACAGGAAGAGTTCGAGCCCGGAAATCTTGAGGCGCATCTCGCTCCACGACGAAGAGTCGAAGCTCTCGATGACCGCCTCGATGTCCTGCGGCTTGATTTCAGTCATGTGCGTGCCGCCATCGTAACCGGAGACGCCATATCCGCCTGCGCCCGCAACGCCGCGAGCAGCGGCGGCAGGATACGATCGGCGACGATGAATTCGAGCCCGGCCGCAAGCGCGGCCCTGACGCCCTCGTCCGAGGCGATGGCGCCGCCGCGCGCGCCCCGGGCGCCCTTCCGTCTTGCAAGCGCGGCGCCGATCGTCGTCGGATCGGCGGCGTCGTCGTCGCCGCTGAAATCGACGGCTTCGCTCGCCTCCGCCGCGGAGGATGAAACGACACGCAATGGCGCGCGCTGCGCGGCCCATTGAGCGAGCGTCGCGAGCGCGGCGTGGCGGCTCTCGTCCGGCGCCTCAATCTCGAGCGCGCCGTCGTAGATCTTGCCCGCCCCGCCGTCGACGGTGACGGTCCTGCCGAACAGGTGTTCGAGGCTCCCCAGGCCGCATCCGACGACGCACGGAAGGCCGAGCGCGCGACTGACGACGGCCGCGTGTGAGGTGCTGCCACCCCGCTCGGTGATGACGGCGCGCGAAGCGATCATGCCATGCAGGTCTTCGGGACTTGTCGTCGGACGGGCGAGGATCACGGATTCGCCGACGTGGGCGCGCCGTTCCGCCGCATCCGCATCGCGGACGACGCAGCCGATGCCGACGCCGGGCGAGGCGCTCTCTCCTGCTGCGAGAACCTTGGCCTCATGCAGCGCCGCCGCAGCAATGTGTGGGCTCAAAAGCAGGCGCACCTGATCGGGACTGATGCGCCTGAGCGCCTCGGCCTCGTCGATGAGCCCTTCGCGCGCAAGGTCGACCGCGATATGTGCGGCGGCGTGCGGGGCGAGCTTGGCCGTGCGCGATTGCAGGAAATAGAGTCTGCCTCGCTGGATGGTGAATTCGATGTCCTGCACGTCGCGGGCGGCCTCTTCCAGCGTTCTGGCCGCCGCAAGAAGTTCCCGGTGCGCCTCGGGAAGGTCCTCGGCAAGCGCCGAGAGAGGCTTCGGCGTGAACTTGCCGGAAACGACATCCTCGCCTTGCGCGCGCGGCAGATATTCGCCGTACGGCTGAGGCTCGCCGGTGAGCGGATTCCGGGAGAACAGGACGCCCGTGCCCGAGCGCGCGTCGAGATTGCCGAACACCATGGCCTGGACGGTAACGGCGGTGCCGAGGTCGTCGGGAATGTCGTGGTGCTGGCGGTAGCGGCGGGCGCGGCGCGAGTTCCACGAATCGAACACCGCGCGCACGGCGCGACGGAGCTGCTCGTACGGGTCTTCGGGGACCTTCTCCCCGGCCACCGCCGAAATCGGCGCGCGCCACGCCTCGGGATCGTCATGGTCGGCGAGATGAACGGACGCCGCCTTGAGCACGATGTGGGCGTAGAGGTCAAGGAAGCGGCGATGCGTGTTGCGGGCGAAGGCCGCGTCTCCGCACTCCTTCGCAAGCGCGGCCTCGGTGATTTCGTTGATCCCGAGATTGAGGACGGTGTCCATCATGCCGGGCATCGACACCGGCGCTCCGGAGCGCACCGAGACAAGGAGCGGTCGCAGGCTCGCGCCGAAGCGCCGGCCGGTCTGCCCTTCAAGCCAACCGATTGCGGCGCCGATCTCGTCCTCGAGGCCGGCCGGAGTCCAGTTGCCCGCGAGATAGGCTGCGCATGCTCGCGTCGTCACGACGAAAGCGGGCGGCACAGTCAGGCCCAGCGCCTGCATGCGGGCGACCGACCAGGCCTTGCCCCCGATCAGCTCGCGGCCGGGCGCGCTCTCGCCATTGAGCCCAATCGTCCAATCGCCGAAGGGTATCGTCATCGACGAGCGCCTAGTCTTCCCGCTCGCGCCGCATCAGGCGCAGAAGGTCCTCATGCAGCTCGAACCAGAGCGTATGGTAGCTCTCGATCTTCGCGTCGCTGACCCAGGCGATGTCGCCGTCCTCCGCCTTTTCGAGCGCCTCGGCGAGCTTCAGGCCATAGATGCGAAAGCGCGGCAATGCGCTCGCGAGCTGTTCGATCACCGCTTCCGCGCGCTCGTGCAATTCGCCGATCCGGTCGATGATGCGCTCGTCATAGGCCTTGTCGCTGTGATCGTTGGGCATGCGTTGGCCGCGCACCTCGATCGTCTGCCACTCGGTGATGAGCGCCTTGAGTACGGCGTTCAGGCGCTCGAAGCCCTCGTAACCGGTTATGAAATCAGCGTTGGCGCGAGCGTCCTCATAGAAGCGCGCGTAGTCGGAATCGAGCGCCATGCGAGCGGCCGGAGACAACAGGTATTTTCCCTGCGCCTCGACGATGCGTTTGGAGTCGACTAGCTTGCGAAGCGTTGTGCGAACCTCCTCGACGTCGAGGCCGAGAATGCCCGCGACGGCCTCGGGCGTCGCGTGCTTTTTGATCGCAAGGCCGTGCATGACGAGATGCGTTTCGTTCACGGCCGGTCGTCCAGGGTTTCGGCGGCGCGCTGCATGATTTGCGCGCGCACTGCCCGGCGAAGGATCTTGTTGGCGGAGGTTTTAGGCAGCTCGGGCCAGATTTCGATTCCCTTCGGCCGTTTGAAGCTCGCAAGCTTCGCGCGCGCGTGCGCCATGACCGCTTCCGCCGTGAGCCCGCTGCGACCGGCGACGACGGCGTAGACGCGGTCGCCCCATTTCTCGTCCGGCAGGCCGACGACCGCCGCCTCGACAACCCCCTCGCAGGCGAGCAGAACGTCCTCGACCTCCCGCGGATAGACGTTGTAGCCGCCAGAGATCAGCATGTCGTTCTTGCGATCGACGAGATAGAAGTACCCGGCCTCGTCCATGTAGCCGACGTCGCCCGTGTGCAGCCAGCCGTTGCGGAACGCCGCCTGCGTCGCCTCGGGATTGTTCCAGTAATAAGCCATCGTCTGGGGGCCGCGACACACGATCTCGCCGCGCTCGCCAACCTCGACGGGCTTGTCGTTTTCGTCGAACACGTCGGCTTCAACGATCGTGAAGGGCCGGCCGCAGGAACCGATGCGATCGTGATCCTCGGGCTTGAGACACGTGATGACCATCGGGCTTTCGGCCTGGCCATAAGTCTGGGCGAAGACGCGCCCGAAGCGCGCTTCCGCCCGTTTCAGCAGCGAAGGGGCGATGGGTGAGGCGCCGTAGGCGATCCGGCGCAGGGCGAGGTGCATTTTCGCCAACGAGGGCGCCTCGAGCACCATCGCAAGCATGGTCGGCACGAGGAAGGTCAACTCCGCCCGCTCCCGAGCGGCCATGACGACGAACTCCTCTGCGTCGAATTTGGGCATCACTACCGAGCGCGCGCCGCGCACCAGGGACGGCAGGAAAAACGCGCCCGACGCGTGCGCGATCGGCGCTGCGTGCAGGAACGTCTCGCCCTCGCGGATGTCGGGAATGAGGTCAGTCAGGAACGCGGAGAGCTCGGCGAGCTCGCCGCGCGTCGTCAGCGTCACGGCCTTGGATTTTCCCGTGGTTCCTCCGGTGTAGCCGAGCCGGTATGGGGCGTCGAGCTCGCGGTCGACCGCGCAAGGCGTCGCGGCCTCGGCCTTCATCATCTTCGCTAGTTCATCCGGCCCGATCGCAATCTCGACCGGCAGGCTCGAAACGCCGCCGTGTATGACGCCGCGGCTGCCGCTGTCGGCGAGCTTGTGCGCGTGTTCGTCGAAAGTCTCGCGGATATTCATCCCGATGCGAACGAGGCCGGCCTTGGCGAGCGCATAGTAGGCGACAAGACAATTGATCCCGTTCTGGAGCAAGACCCCGACCCGGTCGCCTGGCGCAAAGCCCCTCGCGAGCAAGGCGTTGCCCAACCTGTCGGTCAGAGCGTCGAACTCGATAAAACTGACGACGCGCTCACCCTCGACGAGGCAGGCCGCCTCGCCGAAATGCAGCGCCGCCCGCCGGATCAAAGCGCCGATCTGCATCGCTTCGATCCGCCTCCTTTCAGGCGTGCCTGGCGCGCAGCTTTTCGATGTCGGCGCGCTTGAGGCTCGACCCCGCGCCTTTCAAGAGGCGCGACTTGCTTTGCTCGAGCATGTAAAGCTCGTCGGCGAGCGGCGTGCCAGCGTGATACTTGATCCAGGTCTCGCAGAGGTGACGGAATTTCGGGTCGAGGGTTGGTGCTCTCACCTCGCGCGACAGTCGGTTGTACTCCTCGAGCCCAATCACGCCGCGCGTCGTGTTATAGCGGTCGGCTTTCTTCGGCAGATAGCTCTTGCCTGGATAGATCGGGCCGCTGGTCGGCGTATAATCCTCCCCCTGCAGGATCGAATAGGGAATGAGCGAATAGAGCCGCTGCGGCCCGTTCGAATGCTGCATCATCGTATATTCGCTCAGGCGATGAGACGGATGCGCGCCGATGCACAGGCCGACCAGTGCATCGCGGCTGTATTCGTCGTTGAACAGGGGTCGGAAACGCTCGGCGCGCTCATCGACCGTCATCCAGTCGTCCACGTCGTAGACGCCGGCGACATGCGAGAGGTCCTTCACAATCGAGAAATAGGTGATCGCCCCTGCGTCGATCATCTGGTCGCGCGACCAGCTCGCGACGCGCCGCCAGAGCTTGTTGTTGGCGTCCTTCACCTTGTCGGTGAGCGACCTAAAGCAGGCCGTCAGCTCTTCGCGCGAACCCATTGCGATCGGCTGGTAGCCGTCGGATAGCGCGTCGGACGTATAAAGGCCGACGCCGACCAGCTTGTCGGCGGTGAACTCAGGCTTCGATTCGAAGCTGCCCCAGTCGTCGACGAGATAGAAGTGGCAATCCTTCACCGCCATGGTGACGGTGAGGTTGTTGTAGGGGACGCCTTCGGCGACGCTGTCGAGCCAGGGGAAATCGCTTTCCGACAAATCCATGAAATCGCGCACGATCATCTCGCGATCGTCGGCGATCTTGTATGGGCCGGAATTATGCAGGCTGATGCGGCTCTCGCATGAGATGAGGAAGCCGTACTGCGAAACCGCCGCCATGAAGCCTTGCGCCGCCTCGTGAAGCTTGTCGCCCTGCTTGCAGTCGAACATGTCAGCGTGGAAGACCTGGATGCGCCGCTCGGGCAGGAACTGGCCGCGATGGCCAAACTCCTTGTTGGTGATATGGCCGTTATTGCGATGCCAGGACAACTGGAAGCGCTTCCAGAAATCCATCACGTAAATGAGGTCCTCGACCGCGTCCTGCGGGCGAATGAGGCCGAGATTAATGAGCCATTCCCGGCCGAGGAGGTAGAAGCCGGGAAGCGCCCAACCCATCGAAGGGTTTTGAATCTTGACCCCGATGGTGCGCGCGCGGTCCCCGATTTCCTCGGCCGACGTGCGCGACTCGATCTTCCGCAGGAGCGAGGGATAGCGGAAGTACGACATCATGTAGGACAGCATCATGTACGCCGGAACCGGGAACAGCTTCGATTCCTGCACCGTCCGCGTCACGCAGAGCCAATAGGTCTCGTCAGCGCTCGTCTGGATGAGATTGTTCGTCTCGAGCAGCTGCGCGTAAGAGATGCGATTCGACGCCATTCCTCGTCCTCCCCCAAAGCAGGTCTGCTCTGAGTCTCTTGCTATTTCGACAGCCGCCAGACCTTGGCGGTCATTTCGACGCCGGTCTGGTAGGCCTCGACGGTCTTGGCGGCCGCTGTACTCTCGATTTCGACCATGTCGCCTTCCTTGATCCCGCTGATCTTGGCGTTCATCAGACATGGGATTCCGTATTCCCGGGTGAGAATGCCCAAGTGGGAGCGCACCGTCCCGCCGGCGCAGATCACTCCCTTGAACTGCTCGAGGATCGGCGCGGTCAGCGTGCCGCCGCTGTCGTCGATGATGGCCACCGTGTCGGGCGGCAATCCGTTGGTGAGGAAATCGAGAACACGTTCGCTCGAGCGGATGTAGCGCGCGATTCCGACGAGATTGTTCGCATATTTGACGACATTGTCGCCGACGCCGCGCTGCTCGCGCCCGCTCCCGTCCGGCGAGACCACTGCTTCGGGATGCTCGAAGCTGAAATCCCTGAGGTCCTCGCCGACTCCGGTCGCGGCCTTATAGGCCTCGGGGCGTTCGCGCACCGAGATCATTGCGGACCAGTCGAATCGATGGCCGGTCGCCAAGAGCTTCTTCTCGATCGCGGCGAAGTCCTCGGCGGTGATGAGATCGTACGACTTGTCGAATACGAAGCTCGCCCAGTCTCCGCCGACCTCGTCGAGGCGACGGCGGACGAGATTTTTGATGGCGCCGTGATAGGCGTCGACCACCGCCGACGCCCCCTGGTCGGCGTACTTGTCGTTGTCGACATAAAGCTTGGCCACGACTTCCTCCCGCGACGGCCTTGCAGTCGGCTCTTTGAACATGGGTTGCGCTTCGCGGCGCCCCTGTCTCACGAGCCGGGGACTTTGCGGGCAAGCGGGTCCGAAGTCAACTCATGTTCGGACAATTTTGTAAGACAATCCCGGGGCGGCCTACCCTCCCGACCCGCTCGCCCGAAACCTGTCGCGAAGGTTGCGCTTGAGGACCTTGCCGGCGCTGTTCTTCGGAAGCCCGTCCACGATCCGCCAGAGCTTGGGTCGCTTGAAACGGGCGATGCGCTCAAGGCAGAGCCGCTCGAGGCGCGCCACGTCGATGACCGCGCCCGGCGCTGGCACGAGAACCGCCATGACCCTTTCGCCCCATTCCGGATCGGGCGCCCCAATCACCGCCGCCTCGGCGACGCCCGGGTCTTCGAGCAACACGTCCTCGATCTCGCGCGGGTAGATGTTCGAGCCGCCGGAGATGATCAGGTCTTTGGCGCGGTCGAGCAGAGTGAGAAAGCCGTGCTCGTCGAACGCGCCGAGATCGCCGGTGTGCAGCCAGCCCGAGCGGAGAGCAGCCGACGACTCGGCGGGCAGCTTCCAGTAGCCCGCCATCACGGTGTCGCCGCGCACGACCACCTCGCCGACTTCGCCAGGCGGCGCGGTCCGGTCGCGAGCGTCGAAAACGGCGACCTCGACGCCGCTGCGCGCGATGCCGACCGACGCCATGCGCGTCTCGTCGCCGGTTCGAATCGCCTCGGCCAGCAATTCCTTCGGCATCGCCGTGATGGTGCACGGCGATTCGCCCTGGCCGTAGCCGTTCCACAGCCTCGGGCCGAGGAGCTTGTAGGCCGCCTTGAGATCCGCGGCGTAGACGGGCGTGGCGCCCAGAAGCACGGTGCGGATGCGGTCGATCTTCGCTCTCGCGAAGCGTTCGTCGCGCAGGAGTCGGCGCAAGCCGGTCGGCGGAACGAAGAACGTCGCCGAGCGCGCAACCTCGAGCAGATCGGCGATCTCCGCCGCGTCGAAGCCGCCGCTCGGCGGCAAGAGTTGATGGGTCGCCTTGGCGATGTGCGAGAGGCCGAAGAGCCCCGTCGCGTGCGACTGCGCAGCCAGATGAAGAAGGCTGTCGTCGGGTGTCAGGTAGTCGACGTCGGCGAGATAGGCCATCGCCATGCTGAGGAGGTTGCGGTGGCTCAGCATCGCGCCCTTGGGTTTGCCGGTGGTGCCGCTCGTGTAGAAGATCCAGGCGACGTCCTCGGGGCGGCGCTCGGCGATCGGACCGGCGTCGCCGGCCGAGAGTTTGCGCCAGTCGGCCTCTCCCGGTACGAGAAGGCGTGTCTCGGGCGCAAGCTCGCTGGCGAGCGGCCCGGCGACGTCTGAGGTCGCGACGCAGACCAGCGCCCCGCAGTCGGCGGCGATATGAGCGAGTTCGCGCGCGTGCAGCTTCGCGTTCGCGGGCACGGCGACAAGCCCGGCCCGCCAGACTGCAAAGAGGATCGCGAGATAGTCTGCGTTGTTGCTCATCGCGAGCATGACGCGTTCGCTAGGCGCGAGGCGGAGCGACCCGGAGAATCCGGCGGCAAGGCGGGCCGAGAGCGCACCATACGCGCAGTAATCGTAAAGGCGCCGATCGCCGATCGAGACCGCGGGCCGATCGGCAAAACTCCGCGCCGCGTTGGCGAGGAGATGGGCGAGATTCACCTGAGCCTCACGCCCGTTCGAGAATGGTGACGGCGACCGCCGCCTCCTCGACACCGCGCAGGCCGCCGCCATTCTCGACAAGGCCGATGCGCGCGCCGTCGATCTGACGGGCGCCCGCTTCGCCCCGCAGCTGTGTGACGATCTCGAAGATCTGGCCAAGCCCGGTCGCGCCGATCGGATGGCCCTTCGATTCGAGGCCGCCCGACGGGTTGAAGGGAATGCGCCCGCCGATCCGCGTCTCGCCCCGCTCGGCCATGCGCGCGCCGCCGCCGAATTCGGCGAAGCCCAGCATCTCGCTCTGCAAAATCTCGCCGAAGGCGGTCGCGTCGTGGCACTCGACGACCTGGACGTCGTCCGGACCAAGCCCCGCGACCTCGTAGGCCCGGCGCGCGGCTTTGCAGGCGACATGGTCCTCGAGCCGGTCCGGATCGCGATGGTCGCCCGACATCAGGATGGACGCGCGGATGCGCGCGGCGCCCGACGTGGCGCCGATCCTGGCCGCGAAATCCGCCGAGCAGACGAGCGCTGCGGCCGCGCCGTCGCTGATCGGGCTGCACATGGGCAAGGTCAACGGCCACACGATCGGACGCGCGGCGAGCACTTCCTCGATGGTGAAGGGGCGGCGATACTGGGCGCGCGGATTTTCGACCGAATGGGCGTGGTTCTTGGCGCTGACCGCCGCCATCTGCCGCTGGCTGGTCCCGTACTTCGCCATGTGATGTCGGCAGAAGGCGGCGTAGACGCCCATGAAGACGCTATGCGGCTCGTTCGTCTCCATGCCCGGGGGCGGCGTCAGGCCCTTCCCCATCGCGAGGAGCTCGTCGATGGTCTTTTGGCGCCGCGACAGATCCCAGCTGCCCTCGAAGGTGGCCATGCTCTTGGCCGGGTCGGGCATGACCATCTTCTCCGCCCCGACCGCGAGCACGCTTTTATAGGCGCCCGAGCCGACCAAAACGTGAGCGAGGTTGAGCGCGGTCGAAGCGGAGGCGCAGGCGTTCTCGACGTTGATCACGGGCGCATTGCCAAATCCGCAGCCGTCGAGGGCCGCCTGACCGCGAATGCCGTGCTGGCCCTCGAGCGCGCCCGCGGTGGCGTTGGCGAAGATGATGGCCTGGATCTGCTTCGCGGTGGCGCTTGCGTCGGCGAGCGCCTCGCCGGCGGCGCGGGCGGCGAGCGCGGCGAGGGACGCTTCCGGGAAGCGCCCGAACGGAGTCATGCCGACTCCGACGATGACGGTCTGACGCATGGGCCCGGCCTCCTTGGTTGACGGATTTTGTCCGACAGGATTGTATTATGATCGTCTCGATCAGCGCCGGGATCAAGGCTGCGGT
>DASRSL010000254.1:0-15641 GCA_035656495.1 Roseiarcus sp.
GGAAGCCGCCGAGGCGCTCCGCCCCAGCGTCGTCGCAAAGGCCCAACGCTCGCCCGCCGCCGTCACCAAACAGACGACCGGCCGCACCCCGGACGGCCTGCCCGTCCACAGCTTCCAGACCCTGATCGCCGACCTCGCCACCCTCACCAAAAACACCGTTGAAATCGCCACCGCGCCGGGCATCCCCTTCCCCATCACGGCGCGCCCGACGCCCATCCAGAAAAAGGCCCTCGACCTCCTCGACAGCGCCCGTACCCAGTAGACGCTTCCCCCCATTGGAATTTGCCTCGGCAAAGCAGTGTGTTGCGCTTTGCGAAAGCAGGAAGCTCCGTCAAAACATCAGGAAAGCTGATAGAGATATGGGGCCGCGAATAGGGGCAGGACAGGGAATGTCACGAAATTTTCTGATGATCGACCCCGAGAAGCGTCCCGACGTGCTGCACGGCCTTGCCTCGCCGTCCCGCGTCCGCATTCTGCGGCACTTGCACCGCGCGGCGGGTGCCAACGTCAACGAAGTCTCCCTGGCGCTCGATCTGCCCCAATCGACGGTGTCGTCCAACCTGCAGATTCTGGAGGAGGCTGGCCTCGTGCGCAGCGAGACGCGCAAGGGGCGGAAAGGCAATCAAAAGCTTTGCTTCTCGGCTTTCGACGAGGTCCTTGTCATGATCCGCGACGATACCGCCGCGACCCACGCCGGCGTGATCGAAGTTGCGATGCCGATCGGGCTCTACACGAGCTGCGAGGTCAGCGCGCCATGCGGTCTCTGCTCGCCGCAAGGGATCATCGGCCTGCTCGACGTTCCGGGGACCTTCCTCGACCCGGACCGGATGAATGCCGGCCTGATGTGGTTCACCCGGGGCTACGTCGAGTATCAGTTTCCCAACAATGCGCGCCTTGTTGGCAAGTCGGTGGTCGCGCTCGAATTTTCGCTGGAAATGTCCTCCGAGGTGCCGGGGACGTCGGCGGAGTGGCCGTCGGACATCACGGTCGCCGTCAACGGCCGGGAGATCGGCATGTGGACCAGCCCTGGCGATTTCGGCGACAAGCGAGGCGTCTATACTCCGGACTGGTGGAAGCTGAAGGGCAGCCAGTACGGCAAGCTCAAAAACTGGCGCGTCACCCCCGAAGGGTCCTTCGTCGACGGGGTGAAGATCTCCACGCTGACCCCCGAGGATCTGGACATTTCCGCCCATCACTCGATTCGGCTCAGGATCGAGGTCAGGCCGGACGCCCGACATCCCGGCGGGGTCAACATTTTTGGCCGGGGCTTCGGCAACTACGACCAGGACATCGTGCTTCGCCTGACGACCGAGCCTTGATGCCGCGGCGCGCCGTAGCCGCGCGACCGCGTCGACAGAGCAACCGGCGCGCGTCAGAGCGTCGCATCCGATGCGCCGAACAGGTGGACGTGGTTTGCGCTCAACGTCAGGCCGACCGGCTGTCCTGACTTCGTTTCGAGGTTTCCCTCGCCCTGGACGATGAGCTGGCCCGCCGGCGTGTCGACGTACAGGAGCGTCGCGTTGCCGAGGTGCTCGACGATCCGAACCGAGCCGCCGAAGGCGCACGCCGGATCGTTCGGATCGACGAGAACGAGATGCTCCGGCCGGACGCCGAGTTCGACGGGCGGGGCGACGGCGGACGCGCCGCGGAGCCGGACCCGCGTCGTCCGCCCTCCGGGAAGAACGACGTCCGCCGCACCGCCGCTCTCGGACGAAACATCGACGTTGAAGAAATTCATGCTCGGCGATCCGATGAAAGCGGCGACGAACTTGTTGTCGGGACGGTTGTAAAGCTCGAGCGGCGAGCCGACCTGCGAGATCATTCCCTTGTCGAGGACGACGATCCTGTCCGCGAGAGTCATCGCCTCGGTCTGGTCGTGGGTGACATAGATCATCGTCGTGCCGAGATCGGCATGGAGCTTGGCGAGCTCGAGCCGCATCTGCACCCTGAGCTTGGCGTCGAGATTGGACAGGGGCTCGTCGAACAGGAAGACCTCCGGCTTGCGCACGAGCGCGCGCCCGATCGCAACGCGCTGGCGCTGTCCACCCGAGAGCTCGGCGGGACGGCGATCGAGATAGGGTTCGAGCTGCAGGATCCGGGCGGCTTCGCGAGTGCGCTCCTCCTGGATCTTGCGCGGCGCCCGGGCGATCGACAGCGAAAAGGCGATGTTCTGCCTGACCGTCATGTGCGGGTAGAGCGCATAGGACTGGAACACCATCGCGATGCGCCGCTGGGCCGGCGGCACGTCGGTCACGTCGGCGCCGTCGATGAAGCACCGTCCGGCGGTGATCGCTTCGAGACCTGCGATCATCCGGAGCAGCGTCGACTTTCCGCAGCCCGACGGGCCGAGCAGGGCGGTGAAAGAGCCCTTTTCCACTGCAAGGCTGAGGTCGCTGATCGCGGTGACCGCGCCGTAACGCTTGGTCACGCGCTGCAATTCGACATGCGGCGCCGGCCCGTTGCCCGCGCTCATCCCTTGATGCCCGCCGACAGCATGATGGCCTGGGTCACCCGGCGCTGGAAGATCAGATAGACGACGGCGACCGGCAGCGCGGCCAGCATGGCGACGGCGAGATCGCGCGCATATTGGACGCCGAAAGCGTCGTGAACCTGAGTGATCCCCACGGTGATGTTCATCTTGTCCTCGGAGCTGATCGCAAGGAACGGCCACAGGAAGAGATTCCAGGCGCTGATGAAGGTGATGATCGCGAGCGCTGTAGTGATGCCCCAGTTCATCGGCAGATAGATCCGGAACAAGAGCTGGAAGTCGTTGGCGCCGTCGATCACTGCGGCCTCGCGAAAGTCCTTGGGCACGGAGTCGAAGAACTGCTTGTAGATGATGACCGTGACCGGCGCGACCAGTTGCGGAAGGACCACCCCCGTCAGAGTGTTGATCACGCGGAACTGACTCATCAGGATGAAGTGATTGACGATCAGCGCCTGGATCGGAATCATGAAGCTCGCCAGGATCATCCACCAGAAGATTCGCCTTCCGGGAAAATTCAGCTGTGAGATCGCGTAGCCCGCGCTCGCCGCCATCACCACGACGATGGCGGTAACCGCCCCCGAGGTGATCAACGAGTTGAGATACCACAAGCCGATCTTGGTCTCCAACAGGGCATGAACGTAATTTTCGACCGTGAAGTGCTCCGGCCAGAGGTGGACGACAGGCCGCACGACCAGATATTCCGGCTTGAACGTCGTCACCAGCCCCCAATAGAGCGGAAACGCCCATAGCGCGGCGACGATGAGCGTGGCCAGCGTGATGACGAGGCCGGCGAGATCGAAATGCCGCAGGCGCGCCAGCCGGTTGGCGCCTGTCGCAGCGGCAAGGTCGGCGCTGGCATGGACGGGGGCGCTCATTGGGCGCGCCCCGCGCGAAGGAATTGGAACGGGCGCGACCAAAAAGCCCGCCTCGAAATGCTCCTTGGCGCGCCGCGCGCGCGGAGCAACTGGAATTGCAGCACCGACAACACCACGATGAGCAGGAACAGGATCAACGCCGCGGCGTCGGCGAAGCCGCCGCGGTTCTGCGTGAACGCTTCCCTGTAAATGTATTGGACCATCACCATGGTCGCATCGGTCCTGCCGCCGATGGCGAAAAGATAAACCTGGTCGAAGATCTTGAGTTGCAGGATCAGCTGGATGGTGAAGACGAGCACCGTCACCGGCCAGATCAAGGGCCACGTTATGCGGGTGAATTGGGTCCAGCGGCCGGCGCCGTCGAGGCTCGCGGCCTCGTAGAGTTCGCCCGAAATATTGCGCAAGCCGGCGATGAACAGAAGCACGTTGAACCCGAGCAGCCACCAGACCGTGATGAAGGCGACCGCGGGCATGAACAGTGGGATCGTCCGGAAGATGTTGATGTGATGACCGTCGTTGAACGGGGCGATCAGATATTGGGCGATGCCGAAATCCTTATCGAAAATCCAGTTCCACAGCCGGAAGACGACCGACACCGGAAGGATGTAGGGAAGGAAGAAGGCGGCGAGCACAATGCTCTGCGCCCACCCCTTGAGGCGGTTCACGCCGAGCGCCACCACGAGCGCGATGAGGGTGCTCGGGATCACCGAAAGAACGACGAAATAGGCGGTGTTCCAGATCGCGGCGTGGAACAGACGGTCCGACCAAAGCCGCAAGTAATTGTGGAAGCCGACCCACTCGCCCGGCCCGATCAACGGCGCGTTGGTGAAGCTTAACTGCACCATCCGGACCGTTGGGTAGACGAAAATGACGCCGTAGATGACGACGAACGGCGCCATCAGCACGGCGGCCGCGAAATACTCGCTGCGTTTGCTTCGGAGCATCGCCGCGACATCTTGTTGACGGCGGATTGCGCCGGCCGCAGCGCCGGCGCACCGTCCGCCGCGAAACCTACTTCACTTGGCCTTGCAGATCGTCACGAATCTGCTTGGCGGCGTCGGCCGGCGCCATATCGCCGTTCATCGCCGGCATGATGTAGTTGCCCGCCGCTTCGTAGACGGGCGAGGCGACGCCGGCCAGAACCGACCGCGGATCGAAGACCGCGGTCTTGGCGAGCGACGAATAGTCGGAGTTCGGCTTCAGGTCCTTGAAGGCGGCGCTGTCCTGCACCGGGAGAAAAGCGGGAATGTGGCCGCCGCTCGCCCATTCGAGCGAGTGCACGTTGAACCAGTGGATGGTGTCGAGCACGAGCTTGCGCTTCTCGGGCGGAACCGGATTTCCCTTTCGATCGGGGATTGCGAAGGAGTGCGAATCCGCCCAGGTCGCCGGGTGCGCGTAGAAGGTCGGAATCTGGATCGCGCCCCAGTCGAAGAGCTGTCCCTTCTTGGCGAGGTCGACCATGGTCGGAACCTCCCAGACGCCGTTGATATGCATCGCCGCCTTGCCCGAGGTGAAGAGCGCGATCGAGGCGGGATACTCGGTGTTCGAAGGGGTCCAGCCGCTCTTGACCCATTTCTGCATTTCCGAGAGCGCGGTCGTCGCCTTGTCGAGACTGTCGCCGTCGAGGAACTTGCCGTCCTTGAGGAAAGCGCCGTCCTGCTGGTTGAGCAGAGTGTAGAAGATGCGCCACATCGAGGCGCCGTCGGCCGTCGGCACCGAGACCCCGACAACCCCCTCCGCCTTCAGCTTTTCGAGTGCTGCGTCCCAATTCGCGGCGCCGTCCAAACCTTTGGGTTTGCCGTCGTCGCCGAGCAAACCGGCCTTCTTCAAGAGCGCCTTGTTGTAGTAGAGAATGATCGAGTGAATATCCAAGGGCACGGCATATTGCTTGCCGTCATCCCCCTGGGCCGCCTTCCAGTTCGCGGGGCCGAAGTCGCTCGCCTTGATGCCGGCGGCGGCCAGTTCTTCCGGCGAGAGCACGCTCAGCACCCCGGTCGAGATTCCGAGCGGAATCCTCGATTCATGATACGTCATGATGTCGGGGCCCTGCCCGGTGGCCGTCGAGGTCTGCACTTTGGTGTAGAAGGGAACGCCCCATTCGAGGGTGGTCGCGTCGATCTGCACCTTGCCCGCGTGCTCTTTGTTGAACTCGTCGAGCATGGCCTTCATGCGCACGCCGTCGCCGCCGCTCAGGAAGTCCCACCAAACGATGGCCTCCGTCGCACGAGCGGTCCCTACCATGAGGGTGGCGCTCGCCAATGTCGCCCATACGACTTTGCGGATCATGTCGCTTTCCTCCCAGATCGTGCTAGGCGGCTTCCAGGAAGCCCCGCCGCGGATGCTAGCGAGGAAAATCAGAGGCGCCAAGCGCTTTCCATCCATGAATCTGATATGCCCGCATAGCGCCGTCGCCGCACAATGCATCGTCGGCCTCGCGCTGGCTAACGGAATCCCGTGAGATATTGGTATGCAATGCCCGACCCTGCCTGCTTGACGAAGACGGCGAGAGGTTTCCAATATATCCGACAATCTGATATTTACGGAGGAGCCATGAAAGCGTCGGTCACCGCCCATTGCGACTACCGCATCGCCACAATCGACGATCGGCTGTACGGCGCGTTCCTCGAGCACCTCGGCCGCGCGATCTATTCGGGCATTTACGAACCGGATCATCCCACCGCCGACGCCAACGGCATGCGGCGCGACGTGATCGACCTGGTCCGCGAGCTCAAGGCGCCGATCGTCCGCTATCCGGGCGGCAATTTCGTCTCCGCCTACAATTGGGAGGACGGCGTCGGCCCGCGGGAGAAGCGTCCGACGCGGCTCGACCTCGCCTGGCACACGTCCGAATCGAATGCGGTCGGCGTACACGAGTTCGCCGCTTGGTGCGTTGCGGTCGGCACGGAAATGATGCTCGCGCTCAATCTCGGCTCGCGCGGGCTCGACGAAGCGCGCAACTTCGTCGAGTACGTCAACGGCCCGACCGGCAGCTACTGGGGCGACCTGCGCAAGTCCAACGGACGCGCTGAGCCCTTCAACGTCAGGCACTGGTGCCTCGGCAACGAGATGGACGGGCCGTGGCAGATCGGCCACAAGACGGCGCACGAATACGGGCGGCTCGCCAACGAGGTGGCGAAGGCGCTGCGCGCCTTCGACGGTTCGCTCGAGCTGATCGTCTGCGGCTCGTCGAATTCCGACATGAAGACCTATCCTCAATGGGAACGGATCGTCCTCGAAAACTGCTACGAGGCGGTCGACCACATTTCTCTGCACATGTATTTTGCCAAGCACGGCGAGGACACGGCGGAATATCTCGCGCTCAACGCCAAGCTCGACGCCTATATCGCGACGATCGCCTCGACCGTCGACTTTGTCCGCGCCGCCAAGCGCAGCCGCAAGAGAGTGACCATCTCCTTCGACGAATGGAACGTCTGGTATCACTCGCGCGCCCTGGACCGGGAAGTTCTGGGCGGCGCCAAGGGCTGGCCGCATGCGCCGAGGCTGGTGGAGGACATCTACAATTTCGAGGACGCGCTCCAGGTGGCATGCATCCTCAACACCTTCATCCGCCGCTCCGATGTCGTGCGGATCGCCTGCATCGCGCAGCTCGTGAACGTGATCGCGCCGATCATCACCGAACCCGGCGGGCCGGCCTGGCGGCAGACGATCTACTATCCCTATTATTTCGCCTCGGTCTATGGACGCGGCGAGGCCTTGCAGCTCAGGGTCAGGTCTCCCGGCTATGACGCCGAGGTCGCCGACAACGTGCCCTATGTCGACGTCTCGGGCGTTCTTGGCGCGGACGGGCGGACGCTGACCTTCTTCGTCGTGAACCGGCATGGCCTGGAGAGCATCGACCTCGAAATCGGCCTCGAGGGCTTCGGCGCGGCTGCGATCGCCGACTGCCAGGTGATGACGAGCCCGGACCTCGGCGCCGTCAACAGCCTGACAGCTCCCTTGACGGTCACGCCCCGGAAAGGCTCGCATGCGGCGGTCAAAGACCATGCGCTGACCGCGAAGCTTCCGCCCTATTCCTATCAGATGATTCGGCTGAGCCTGTCGTAGGTGGGCAATCGGCGCGTCGAGACGCGCCAGCTGAGCGAGCGCCCCGCCGACAATCTCGAATTGCCGCTCGACGGTCGAACGCAAGATGATGTCGCCAGAAAATTCGGCAAAGGTTCTGCCCGCGGTCATTGCGGCGATGGCGTTCGCCGTCTTGCGCGTCCCACAGGAAGGCATTGGGGTCACGTTTCAAACACAGGCTCCCGCGAGCGCTCTATGCTCGCTTTCAAATAGGGGTTTCGGATCGCGCCCGGCTCGACGAGGTCGACGCTCCGGTTGAACAGCGCCTCGAGCGACTCCCTTAAACCGAAGTAGGTGTCCAGCGTCGGCGCTTCGAGGGGATCGATTCGACGAGGAAATCGAGATCGCTCCGCGCCGGATCGAAGTCCCTTCCCCGCGCCGCGGAGCCGAACACGGCGAGCCGGCGGACGCCAAAGCGGCGGCAGATGTCGGCGATTTCGGAACGGCGCTCGGCGATCAGCGGCAGCAAGGCGCTCTCCGTCTCCTCGCGCGAAAGCCCGGCACGGCGATCGTCTCGGCGTCCTTCGCGCTCATGCCGATTCGCACTGAAAGGATTCGTTAACACGATGCGAGGCGGGGATCACGTCAAGCCGGCGGCTCCTGCGCCACGCGGCTCCCAGTCAGCGCCAGCGCGACCGGGAGAACGGCAGTCCAGTGACGACGAGCAGGGCCTCCGGCGTCTACGACAGCCTGGAGGCCATCCTCTCCGCGCGGCGCGGTATCATCTCATCGGCGTTGTGCGTCCGTCTGCGGCCGTGAAACCGCAGCGCGAAGGCGAGCACCGCGGCCAGATCGTCGGGAGAAGCGGGGGGTGAGGCCTTCAGGTTCGGACATGCGCGGAACGATAGCCGGAGCTTTCGAACAAAACAAGAACTTAGCTCCTTGCACCAGAGCCGGTGCATTGCCGGCCGTCTTTATTTCGGTCCTGAAGGCGGCGCTTGCGAGAACTCGCGCGCCGCGCGGGACAGCCGGTCGGAGAGCCGTCCGGGCGTCGCCCGAGTAAAAAAGGCGGCGAGCGCCCCATAGTACCAGCGGGTTCCGTCCGCGCCGCCGTTGAAGCGCCGCCACACCGCCTCGCCGAGGGCGCGCCAATCGTAGAGGATCGCCTCGGCATTGTGGGCCTTGTCCGCCAGCGACACCAAGTGGGAGCGCTCGGAATGCTCCGGCAGCTTCGCGAGATAGGCCTCCTTGCGCCGGCGCCATTCCGGCTTCGGGTTCGTCCAGGCGTCCGTGCAGTCGGCGACGATCCTCGCGACATCGGCGCCGAAACGGCGCTCGATCTCGCGCAGGACCGGCAGGCCCCCCTGATCTTCCGGGGCGTCATGGAGGAGCGCGGCGGTCGCCTGGTCCTCGTCCCCGCCATGCTCGATAACCAGGGCGGCCACGGCCATCAGATGCGCGATGTAGGGGATGGAGGCGCCCTTGCGCCGCTGCGCTCGATGCAGGTCGTGGGCGTAGCGAAAGGCTTCGTCGAATCGGGGCGTGAGGGGCATGGCGTGCGGGTTGTCCTGCTCGGGAACGCCATTCAGGCGGCCGGCTGCGCGCCAAATGGGGCTCCTCGCCGCACGGCGTCCGGCAGGAGTCGAAGTCAGCGACCGCCTGCTATCAGCCATCCTCGCCGACTGCAATCCGGTTTCAGTAGCCGGGCCAGCCGAAATGGCGGCGCAGCCGCTGCTCGGCGATCCCGTCCGCGATCGCCACCGGATCCCACTCCGGGGCCGACTTCACTTGCTCGCGCGTCACGTTGACGCCGACGCGCCGCTCGCCCCAGTCGATGTCCGTCACCGCATGGACGGCGAGTTGGACAAGCTTGCCGGGAAGCCAATGACCGGTGTCGACGACGAGATAGCGGACGAGCCAGCGGACGTCGTCGACGAGGAGATTGTCGACCGCGCCGATGTCGCCGTCCGTGGCATGGACATGATAGCCCTTGATCGCAGCGGCGCTGCCCAGATGCGGTTCGCCCGCAGGGGCATCTAGATCCGCGGCTCGCCCTTCGGCGACTTCGGCGGGCAGCGGCCGGCCGGACGGCTGAGGGACAGTCGCCTCGGCGCCAAACGACGACGCGCCCCAGAACGGATCCCATCCGTAATGCTCGTAGAGGCGCTGCTCCATCTGTTGCGTCACCGGCTCGTCCTCGAGCGCCTCCGGACTGGCCTCGATCTGCCGCGTGGTCAGATTGACGGTCACCGCCAGCGTCTCGCCGCCGAAACTCAGCATGGGGATGGCCGGCTTCGGCGGCAGCTGCAGCGGCTCGATCGCCGACGGTTGGATCAGCACCTTCCGGCCCGGGAGCCAATGACCGGTGTCGACGACCATCCAGCGAACCTTCCAGCTCCGGTCGTCGAACAGGAAATCCTTGACGGCGCCGAGGCGGCCATCGGTGGCCGCCACCGTGCATCCGATCAGGCCACCCGCGGCGAACAGCATAACGCGCTCTCCCCTTTCGATCTTCCCTGCGCCTTGGCGTCGGCCGAAGGCTTGGGCCTCAGGTCGGAGTGTTAGAGCATGCCGGTCGAGCCGCGGCAACGACAG
The DNA here is from genome assembly GCA_035656495.1 of Roseiarcus sp. Lineage (GTDB taxonomy): Bacteria > Pseudomonadota > Alphaproteobacteria > Rhizobiales > Beijerinckiaceae > Roseiarcus. The sequence goes on from DASRSL010000254.1 coordinate 9,982, forward strand.
CCAGAGGCGCTGGCGGCTCCATCAAAAAAGGCATGGCCCCCGCATCAAGATGCGCTTGAACTCGCGAGCGCGGCGCGAAAGTTTCCGCTGAGCTCAAATGAACCGCCGGGGAGCACATGAAAACCAGAGCCGCCGTCTGCCGCGCCTTCGGCGCGCCGCTCTCCGTCGAGACGGTCGAGCTCAAGCCCCCCGGGCCCGGTGAGGTTTTGATCAGGACGGCGGCCTGCGCGATCTGCCACAGCGACATCTCCTACATGGACGGCGCCTGGGGCGGCGGCCTGCCGGCGGTCTATGGTCACGAGGCGGCGGGGGTTGTCGAGACGGTCGGGCCGGGCGTCGCCCGCCTCAAGGCGGGCGATCACGTCGTCGCCACCCTTATCCGCAACTGCGGGTTCTGCCCCGCCTGCGCGGAGGGCGCGCCGGTCTTTTGCGAGGAGGCGTTTCCGCTCGATAGGGCGACCCCGCTCCACGACGGCGCGGGAGAGCCGATCGTTCACGGACTGCGAACCGGCGCCTTCGCCGAGCACATCGTCGTCGACGCCTCGCAGGCGGTGGCGATCCCGAAGGACATGAAGCTCGACAGCGCCTCCCTGATCGCCTGCGGGGTCCTGACCGGCATGGGCGCGGTCGTCAACACGGCCAATGTCAAGGCGGGTTCGAGCGTCGTCGTGATCGGCTGCGGCGGCGTCGGCCTCAACTCCGTCCAGGGGGCACGTCTCGCCGGTTGCGAACCGATCATCGCGATCGACGTCGAGCCTAGGAAGCTCGCCACGGCGCGCGAATTTGGCGCGACGCATGCGATCAACGCGAAAGCCGGGAACATCGATGGCCAGGTCAAGGAGCTGACCGGCGGCCGAAAGGCCGACTGGGTGTTCGTGACCGCCGGCGTGAAGGGCGCGGCCGAACAGGGCGTGTCGCTGATGAAGCGCAACGGCGGGACGGTGCTCGTCGGCATGCCGCCTTCCGGCGTCGCCGCGACCATCGACCCCGGCTGGCTCGCCGCCGACGGGCAGAAGATCCTCGGCTCGAAAATGGGCTCGGCCCGGCCGCTGATCGACGTGCCGAAGATCGTCGCCCTCTACCGCGAGGGCCGGCTCAAGCTCGACGAGCTCATCACCGGGCGCTATCCGCTGGAGAGGATCAACGACGCCGTCGCATCGTCGCGCTCCGGCGGCGCGCTGCGAAACGTGATCGTGTTTTGACTCTCCTCCCTTGCGGGAGAGGTCCTGTTGCGGGCAGGTGGGCGCAAGATGAAGATCGCCGAGCTGAAGACCTTCGTCGTCGGCAATCCGCCGCCCGCGTTCGGCGGCCGGTATTTCGTTTTCCTCAAGCTCCGGACCGCCTGCGGGGTCGAAGGCGTCGGCGAGGTCTATGCGGCGAGCTTCGCCCCCGGGGCCCTCGTTCCGATGATCGAGGACGTGTTCGAGCGTCATGTTCTGGGCATGGACCCGTTCCGCATCGAGGCCCTGTGGCGCAACGTCTACGGACGCGGCTATACGGCGAGGCCCGACGTCTCGCTGATGGGCGTGCTCTCCGGCCTCGAGATGGCGCTCTGGGACATCATCGGCAAGGCGGTCGGAAAGCCGGTCTATGAGCTTCTCGGCGGAAAAGTCCACGAGCGGCTGCGCAGCTACACCTATCTCTACCCGGACGAGCCCGGCGCGCACGCCTATTCCGACAGCCCGGTCTACTCGAACCCTCACGCCGCGGCCGAGCGGGCGCTGAAATATGTCGCGCAGGGGTTCACCGCGGTGAAGTTCGATCCCGCCGGCCCCTACTCCACCTTCGACCCCCGCCAGCCGAGCCTCGAGCGGCTCGCGCTCAGCGAGGCCTTCTGCAAGACTATCCGCGAGGCGGTCGGCGAGAGGTGCGACCTCCTGTTCGGCACGCACGGCCAGTTCACCGTCTCAGGCGCGCTGCGCCTCGCCCGCCGCATCGAGCCCTACGAGCCGCTGTGGTTCGAGGAGCCGACGCCTCCCGAAGCGCCCGAGGAGATGGCGAAGGTCGCAGCGCTTTGCCGCATGCCGATCGCCACCGGCGAGCGGCTGACGACGAAATACGAATTCGCCCGCGTGCTCGAGACCGGCGCGGCCTCGATCCTGCAACCCAACCTCGGCCGCGTCGGCGGGCTGCTCGAAGCCAAGAAAATCGCGGCGATGGCGGAGGCGCATTACGCGCAGGTCGCCCCGCATCTCTATTGCGGCCCGGTGGTCGGAGCGGCCAACGTCCAGCTCGCAGCCTCGAGCCCGAACTTCCTCATCCTCGAGAGCATCGAGCGCTGGGACGGGTTCCACGCCAAAATACTGAAGAAGCCGATCCGGTGGGAGGACGGCTACGTCATTCCGCCGGACGATCCAGGACTCGGAGTCGAGCTCGACGAGGAGGCCGCCGAGGCCCACCCGTGGAAGGGCTCGGCGCTGCATCTTGTGCCGCGCTTCGGGCCGGTGGCGGCGCCGGACTGACCGGTCCTTAAGCCGCTCAGTGCTGCGGACCCATGAGATAGGCGCCGTTCTCGGCGCACCAGACGTGATTGTGGAGGTTGGCGATCCACTGGCGGCCTGAGGCGGTCATGGACAGGTATTTGACGCCCTCCTCGATATGGGTTGTGACCAGCTCGGAAAAGAACTTCGGATACTTGTCGACCAGATCCGCCGGCGTCTGGTAGCCGAACTGACGGTTCTTTCCGATCTCCTCGAACTCGGCGAAGAGGGCGTTCGCCTTCTTCGGATAGAGCGGGTCGCCGAGCTGCCCGATGAGATCGGAGGCCAGCATCAGCCTTGCCTCGATATTGGCGTTCTCCCGGCCGTCGAGGCGGGGCGGAAAGCGGGTGAGCTCGATCGCCTCGGCGACCCGCGCGGGATCGACATGCTTCGAGCTCCCGAGCCGCTCGTAGGCGAACAGCTTCGAGCGGTCGACATGGTAGGGCATGAGCGCGGCGTCCGAGGCGCCGCGGGGCAGCGTGACTTTTTTGCCCGCGTCGTCGACGATGTATTCCGTTCTGGTGTCGCCCTTCAGGACGCCGCGCACGAAGCCGATGTCGTGCAGAAGGCAGGCGCAAATCAGGTGGCTGTAGTCTTCCGGCTCGATCCGCTGGGAAAGCACGCGCCCGCGGAGGATGTCGCGGCCGACCATCGTCACCAGCATCGTGTGTTCGAAGTTGTGGTAAAGCGCGTCGCTTCTGGCGATGCACTCGATGGCGCTCCTGGCGAGGGACCCGAGAGCCTCGGCGACCTCGCCGTGGGAGGGGCCAAAAATATCCAGGAAATCGTGGGCAAGAAACCTGGCGAGCTTCTTGGCCGCCACAGCCGCAATCGTGTCCACCGTATGAGGCTCCCGAATCAAGGCGGCAACGCTTCCATCACTTTATGCGCACCGATAAACGTAGTGCAATCAAGGCCCGAGCGCCAGCGGCCGCCCCTTCAAAAACCTGCGACGATGCGCCGCTTGCCCGCCGCGGCCGGGCGCCCATTCTTTCGGACAATGGTTTGCGAGGCGTGAACGACGATGTGCTACGGCTTCATCGGATTGGGCAGTCTCGGCGGCGCGCTCGCCGGCAGCCTTCGGCGGGCCGGGTTCGAGCTCACCGTGCACGACATCGGTCCCAACGCTGCGAAACCGTTGCTGATGGCCGGCGCCGGCTGGGCGGACTCTCCGCGCGCGCTCGCCGGAAAGGTCGACGCGGTCGTCACCTGCCTCCCCTCCCCGGCCGTTTCCGAGCGGGTGCTGACCGGCCCGGAAGGCCTGCTCGCGGGCCTCAACCCCGGCTCGACCTGGATCGAGATGGGCGCCGACGATTCCGATTCGATCCAGCGCCTCGCGGCGCTTGCGGCCGAAAAGGGCGTCTTCGCCCTCGAGGCCCCGGTGACCGGCGGCGTTCACAAGGCGGCCGCGGGTGAAGTGGCCGTCATCGTCGGCGGCGAGGCGGCTGTCCTCGAGCGCCATCGCGCCGCGCTCGAGGCGATGGGGCGGCCGATCTTCCACGTCGGGCCGCTGGGCTTGGCCTCGGTGATGAAGGTGATCACCAACATGCTCGCCTTCGTCCATCTCATCGCGGCGGGCGAGGCCCTCATGCTCGCCAAGCGCGGCGGCCTCGACCTCAAGCAGGCCTACCACGTGATCAAGGCGAGCTCGGGCGCCAGCTTCGTCCACGAGACCGAATCGCAGCTCGTGCTGAACGGCTCCTACAACGTCGGCTTCACCATGGAGCTCGCCTGCAAGGACCTCGGCTTCGCCATGGCGCTCGGGCGGGAGCTCGGCGTCCCGCTCGACCTCGCCGCGCTCGCCGCCCAGACCTTCATCCGCGCCCGCGAGGCCTACGGCGGCGGCGCCCAGTCGACGCAGGTCGTCAAGCTCCTCGAGGACGCTCTGCATACCGACTTGCGCGCGGAAGGCTTTCCAGCCGAGCTCACGTCCTAGGCGTCACGTCGCCTTCCAGCGAAAAAGGGGCCCCGGCGCCAAGCGGATGCGGCGCCGAACCCAAGTCCATGCCAACTTTTTGCAAGAGCCGGCCATTGCCGTTTTGAGCTTTTTCAAGGAGTTGGAGGAGACTCGCGGCCGATTTGCGCTTCTTTCGTCTGTGCTGCGTCTCCGTCAGCCGCGAGCCGCGCGCTACGGCGAGGCGGCCGTCGCCGCGACTGCGGAAAAAGATCGCCGAGCAGCGGCGAGCCGTCGAAGAGAGCCGGCTCGCAATAGCGGTCGAGGCGGTCGACGAGCTTGATGAGCAGCGGAATCGCCCTGACGTCGCCCTCCGCGACGCCGCGGGCCGCCAGACGCAGGGCGGGCTCGAGCCGGGCGAACTGCATCTTCTTGTGGTCGGGCGGAGACCCGCGCCTCGATGTCGCCGCCTTGACGATCTGCCGCAGCCGCTCGCGCGACAGGCCCTCCTCCGTCGCGATCGCCGCATAGCTCGCCCCCTCCTGCAGGCGCGCGAAGATGCGCTGGACGCGCAGCGCCCGGGCGGCGGGCGAGAGCGAGGGGCGGGCGGAGCGGGGTTCGGCCGGATCGGTCATCGGGAGCCTTTAACACGAAGGTCTGATGAGAACATATATAGTACGCCAGGCGACGTGAACCAAGGATTTTCACCATCAGTCGGTGGAGTTCCTCGGCCTATGGTGAATGCGCCGCTGCTCCGAAGCGCCAAATGCGGAGTTGAAACGCGCGGCGCAGGCGCGGCTCAGCCGCGGCGCCGTCGCGCTGCGGACGGGCAACCGAACGCGCGCCGAAGCGCCGCGTACGGTCCAAGGAACAGGCGCTTTAATTTGCGGAACAGGAGGATAAGAGGGGACTTTTCCGCAAGAACAGGACGTCTTTCCGCGAGAACAGGAGCCTGCGCACGGGGGACCACCTGGAGGGCGCCGGCAACGCGCAGGCCAAGCGATCCGGCTATGTGCGTAGCGGCGGCGGGCCGCCGCAGCGGCGCCATCCCGGCGCAGAAGGCGACCCGAAGCCGTCGCGGGCCAAGGGTTCAGCGCAAAGAACAGCGAATGTCGTTTTGCGGCTCAGCGAATTTTTCGCGGGAACAGCGAAAGTTTCGCATTGGAGCAGCGAATTCTTGCGCATGAGAACTACTCTTCCGTGGGCGCGGTCCATCCTGTTCCGAATTCACCCGAAACGAAAGCCCGAGATCGTCTTCCCCGCGATCACGTCGCGGAAGTCGCAAT
>DASRSL010000255.1:0-2241 GCA_035656495.1 Roseiarcus sp.
CAGCGAAAGTTTCGCATTGGAGCAGCGAATTCTTGCGCATGAGAACTACTCTTCCGTGGGCGCGGTCCATCCTGTTCCGAATTCACCCGAAACGAAAGCCCGAGATCGTCTTCCCCGCGATCACGTCGCGGAAGTCGCAATGGCCGGGGCTGTCGCCGGCGGCGCCGACGACGACCATCAGCGGCATCAGGTGCTCCTCGCGCGGGTGGCACGCGCGCGCCGCGGGCGCCTTGTCCCAGGCGGTCAGCCGCACCTCCCGCTCGATCGGAGGCTTCTTCACGGTCTCATCGAGCCAGGCGTCGAAGGTCGCCGACGCCCCCTCGCCGCCGTCGAAGAAGTGGCGGAGATCATGGTAGCTCATGCCGCTGCCGACGATCGCCACCTCCTGGTCGCGCAGCGGCGCGAGCGCTTTGCCGAGGGAGATGTGGAAGTCCGGATCGAGGTCCTTGCGCAAGGACAGCATGACGATCGGAATCTCCGCCTTCGGATCGACGATGAGGAAGGGCACGAACACGCCGTGGTCGAAGCCGCGGCTCGCGTCGGTCGCAACAGGCAAGTGGGCCGCCCCGATCAGCCGCCTGACCTCCGCCCCGAGCTCCGGCGCGCCGGGGGCGGGATAGCTCAGCTTATAGGTGTGCTCGGGGAAGCCGTAATAATCGAACAGCATGCCCGGTTTCGGGTTGAGGCTGACGGTGGGCTCGTCCGCCTCCCAATGGGCGGTGACGACCAGAAAGGCCTTCGGCCGCTCGGGCAACGACGCGACGAGGCCGGCGAGATAGTCGCGCAGGCGATCCCAGGCGTGCGGTCCGAAAGGCGGCGGAAACTCCATCCAGAAGCAGGGTCCTCCCCCATGGGGGATGAAAAGGGCGGGCTGGCGAGCCATGGGACAACCTCGATCGGCGGAATCTCGGACTGTAGTTAAGCCTGCGAGCGAGACCCGGCAATGCCGGCGAGATGGAAGCCTACTCGGGTCACAAAGCGAGCGTTGATACCGAGCGCGAATTCGGGTATCAAGGGCATTTGGAGACCAAATCGCGTTCGCATGGCTCAGGCGGTCAAGATCATCGACGGCGGCAAGCTCGTCATCCCGGCCCACATGCGGCGGGCGATGGGAATCGAGCGCGGCGACACGGTCGTGGTCGAGCTGCTCCCCGCAGGCGAATTGCGGGTTCGGCCTCTGGCGGCGGCGGTTCGGCGAGCGCAGGCTATCGTCCGCGAGAAGATCAAGGGGGACCGAAGCCTCGCCGAGGAGTTGATGCGCGAACGGAGGCAGGAAGCCGCCCGTGAGTGAGAATTACGTTCTCGACGCGTCGGCGCTCCTGTGTCTGCTTCAGGATGAAAAGGGCGCCGACCGGGTCGCGCAGGCGTTGCCCCGCGCCCGAATCGGGGCGGTCAATTTTTCCGAGGCGTTCGGCAAGCTGGTCGAGGCTGGCCTCGACGACGAGACCGTCGACTCCCTGATCGACAGTCTGCAACTCGAGGTGATCCCGTTCGACCACACGCAGGCGCGGCTGGCCGGATCCTTGCGGCGCGCGACGCGAGAACTCGGGCTGTCGCTAGGCGATCGCGCCTGCCTCGCGCTCGCGCGCACTCGAGGCGCTATCGCCCTCACCTGCGAGCGGTCGTGGACGCGGCTCGAGCCAAGCTGGAGCGTGGAGTTGGTGCGATAGAGGCGGAAACGCCGAGGCAGGCCTCACGATCAATGAGCCAGGCGGCGCCTCGCGCTCCTCGGCGCTCGTAAGCCGCTCTGGAAGGCGCCCGTGATCGTAAGACGAGGCGGGTTCAAATGTTGGCGCCGACATGCGCTCGAATGGCGAGCCGTTGATGCGCACCGGAAAGCGCGGTCTCGTCGCTTTCCGCCCTTGAATCACGAAATGGACGGCGCCAAGGCTGTTCGGCGACGCGCTCAACGGGTTTTCGTACGCGCCGAGGATTGCTCCATGGGATCGAGGAACTCTCAACGCCGACAGGCCAAGGCGATCCGGAGGAAGAACCTGCTGGCGGAAAGGCGCCGGCTCGGAACCGCCGACAGCGGCAGGACGCTCGACGAAAACGTGCGTCGCGCGAGTGGCGCGCCGCTTCACTCCTGCCTCCTGCAGAACGAAATCTTCGAGACGGGTGTCGGGATGGTGATCCTCGCCCGCAAGACCGGCGCCCGCGGCGTCGCACTGGCCGGCTTTCTGGTCGATCGTTATTGCCTCGGCGTCAAGGACGCCATGTTCCGGGAAATCGATGAAGCGG
>DASRSL010000256.1:0-13420 GCA_035656495.1 Roseiarcus sp.
TTGGCCGTCGCCGACTTCGTGCGCGCCGCGCTCCTGCGCAAATGCGGCATGGCGTTCGAATCCGTGCAGGACCCGAACGTCAGCCGGTTCGGCCCCTGAGCAGGCAAGATGGGCTACAAGGCCATCTACGCTTACGCCTGGGATCTCGCGGAGACGGGCGCGCCCGCCGCGCTCGAGCGGTTTCGCTCGCTCGGTCTCGACACCGTCACGGTCGCGGGCAGCTACCACGCCGGCAAGTTCCTGCGCCCTCACGGCAGGGCGGGGAAGGTGTATTTTCCAGAGGATGGCGCGGTCTATTTCACGCCTGATCCGAAACGGTATGGCGCGATCAAACCCGTTCCGCATTCGATGGTCGCGGCCGGGAAGGACATCGTGCGCGCGCTGGCGGACCAGGACCGGCTGGCGACCAACGTGTGGCTCGTGCTTCTGCACAACAGCCGTCTCGGCGGAGCTCATCCCGAATCCTCCGTCGCGAACGCGTTCGGTGACCGCTACGTCTACAATCTCTGCCCCTCGGCGCCGGAGGCGCGCGCCTACGCGATCGGCCTTGCGCTCGACGTCACCGAATCCTATCCGGTCCTCGGCGTTTCCTTGGAGACGCCGGGATTCCTGCCTTACGCGCACGGCTATCACCACGAGTTCGCGCTCAATCGTCCGAATCGATGGCTCGATTCACAGCTCGGCCTGTGCTTCTGCGAACATTGCGCGGCGGGAGCGAAACGGGCCGGCGTCGACGCCGAGGCGCTGAGGCGCCGGGTCGCATCCGACATCGAGGCCTACCTGGCGAGCGACGTCGATTTTCCCGCCGACATGGCTGAGGCGTTCTGGTTGGCCGACGGCCGCACGGACGGCGAGCTGGCCGCGTTCCTCGACTGGCGCTGCACGGTGGTGACGTCATTGGTCCGCGACATTCGCGAGGCCGTGCGGAAGAGCGCGACCGTCGCGGTGATCCCGTCCGTCGCCCGGCCGACCGGCGGCGCGTGGTATGAGGGAAGCGATCTGAGGGCGCTCGCCGAGGCCGCCGGGGTGATCGAAGCCTGCTTCTACGAGCCCGCCGCGGACCGCATCAAAGCTGATCTTCACGATGTCAAGCGGCGGCTGCGGGGCGCAGGGGTCCTGCGCGGCATTGTGCGGCCGGCCTTCCCCGACCTCGAATCGAAGGGGGAGTTTCTCGCCGCGATGCGCGCGCTCGCGGCGGGCGGGGTGCGCGAGGTCGCTTTCTACAACTGGGGCCATCTGCGCGACGCCAATCTCGATTGGATCCCCGAGGGGCTCGCCGCGCTGGGGAACGCAGCATGACCTTCCGGGGGAAATTCGTCGCCGTCACCGGCGCAGCCGGCGGCATCGGCCAGGTCCTGTGCCGGCACTTCGGCGGCGAGGGGGCGAAGATCGGCGCGATCGATAGCAGCCCTGCCGTTCGCGACCTCGTCGCGTCCCTCGCGAAAGAGGGAATCGACGCGACCGCGGAGGTCGCCGACATCGGCGATCCCGCTATCGTCGCGGAGGCCTTCGGGCGACTCAAGGCGGCGCGCGGCCCGATCGACGCGCTCATCAACAACGCGGGCTTCTCGAACCATCCGACGCTTGCGCAAACCGACCCCGAGGGCTGGCGCGAGGACGTCAACGGCAACCTCAACGGCGCCTACAATTGCGCCCATGCAGTCCTGCCGGACATGCGCGAGAGGCGAGCGGGCGTCATCGTCAACATCGGCTCCGTCAATGGCTTGGCCGCCCTCGGCGATCCTGCCTACAGCGCCGCAAAGGCCGGCATGATTTCCCTGACCCGCTCCCTCGCGCTGGAATACGGGCGGTACGGGGTGCGCGTGAACATCGTGCTGCCCGGAACCGTCCGCACGCCGATCTGGGCCGAACGGACGATGAAGGACCCGAAGGTGCTGGCGACCCTGGAGCGCTGGTACCCGCTGCGCCGGATCGTCGAGCCGATCGATGTCGCCCGCGCGGTCGCCTTCCTCGCCTCAGACCAGGCGTCGGCGATTACCGGCGCGGCCCTCCCGGTCGACTGCGGCCTGACGGCGGGCAACCTCGTCATGGCGCGGGAGCTGACGCTCGAGGACTTCTAGGAGGAAGCGGGACAGGCTCGACGCCGGCGTGACCTGACTCGGGTCGTTCGCCCCGAGCCTGAAACCGGACGTCGTCTCGATCGGCGCGCTTCCCGACACGCGCATTTCCAGCAATCGCGGCGATGGCTACTCGAGCCGCTTGCCGCTTTCCAGGTCGAACAGGTGGACGGCGCCGAGGTTTGGCGAGATCGGCAGGATTTCGCCCGGCCTCGCCGAGATCCGCTCGCGAAAGACTCCGACGAGCTGATCGCCCCCGAGCTTGGCGACGACCTGCGTTTCCGACCCGGTCGGCTCGACGACCGAAATCTCGGCCTTCACCTCGCCGCCAATGGCCAAGTGTTCCGGCCGAATCCCGTACATGCAAGGCCGCCCGTCGATCCCGCGCGGCGCCGTTTTCAGCGGCAATTCGACTCCCGTGTCCGTCATAAAGGAAGGCTTGCCGTCGAGCCGGACCGTCCCTTTGAACAGATTCATCGCCGGCGAACCGATGAAGCCCGCCACGAACAGCGTTCCTGGCCGGTCATAGAGGTCCAGCGGCAATCCAGCCTGCTCGACCTCGCCGTCGCGCATGACGACGATGCGGTCGGCCATCGTCATCGCCTCGACCTGGTCGTGCGTGACGTAGACAGTGGTCGTCTTCAGGCGCTGGTGCAGCTCCTTGATCTCGGCGCGCATTTGCACGCGAAGCTTGGCGTCGAGGTTGGACAGCGGCTCGTCGAACAGAAAGACTTGCGGCATGCGAACGATCGCCCGCCCCATTGCGACGCGCTGACGCTGGCCGCCGGACAACTGCCGCGGATAGCGGCCGAGATAGGGCGCGACATGCAGAATTTCCGCCGCGCGCTGCACCCTGGCGTGGATTTCCGCCTTCGGGAGATGCCGGAGCTTGAGCCCGAAGCTCATGTTCTCGGCCACGGTCTTGTGGGGATAGAGGGCATAGTTCTGGAAGACCATGGCGATGTCGCGGTCTTTCGGGGAGAGGTTGTTCACAACCCGGGCGCCGATCTTGATCTTTCCCTGGGCGATCGACTCGAGCCCCGCGATCATCCGGAGCAGGGTCGATTTGCCGCAGCCGGAGGGACCGACCAGCGTGACGAATTCGCCGTCGGAAATCGAGATGGATACGCCGTGGATGACCTCCACCGTGCCGTAGGATTTGCGCACGTCGACAACGTCCACTGACGCCATTCTTCTCCTCCCGCGCGCGGTTCGCCCACGACGCCATCTCGTATCGCCCGAACGTAAGGCATCGCATTTCCGCCGTCGAGGCGCCACGGAAAATCGAACAGGCGCGTCGAGCTCGTGTTCTCGGCCCTCTCGACTCTCCGGCGCTCGTTTACCTTCGTTTTTGCTTGTAGAGCGCAACCGCACCGACGATGACCAGCCCCTGAATCAAGTCCTGATACCACGAGTTGACGTTGAGGATGACCAGGACGTTATTGGTCAGGCCCATGAGCAAGACGCCGCCAAGCGTGCCGATCAGACTGCCCTGGCCGCCAAACAGACTTGTCCCACCGAGAATAACGGCCGTAATCGCCTGAAGCTCCGCGCCTTCGCCGGTGACCGGGTCGCCGACCCCGGCGCGGGCTAGGTAGAGCAGGCCAGTCAACGCGGAGAGGGTGCTGCACAGCACGTAGACGCTGATCTTGACCCAATCGACGCGGATGCCCGACAGCCGCGCCACCTGCTCGTTGCCGCCGATGGCGTAAATGTAGCGGCCAAACGCCGTCCGTCGCAGCACAAAAGTCCCGGACAGGATCAGCAGCGCCAGAAAAATCACCAGCAGCGGGACCGGCCCGACCTTGAGGTCGTACAGGCGCAGGAACCCAGGCGCGGCTTGGCCGACCGGCGTGGTCGTGACCGTATAGGCGACGCCGCGCAAAATGCTGTAGGCGCCGAGTGTGACGATGAACGGAGCAATCCGCACTTTCGTGATCAGCAGCCCGTTGATGAGGCCGATAACCGCGCCCATCGCCAGGGTGGCGACGACGGCGACGCCGATATTTTCCGGCTTGCCGTTCATGAGGATGGCCGAGATCAGCACCGACAGCTTGATGACCGAGCCGACCGACAGGTCGATGCCGCCGCCGATAATGACGAAAGTTTCGGCAATCGCCACCGTGCCGAGAAATGCGCCGGTCCGCAGCACGTTGAAGATGTTGCGGTCGGTCAGGAAGTTGGGCGACGCCAGCGAGGCATAAACGGCGAGGATCAGAATCAGGCCGTAGACGATCAGCAGCGAACCGTGGCGGCGCAGGCCAGGCGGAACGCGCAGGCCGCCGCGCTCGGAGGGGGACGACGTAATCGCGCTCATGCCGGTTTGCTCACCGCCTGGCCGCCCGTCGTCGCCAGCTCGATAATCCGTTCCTCGCTTGCCTGGTCGCGGGCCAGCTCGGCGACAATCCGGCGCTCGTGCATGACCAGGATCCGATCGCTCATACCGAGGATTTCCGGCAGCTCCGACGAAATCATCAGGATGGCGACGCCGCGTTCGGCAAGCTGGCGCATGTGCTGGTAAATCTCGAACTTGGCCCCGACGTCGACGCCGCGCGTCGGCTCGTCGAAGATGATCACCGACGGCGACGTTTGCAACCACCTCGCCAGGACGACCTTCTGCTGATTGCCGCCGCTCAGATGCTGCGCCTCAAGCTCCGGCGAGGCCATGTTGATCGACAATTCACGCTGCGCCTGCCGGATCATCTCGGTTTCCTGCACGCGCTGAATCACTCCGAACCGCGTCAGCTTATCCAGGCTCGCGAGCGTAATGTTGCTGCGAATCGACTGTTCGAGGAAGAGCCCCTGGGTTTTGCGGTCTTCCGGCACCAGCGCCAGCCCGGCCTCGACCGCCTCTTTCGGGCTGCGCGGCTGAATCAGCGTGTCTTTAAGCAGGATTTTGCCCAGGCGAAGCGCATCCGCGCCGAACAGCGCCCGCGCCACTTCGGTTCGTCCCGCGCCGACCATGCCGGCCAGGCCGAGAATCTCGCCCTCATAGAGCGTCAGGTTGGCCGGGTGCGACAGCTTTTCGGTCGTGACATTGATAGCCGTCAGCACGGGCGCGCCGCGTGGACGCGTGGCGCGCGGGAATATTTCCTCGAGCTGCCGGCCGACCATCATCTGAATCAGCCGGGCTCGGGTGACCTCGCGGATCGGCTGCGCGCCGACAACCTGCCCGTCCTTCAGGACGGTGACGTCGTCGGCGATTTCGAAGACCTCGTTAAGGCGGTGCGAGATGTAGATAATCGTGACGCCCTGCTCGACCAGCGACCGAATCGTGGCGAACAGGCTGTCGAGTTCCTGTCCAGCCAGAATCGCCGACGGCTCGTCCATGACGATCAGGTCGGCCTTCTGCGACAGGGCTTTGGCGATCTCGACTGCCTGCCGGCTGGCGACGGTCAAATCGTCGATGTGCGCCGACGGGGAGAGCTGAATGCCGAGCCGGTGGAGCAGGTCGGCGCTTTCTTTCGCCATCCGCCGCGTGTCGATGACGCCGAGTCGGTTGCGCGGCTCGCGGCCCAGAAAAATATTCTCGGCGACCGTCATGAACTGGACGAGATTCAATTCCTGATAAATGATGCTGATGCCCGTCGCCATCGCCTCGCGGGCGGTGAAGCCGGCGTAACGCTGACCTTTGAAGACGATCTCGCCGCTGTCGGCCTGATAGGCTCCGGCCAGGATCTTGATCAGTGTCGACTTGCCGGCTCCATTCTCGCCAACCAGCGCATGAACCTTCCCTTGGCGGCACGAAAACGATACGTCGCGCAGCGCCTGGACGCCGCCGAACGCTTTCGAGATATTCCGCATTTCGAGAATCGGAGCGTCGGGCACGGTCTGTTGATCAATTTATGGGGTTAAGTTAAGTGAACCTCCGACCTCCTGTTCCCCTCTCCCAAAGGGAGGCGGCCTTCACGACCGGATCCGGAGGAAGAAGGATCGCGCCGTTACGCCGCCTTCCTCACCCCCGTCACCCAGTTTCGCCCATAGCCTCCTCTTCGCTGCGGGGATGGAGGGCGCCGAACATCCTTTTCCTTCGGCGCGAACCGCAAGCCATGCGGGTCAAGGGGAAAGTTTTCGATGGCGCGCGGGGACGCAACCGGAGTTGATCCCCGTGCGATTTGAGATCGCTACTTGCTCATGTACTTGAGCTCGACCATTTTCGAGTCGGGCAGGAAGATCGGCGGGAAGACATCGTCGCTCCACTTCGGATTGAAGAAGGTGTCGATGTTCGACGTGTTGACGTCCTGCGTCTTGTCCATCCTGTCACGGAAGTCGATGAAGCGCGGCACCGGCTCGCCCTGGAGAATCTTGAGCGCCGTGTCAATGCACAGGATGACCATCGCATTCGGGTACTGACCGGCGGTGAAGTTGATGTGGCCATCTTTGACCTGACGCAAGAAGCCGTTGCTGTAGTCAGCGCTGGCAATCGGGGGAACCGGGAGGTGGGCTTCCTGGAAAGCTTCGATGATTCCCTGCGACATCTGGCCGCCGTCCGACCACACGCCTTGAATATTTTTACCGTACTTGGCGATCCACTGTTCGGCGATCTTCTTGGCTACGCTCGTCGACCACTGGCCGTACTGCTCGTCCAGAATCTTGATGCCGGGTTTCTTCGGCCAGACGGTGGCCGCGCCGGCCTTGGCGATCTCAGCCGTATCGACGCCGGGGATGCCGTCCATGACGAGGATTGCGCCCTTGCCGCCAAGCTGGTCAGAAAGCCAGTTCGCCATACGGACACCCAGGCCGTACAGGTTGGTGCCGACCTCGGTCACGTAGCTGTCGCCGTTGACGCCGCTCGCGCACAGCACCACCGGAACACCCTGGGCAGCGGCGCGGTCAACGGGGGCGGCGAGCGCTGCGCGGCCCATCGGCACCAAAATCAGCGCGTCGGGGTTCTGGCTCAACAGGTCTTCGACTTCCGGGACCTGTTTGTCGGCGCTGCCGTCGGCGCTGGCGTAGAGCAACTCGGACACCTTGTCCTTGCCGAGTTGTTCGACGTGGTAGCGGGCTTCTTGGTCGAACAGCGCGGCCCACGAGTTGGTCGGTCCCTGCGCAGCGAGCGCAATCTTGTAGGGGCCTTTTTTCTTGAACTTCGAGGTGTCGGCCATCGTGCCTTCACGCGTGATGACGCTCTTGAGGTAGGGGCTCGCGTCCAGCTCGGCCTGCGTGTAATTCTGGGTCGGCTTCGCGGTATCGGTGGCCGCCGGGGTGGCGTTCTGGGCGCGGACGGGCGCGCCGCTCAGGACCGCCATCAGCGTTAGAATGGAGAAAACGGCCGTCTTTTCCATGGGTTTGCTCCTCCTCAGTTTCATTGGTTTGCTCCTCAGACGATACAGGACCAAGGGACCGTAGGTTGCGTTGGCGCTGCGTGGCGCCCTCTCTCAACTCCAACATAAGAGCCATTTTATCACCGCTGGCGAAAGCTCATGGCCGACCTTCAGCCAGACTGTAGAGCGCGACCGCGCCGATGACGACGGATCCCTTGATGATCAGCTGAGCCTGCACGTCCATGCCGATGATCAACAGCAGACTGCTCAGGAACTCCACGAGCAGCACGCCGGCCATCGCTGCGACAAGGCTACCGCGTCCGCCGGAAAATGCTACCCCGCCCACCACCGCCGCCGCAATCGACTCGAGGTCGAAGCCGCGACCGAGATAGCGGTCGACGTAGCCGACGTAGCCGCTCAGGATGATGCCGGAACCGACGACGAGCAGACTGCAAAGGACGTAGACGGCGATCACGTAAAGGTCGACCGGAATGCCCGACAGCCGGGCTGCCTCTCGGTTGCTGCCGATGGCATAGACCCGGCGGCCAAACGGCGTCATGTACAGGATGAACGCCAGGAGCGCGGTTAAGGCGATCCAGATGACGAACGAGACCGGCAGCGGGCCGAGGGGCTGATTGAGCAATTTCAGGCCGTCCGGCACCTCGCCGCTGGGAATGCCCTGGGTGTAGACGCTCTGCGCGCCGCGAATAAGCACCAGCATACCGAGCGTCGCCACGAATGGCGGGACGTTACGTTTGGTGACCAAGAGCCCGTTCGCCAGGCCGATCAACGCGCCCAAGCCAAGAGATATCAACAGGCCGGGCAGAATCCATCTGTCCTGGCCGGCGCCGACCTGAGCAATCACAACCGAGGTCAGCACGAGCACGCCGGTGACCGACAGGTCGAGACCGGCGACCAGCATGACCAGCGTCTGGCCGAGGGCGACCATGCCGAGCTGCGAGGCTGAGCGCAAAATCAGGAACAGTGACTCCGGCCGGTACACTTCCGGTCGGACGACCAGCGCGATCAGCAGCAGCAGCGCGAGCGAGCAGTACACGCCGTAGCGCCGGATCACCAACCGGGGCGACCACGAACGTGGGCGGGCGGGGACGGATTCTTGACCGACGCTGCTCACAAAAATGCTCAGCGCAAATGATCGGATAAGCAAGAAAACATTATTGCAGAGAGATTATCGTCCAGTCAGCAGCTATTTCTCGGTATATTTCCTGGCCCACTCGATGCCGTCCCAGCTGAGCATCTTCGTGGGGACGATCTTGATCAGGTAGCGCGGCCGGTCGTAGGTCGGCATCAGATATTCCGGCCCGTGCTCGCCGAGGAAGCGCAGCGCCATGCGGTTGGCGACGTCCAGGCACTGACCCTGCATCGGAGCCGGTCCGAAGACGATCTCAGCCTTCCCCTGCGCCGTGACGCGTGTGTAGGTCCCGCTGTCCTGCGCGCACGAAATGCCGACATTCGGATTCTTCTTGATATGCGCGATCCAGGCCGAGCGCTCGCGCGGAACGATCCAGAAGGCTGCGCCGTCCCATTCCTGCCACGCCGGGGTAACGTAGGGCACGCCGTTCTCGTCGATGGTGGCGATCCGTGCGACGACCGGCCCGGCCAGAAATTCTTCGACTTCCGCCGGTGTGAGCTTTCGATTCTTGCCCATCCATTCTGCAGTCTGCTTGTCCGTCATTTCAACCTCTTTGTCAGGGGTCGGCATCGATTGATTTGTCCGTATCCGGGACGAAACCTCTACACCGCAGTCGTCCAAAATGGCGTTGGCCCGCTGCAGATGGTTACAATCCGTCCAACAGGCTTTTACAGCGGCGCGATTGATCGCGCCCGCCGACAAACTCACGGAACGGACGATGGTCGAAACGTCGCGTGTTGTCGAGTGGCTACAGCGCTTGGTTCGCATTCCGAGCGTCGGGCCGGGGAATGCCGGGCTGCGCTCGGGCGCAATCGACGAAAGTCGAATCGCAGCTGAGGTGGCGACCTGGTTCGAGGCGCTCGGAGGTGCGGTCGAGTCTGAGGACGTCTATCCTGGCCGTCCGAATACCTACGGCGTCTGGCGCGGGCAAACCGACCGCTGGATCGCGGTCGACGTCCACATCGATACCGTCGGCGTCGAAACGATGATCGGCGACCCATTCGACGGCCGACTTGAAAAAGGGCGCGTTTACGGGCGCGGCTCGGTCGATACCAAAGCCAGCCTCGGCGTGGTGCTTGCGCTGCTCGAAGACATGCGGCGCCGGGGCGAGGTCCTCAAGCCGAATCTGGTCGTCTGCGCCTCGTCGGACGAAGAAACCGGCTGTGGCGGCGGGCCGATCTTCGCCCGATGGGTTCGTCGGCGCGGTCTCAAACTCGATCAACTGCTGGTGGCCGAGCCGACGATGTGCGCACCGATCTACGGCCACAAAGGCGCCTCCAACGTTATCTTCGAGATTCAGGGCGAGGCGGCTCATTCGTCCACGCCCCATCTGGGCAAAAACGCCATCATCGCCGCCGCGCCATTGATTACCGCGCTGGCCGCCGAGCACCAGCGCGTCAGTCAACTTAAGCCGTCGACCGATGTCGGCGCGGCAACACTGTCCGTCGCGATGATCTCCGGCGGGCAGGCGCTCAACATCGTGCCGGACAAATGCGAGATTCACGTCAACCGGCGGGTCGTGCCTGGCGAAGACCCGGCGATGATCAGCCGGGCGCTCGAAGTCTACGCGCGTCAGCACTGTCCGCTGCCGCTGACGATGACAATTGTCCACGAGCTGCCCGCCTTCTATCAGCCGCCCGACACGCCCTGGATTCAACAGTTGAGCGGCTGGTCGGGGATGGCGGCGGCGACCGCGCCCTTCGGGACGAATGCCTCGGCCTACAGCGGCCTGGCGCGCGAGGTCGCCATCTTCGGCCCTGGCTCCATCGATCAGGCGCACCGCGACATCGAATGGATCGACGTGGCCGAGCTGGAGAAGGTCGCGGGCATTTACACCCGCTGGTGGGACATCGAATGACGCATCAGGGGTCCCAGCAGAGGCGCGCAGTCCAATTGCGAGAACACGGATTTCTGCGTTGGGGGGCGGGCTGCCGCTTGCCACATCCGGAATGCTTCGCTCGTCCGGACGCCTACAAAGCGGGCGTCTCCCGCCAATTGACACAAAATTCGCCAGCATGTTAGCCGTGGCGGCGTCGGAAGCGCTGAGCGCGCGCCGCCGCAACCGTCAACGAGACCAGGAATCCCGGGCGCGCTCCGATCGCTTTTGCGCCGGGCTTCGAAGGAAGGAACCCCGATGAGCCGCTATGTTTCCGTGCTTGCCCTTTTCGCCGCTGGCGCGCTGTTCGCCGGGTCCGCCGCGGCGGACACCAGCAAGATGAAAATCGCGTTCTCCAACAACTACGCCGGCAATTCCTGGCGCCAGGCGATGCTGAAGAGCTACGACGTCGTCACCAAACAGGCGGTGAAAGACGGGATCGTCGCCGCGGCCGACGTCTTCACCACCGCCGACAAGGAAGTGCCGACCCAGGCGGCGCAGATCCAGAACCTGATCCTGCAGGGCTACAACGCCATCGTCATCAACGCGGCTTCTCCCGACGCGCTGAACGGCGCCGTCAAGCAGGCTTGCGACGCCGGCATCGTCGTCGTCTCGTTCGACGGCATCGTCACCGAGCCCTGCGCCTGGCGCGTCGTCGTCGACTACAAGGACTATGGCAAGCAGGAAGTCGAGCACATGGCCAAGTTCCAGCCGAAAGGCGGGAACCTGCTCGAGATTCGCGGTCTCGCCGGCACGTCGATTGACGGGCTCATTCACGACGGCATCGCCGAGGGTGTCAAGGCGCACCCAGAATTCAAGATCGTCTCCACCGTCACCGGCGACTGGGACGAGACGACCGCGCAGAAGGCGGTCGCGACCGTGCTGCCGTCGCTGCCGCCGATCGTCGGCGTCGTCGACCAGGGCGGCGACGGCTACGGCGCGGCGCAGGCCATCGCCGCCGCCGGCAAGCCACGCCCGACCATCATCATGGGCAACCGCCAGGACGAATTGCAGTGGTGGAAGGAGCAGAAGGACAAGGACGGCTACGTGACCTGGTCGGCCTCGATCGCGCCGGGCGTCTCGACCCTCGCATTCTGGGTGGCGCAGCAGATCCTCGACGGCAACAAGAACATCCCGCACGACCTCCTCGTGCCTTACCTCGCCTTCGACCAGAACGACTTCGAGGCGGAGCTGCCGAAGATTCCGAAGGGCGGCGTCGCGAGCCACGAATATACCCAGGCCGACGCGATCGCCGCCATCAAGGCGAACATGAAGTAGACTCGCATATCGCGGGAGGGCGCCGCGCGCTAAGGGATGGATGAGACCATGGCGGGCGGCGGCGCTCTCGTCGATTTGAGAGGCGTGGAGAAATCCTACGGCGCCGTCCGGGCCCTGGACGGCGTCGATTTTTCAATCCGTCCCGGCGAATGCGTCGGCGTCGTCGGCCATAACGGCGCCGGCAAGTCGACCCTGATGCACGTCCTCAACGGCGGCGTCGTCGCGGACCGCGGGCGCGTGCTCGTCGCCGGCGAGGAGCAGCAGACCTATTCGGCCGTCCGCGCCAAGGCGCTCGGGCTGCGCCCGGTCTACCAGGAGCTCTCGCTCTGCCCGAACCTGACGGTCGCCGAAAACGCGCGGATCATCCATCTGTCGATCCGCGGATTCGGCTGGCGCAAGCGAGCGGGGCGGCTCATCCTCGACAAGCTCGACGAGATTTTTCCGCGCCACGGGATCGGCTCCGACGATCTCGTGCAGGACCTGTCGATCGGACGGCGGCAGATGGTCGAAATCGCGCGCGCCTTCACCGTCTCGGACGGACGGCCGGCGCGTCTCGTCATCCTCGACGAGCCGACCTCCGCGCTCGACGCGCATACGGCGGGGCAGCTGCTCGCCTATGTGCGCGACGCGGTCCGGTCGGGGGCGAGCTGCGTGCTCATCTCCCACATCCTCGGCGAGGTCCTCGAGACGTGCGACCATATCGTCGTGATGCGCGACGGCAAGGTCGTCGCCTCGGACCAAGCGCGGAATTTCGATCGGGGGAAGCTCATCGCGGCCATGGGCGGCGTCGAGAGCGAGGCCGCCGGGGCCAGGACGACCGGGGCCTCGAGCGCGCGGGGCGAAGCCCCGATCAGACTTCGCGTCCGCCCGAGCAGGCAGCCGGACCGGCGCGAGCTCGTGGCGCGGGAAGGCGAAATCGTCGGCCTCGCGGGCCTCGCCGGCCACGGCCAGACCGATCTCCTGTTTCTGGCCTTCGGCGCCGCGGCGCGGCCGCGGCCGGGCGCGACGGTCGAGGGACCGGTCGCGATCGTCGCCGGCGACCGGCAGTCGGACGGAATCTTTCCGCAATGGTCGATCGCGCACAACATCGGGGTTCGCTCGCTGAAGAGCCTGCGCACGGGCCCGTTCGTCTCGCCGAGGCTCGAACGCGCTCTCGCGACGGCATGGCGCGAGCGGATCAAAATCCGCACGCCCGACGTCCGCCACAACATTCTTTCCCTTTCGGGCGGCAACCAGCAGAAGGCGCTGTTCGCCCGGGCGCTGGCCTCCGACGCGCGGATCGTGCTGATGGACGATCCGATGCGCGGCGTCGACTACGCCACCAAGCTCGAGGTCTATGATCTGATCCGCGCCGAGGCGGAGCGGGGGCGGACCTTCCTCTGGTACACGACGGAGACCGAGGAGCTGAAGAACTGCGACCGCATCTACGTCTTTCGCAACGGCGCGGTCGTGGCGGAGCTCTCGCGCGACGAATTGAGCGAGGAGCGCGTCATCCATTCGTCCTTCGCCGAGGTCGCCTGAAATGAGCTCGGTTGCGGCCGCGGCCGGTTGGCGGGCGGGCGGCGTCGGGATGCGGCGAGGCTTGCGCGCCGCGCTTCCGGCGCTGTCGCTGGCGCTCGTCGTCGCAGCGATCGCGTGGCTCAATCCGCGCGCGATCAGCTATTTCGGCTTCACGCTGATGATGAACCTCGCGATCCCGATCGCGCTCGCGACCATGGCGCAGATGTTCGTCATAGCGGGCAACGACCTGGACCTGTCGATCGGCACCTTC